>JANNNS010000304.1:0-32709 GCA_031398645.1 Acidobacteriota bacterium
CAGGACCAAAAGCTTGTTATTGATTCGCTCCATTACTGGACAAATCTAGCACAGCTCTCAATACTTCATCGCCACGCAGGCCATGTTCAGGCCGCCGCCGGAGGCACACATTACGACCCTGTCGCCCCGTTTGATCTTGCCTGCCTGCAGCGCGTCGTGAAAGACCATGGGGATACAGGCTGAGCCGGTGTAGCCCCATTTTTGCATAATGGTGTGCGTTTTCTCTGCCGGGATCTTCATTTCCTCCATTACGATCTTGATGGTCGAGAGATTGACCTGTGTCCACAGAAAGATATCGACCTGATCGAGAGAAAGCTCGGCTTTGGCTAGCACTTCGTTCACGATCTTGGGCCAGCCGATAATGTTGACCTCGGGCGGATACTTCTGTGCGAAACGAAGTCGGTTGTGGTCGTTTTTCTCAAGGACCGCGGCCGTTATCGGCTCGCGCGTACCGCCGGCAAAAATGCCCATGTAGTTATGATAGTTGCCATCGGCCACCAGTTTCGAAGCGAGGAAATGTACTTCGTCGTTGACCGCACGCAGCACCATCGCTCCGGCACCATCAGCGAAAAGGGTAGACGTTTTTTTGTCGCTCCAGTCGACGAACTTGCTCATCGCATAACAGCCGATCACGAGTACGTTGGTGTACGATTCATCTGCCTTTATGTACTTGAACGCGGCATCGAGCGTGGTCACAAAACCCGCACACGCGCAGTTTATGTCGAACGTTCCGGCATTGACCGCCCCGATGCGTTGCTGCACGACAACCGAGGTCGCGGGCGAAATGTACTCAGGCGTGTCGGTCGCCAGCAGGATCAGGTCCAGTTCCGAGGCATCCAAACCAGCGTCCTTCAAAGCCTCAATAGCCGCTGATGTCGCTAAGTCCGCAGCACTTTCATCCTCGGCCGCGATTCGCCTTTCCTTTATACCAACGATATTCGTCACGAACTCGTCGATGTCCTGGCCCAGGTTGCGGCTCAGCTCCGCGTTGGTAACGATCCGTTCAGGAACGTAAACGCCGGTTCCGATGATCTTTGCGTCTTTCATTTCTCGTAATTCAGAAAACTGCTCACTAGCTGATTGAACTCTGCCGACCGTTCGACAAACGCCATATGGCCCGCACCGCGGATCATCTCGATCCTCGCGTTTGGTATTTTTGCGGCGAGATTCAGGGAATTCTGCGGCGGAACGACAGTGTCCGCATCGCCCGTGATGACGAGCGTTTCAGCCGAAATGCCGCCTATTCGGTTCTCGGTATTGAACATCATCGCCGATTCAAGCTGCTGCCTGTAAACGTCCTCCGACACCGGATTCTTTTCGCGTAGGTCGCAAAACCTCGCAACCTCTCCAGGATTCGCACTTAAGAATTCCTTTGAGAACGCCGTGGTCAGGTATTTCCTTATCCGCTCCGGCGAATTCAGTTCGGCGGTCGTTGCGAATGACGCCAGCACCTCCGGCGACGGCGGCACGTGATTCGGCCCGCCGAAACCCGTCGAAGCCAGCACCAGCCTCGTAACTCGTGAAGGATAGCTCAACGCAAATTCCTGTGCCACGAAACCACCGAAAGAGATACCCAGAAGGTTGGCGGATCCCAGTCCGAGGTGATCCAGCAGCCCAGCCAGATCATCAGCGATCTTCTCGATGGAAGCCGTAGCTCCTTCGCCGATCGACGATCGCGAAACGCCTCTTGGATCGAACGCGATTATCCGAAAGTCGCGTGAAAGCTCGGGCGTTTGCCACGCCCAGCTCCACGCACCGGACGCAAAACCCGGAACGAGAACGAGCGGCGGTCCGCTGCCGGCCTCTTCGAAAAAGAGGCCGGCTTCTGGCAGATCGATCAGCGGCATCCGTCTAGAATCCGAGCTTGAAGGCGAACTGCACGACCCTTGGCCCGGCGGCGGCTGACGTGATCCTTCCGAACGTCGCGGTTCCCAAAGCGTTCCCTGGATTTGCGTAGTTGGTCCAGTTGAACACGTTAAAGAACTCAGCACGAAATTCTCCCCGGACTCGTTCAGTGAACGGGAGGAACTTGATGAACGAGATGTCTACGTTCTTTTGGCCCGGACCGTAGATCAGATTTCTCGCACTGTTTCCATAGGGGTTGGCCTGGTCGAAAGTAGCAGTTCCGAACCGCGACGTTACAAACGCCGAGGTGTTGAAATACTGCAGTTGCCTGTCGCCCGCGTCGCCCGAACCCGTGAACTCCGAGCTGTTGAATGCCGGGTTATAGTTCGCACGGTTGATTATCGTCGTGCCGTTCGAATCGATTATCGAGAACGGCAGGCCTGACTGGAACACGGCTATTCCCGCGATCTGCCAGTTATTGACCAGCCATTTTGCACCATTGTCGTTGTCTACTAGCTTCGGAAGGTCATAAACACCGCTGACGACCAGCCGATGTTTGCGGTTAAAGTCCGAGGGCCCACGATTGGAACGCCAGTTGAACTGGTCGCCCGGCGTGTTGCCGAGCTCGTTGACCGACGTGCCGTTGTAATAATCGGTAGAACGTCCGACGGTATAGGCCGCAAGAAACTGCAGCCCGTCCGAGAAGCGCTTTGAAAGTGACATCTGAAGGGAACTGTAGCTCGACAGCGATGTCGTCTGGACCTGCTGGTTTCCGCCCGTCAGGTTCTTGTTCGGCGAAAAGAACTGGATGCCGCCAACCGGTTGGCCCAGCGGAAATGTGGTCGTGTTTGCCGCCTGATTGTAGATCGGCTGATTCAGCGTGATCACTTGCAGCAGATGCGTGCCGCGATTGCCAACGTAGCCGATCTCAGCCACGAAGTTCTTCGGCAGTGCGATCTGCGCACCCAAATTGTATTGCTGAACGTATGGCGTCTGCAGTTCAGGATCGACCCACACTCCCGCGATCGGCAATCCGACGAACGGAATACCTGCGGCAAGCGGTGAAGGCACGGTCCCAACGGTCGGGAATGCCGACGGAAGCGGGATCGGAACGAACGGGTTGGCCGCACTGCGAAGGCCGAGCAGCGGAGCAAGTGAATTGTTCACCACGCCGACACCGAGTGCAAAGTACGGATAGTTGAACAGCTGCGTATTCGCGAAACGTGTCGAGATGCGGTCGTAATACAGGCCGTATCCGCCGCGAACGATCACCTGCTGATCGCCCCACAGATCGAAAGCGAATCCGATACGCGGTGCAAAGTTATTCTTGTCCACCGGAACCAGCGTCTTCTCGACGGTGGGAACTCCGGCAAGCGGACCGCCTTCCGCCTGAACCAATCCATTCGGAGGCGGAGCCGGTGCCGCGAATGTACCGATGCGGATCTGATTAGGGATCAGGTTGACCAACCGGCCTTGATCTTCGACCGGCAGGCCATAAATGTCATAGCGGAGCCCGATGTTTATGCTCAGGCGGCTGTTCACTTTCCAGTCGTCCTGGATGAAACCGCTCGTGTCCGTAACCTTGTAATACCGGTCGAAGACGCCCGAACCAATAAGCGAGGTCCCGTTACCCGCAAGGAAATTCTGAAACGCGGTCAGGCCGCTGGCGTTGTTGTAAATTATCTGTCCGCGGGTGAACGCGTTGAAGTAAAATTTGACCTGCGAAAAGCGATACTCGCCGCCGATCTTTAGCCGATGATTCCCGATCGTCCACGACAGTGTGTCGGATGCGGTATATGCATTAATCCGCGATGACTGATCCGACAAGGGTGAAGAACCGAGGAAGAAAACCGAATCGGTACCGGCAAAGGATAGCGTCGGTGCTCCCGGATAAAGGCTTGCCAAAGGATTGGTAATACCAACCGAAGCGGCGGTGAAAGGCTCTTGCGGAACGCTTGTGACGCGGATGCGGCTGAATCCGACCCGTGCCTGATTGACCACATTCGGCGAGAATACGTATGTGTCCGCTATCGTGTAGAGCTTCTGCTTGATCGTAAGGTCGCCGCCGAAGCCGATGAGCTGATTCGCACCGTTGCCCAAACCCGCGAAGTTATAATTCGCCTGCGTGGTCGGATTGTCCGCGAAAAAGAACTTCGCCGAAAGCGTGTGAGCCTGTGAAAAATTGATGTCGCCGTTAAGATTGAATTGGTTCTCCTTGAAACGCGACTCGCCGGACTGAACGATCGGCACGCCGGTCAACGCCGAAAGGCCCGTCACGCCGGATGACGGAATTGCGAATGATCCGTTAGGCAGCCGTGCGTTCAACAGAGCGATCGATGACGGTGTGATCGACGCTACCGGAAGGCCGAATGCCGCAGCCAGTCCCGCCGCCGTTCGGTTCGTGTCGGTCAATCCCGCCGGCACGACCGGGAACGTCAGGCTGTTGGTCAGCGAAGCTCCGTTGGTCTCACGCGTACCCTGATATGAACCAAAGAAGAATACACGATCCTTGATGATCGGGCCGCCGAGCGTTCCTCCGAACTGATTTCGGCTCAGCACCGGACGCTCAAGCCCGCGGGCCTGTACAAAAGGATCGTTAGCGTTGAGGGATTCGTCGCGAAGGAAATAGTAAATGTTACCGCTCAGACGATTTGATCCGCTGCGGGTCACGGCCTCGACGTTGCCGCCGGAGTTGCGCCCGTTCGAGGCATCGTAGAGGGAAGTTTGAACGATGAATTCCTGCAGGCTGTCCGGAGCCGGGACCGCGATATTCGGCGTCGAGTTGGTGCCGATCGAGTTCGCATCGATGCCGTTGATGCGGACGCTGTTGCTCGTCGTGCGCTGGCCGTTCACCGAGATCGTCGCATCGCCGCGGCCCAGTTCCGTCGTATTCGACACACCGGTCTGGGCTCCCGGCGATAGCGTCAGCAGCTGCTGAAAGTTTCTCGTAGGCAGCGGAAGCTGGCGAAGAGTTTCGCCAGTCACCACACGTCCTTGCTGCGACGTTTCGGACTGAATGACCGGAGCATCTGCCTGAACCGTCACCGAACCGGCGTCGAGCCCGATGCCTAGCTGAACGTTCACTGACGTCGTCTGGGTAATGTTGACGTCTGCCTCGACAGTTTGTTTGGCGAAACTTATGGCCGATATTTCGACCCTGTAACGCCCGGGCGGCAATAATTGGAAGTCGTAAGTGCCGTCGGAGTTGGTGCTCGCCTCTCGGGCCGAATTGGTCGCAAGGTTCGTCGCTTTCACGGCGGCTCCGGCGATAACCGCGCCATTCTGATCAGTCACTGTGCCGGATATTTGTCCGGTCGTGCCCTGGCCGTAAGCGACAGCGGCAAAGACTAGCATTGAGATAGCTGCAGAGAATAACCTAATTTTTCGAAACATCGTGGTGAAGCCTCCAGAAAGAAAATGAACGTTCGTTTTTTATAACTGCGAATTTGTGGTCAGAAATTTAATGCTGACCGGTCAGGCAAGCCCTTTGCTCGCCCGTTTCTTAAAACTCGCCATCTTGCTTTCGCTCAAGGTGCCGTAGGCAAATATCTTCGTTAGGCAGTTGAGCGCCTGGTCATCGGTGAGGCCAAGATGATGGTTACCGCCAAAAAGTTTCTCGACCAGAAAATAGTTAAAGAACTGCATATAGGCTGCGGTAAATACCGGTGCTGCCTCGACGCCGGTTCGCAGATCGCCACGTTTTTCGGCATCTTTGAATTTCTCGGCAAAGATCTTCCCGAATCTCGCTGATATCCCATCGAACATCTTCCTAAAATGCTGATTCTGGAATTCGAGGACGTCGATATACATCAGCAGCCAGAAATCAGAGTGTTCGTTGACCAAGCGGCCGACCATGCCGCCCATTCGTCTTAGGTTCTCAGGTTCAAGCGGTTCGTCTATCCGGGCAAATATATCCTTAAGCTTTTCATCGATAACGCCGAGATAACGATTGATTATCGATTCAAATATAGCGTCCTTGGTCTCGTAATAATTGTAAAGATTGCCCAGTGAAACGCCCGCTCCCTTGGCAATGTCCCGCATCGAGGTCGCGTGAAAGCCCTGCTTTATGAACAACTCACGCGCCGCGTCTTCGATAGTTTCCTTACGCTTTTCGATCGCCGCATCGCTGAGCTTTGGCATATTTAGAAATAAAAACGAACGACCGTATTTTTATATTTGTCCGCGCCATTTGTCAAGCCATAATTTTCGAGCACGCAAAAATTTCGAAAATTGAGCAGATTAGGCGTTTATGAGACCTGCGGAAGAACAACGAATGATCTCCCTATGTATTCGAGAATACAGATTTTTCTGGCAAGTTAGGCCGCAAGTTAGGTAAACTAATCCTTTATGCGATCAATAGTATTAACAATTCTCACAATAATCTTGTCATTACCCGCCGCGGGCCAGGCGGTCCAGGCGATGTACGACGCCGAACGGGCATTCGGCCAGGCGGTCTCGGTGAAGGGATTTAATCCGGCGTTTCTCGATTTCCTCGCTGAGGACGCGATCATTTTCCGGCCCGAGGCGGTGAATGGCCCGGAGTTTTTGCGAACCCGCGACGAAAGTAAGGCCGGCACACTGCGGCGCACCGTGACCCGCGCGGATATCTCGATGAACGGCTTGCTTGGTTATACGACCGGCCAGTGGACGATGACCGAGCGGGTCAAGTCGATCCAGGTCCAGCGGATCGGCCAATATGCGACCGTGTGGCAAAAGCGTCAGGACGGCCAGTATAAGGCGATCCTCGACATCGAGATCTCGCACGATCCAGTCGAGAAAAAGAAGAAGCGGTACATTGCTCCCGTTCCGTACGCTCGCGACAAGAACGTGCGGGGCTGGTCGGCAGCGGATGCGACGATGAATTTTCTCAAGATGAGTATGACGAAGAAAGGCCTTGGCGGTGCCTACGATAAGTACGCTAGCGATGACGTCCGACTGTTACGCGAAGGCGTGCCGCCGATCGACGGACGCGGCGACGCCGAGGAAGAAATGGAACGCTACATGGCAGTCGATTTTCCGACCCGGGTCTCGCAGTTCGAATCTTCCGATATGGCCTACTCATGGAACGCGTGTTCATATGCCGACAGCAACGAAGGTATGGAAAAAGGCAACTGCCTGCACATTTGGAAGCTGCAGGACAAGAAATGGCGGATCGTCCTCGGTGTTTTTGCCCGAGTCGTCAACGACATCAAGCCAGTGCTGAAAGAGCGAGTTGCGCGAACAAAGAATTAGTTAAGTAACAGACGCACATAAGCCCACCGAAACGTACGCTTCGGTGGGCTTATTTGCGTGCAGGTTTTACTACTCATTTCTTGAGAAAAGAAACAAACTCATTCTCGTCCCGCGTCAGTCCCTCGAATTTCGCGGTGATCTGATCTTCCGGAGTAACGAGTGCATAAAGCGGTAGTGCGACCGTTCCGAACCGGGCTTCCTGCATCTTTTGAAAGCCCTCGTAAGGCTCGCCTTCACCGTCGGTATAAAGGCGTACGCGAACGAATTTTTCCAGCTCGGCCCGCACCGCAGGTTTCGGGAACATGTTCGCTTCCATCCATCGACAGTTCGTACAGGTGTAACCCGTGAAATCGATAAAGATCCTTTTATTCTCGGCCTGAGCTTGTTTTAGTGCGGCTTGATAATCGTTATTTATCCACGAAAGCTCATTGCTCATCGGGCTGCCGCCGATCGTCGAACCCGCAGTTTCTTTTGCCGGCGGGAGGAATGATTCGAGTTCACCTAACCGCGATCCGAAAAGGCCTGTCAGCAAGTAGAAAGCAAGCGTACCAAACAGGAAAGCATTCAGGACGCGGACCAGCCCGATACTCCGGTTTTCGGAGTCATGCGCAAAGCGGAACACGCCGAGCAGGTACAGAAACGTGAGAATGGACAACGCGATCCACCCGGCGATAACGACATCCCGCGTAAAGATATCCCAGCCCCAAACGAGATCGACATTCGATAAAAACTTAAGCGCCGCACCGATCTCAAGGAAGCCCATCACGACCTTGACCGAATTCATCCAGGTGCCCGACCGAGGCAGCGAATGCATCAGCTGCGGCGCGACGGCAAGAATGAAAAAAGGAAGTGCAAAGACCGACGAAAACGCCAGCATTCCGATGATCGGATAGAACAGATCGCCCTGTGCCGCCGCGACCAAAATGGTACCGACGAGCGGAGCCGTACATGTAAATGATGTAAGCGAAAACGTCAAGCCCATCAGCAGGAGGCCGATCGTCTTGCCCGATTCCTTCGAACGCGTGAAGCCATCCAGTTTCGTGAGAACGCTCGACGGAACCCCGAGATTGTATGCACCGAGAAGGCTGAATGCGAAAGCAAGAAATATCCCCGTGATCAGCAAATTTACGTAGGGATTCGCCGCAAAACGATTGATCCCGGCGGCACCGAACAATAGTGCCAAGGCGACGCCCAACCCCGTAAAAGTAAAAATGATGCCGAACGCGTAGATCAGAGCGTCGCGGATAGATCCGGCGGTCGATTCCGAACCGTGTTTCGTGAAATACGAAACGGTGATTGGGATCATCGGGAAAACGCAGGGCGTCAGCAGCGACAGGGCTCCGAACGTCATCGCCAGCCAGACGAAGCCCCAAATTGGCTGATCGTTTATGTGGCTTTCTGCGGGACGTGTCACGGCTGCGGAGTTATTGTCGGTGATCGAACTGTCAGGGCCGTTCATCGGCGGCAGTTCGGCGTTCGCATCTGCGGTGGTGTCAACGTTCGCGTTAGCATCGGACGCATTTGCATTCGCGTTTGCGTTCAGGTTTGCATTAGCGTTGGCGGGTGTCGGCGAGGGCGTCGGAGTTGCCGTGGGCGTCGGCGTCGCCAACGGAGCGGCCTTGCCGGCGACGATCGTAACTGCTGACGCCAACTTTACCGTCTTAGGCGGAAGGCACACAGTGTCGTTGCAGACCTGATATCGAATGCTGGCGTTCAATGTCTGCGGGCCTTCGGGCGTGCCGGCCGTTACGGTAAACGGAACGTTGAACACGGCGCTTCCGGCGTATGACTCGGTGTTGATCCCGAAATTCGGGTCCATCTTCACCTTCGGCCGCGGGCCCGAGACGGTGCCCATTTTGAACGGGCCCTCGCCCAGGCTGATCCGCGTTTGGATCGGCCCGCCCGGCCCCTGCGAGATGGAATACATATACCACCCGCCGCCGATGCTGGCATTGATCTTCGCCGTGCCCGAACCGCCCGAAGGGATGCTCGTCGGAGCGACCGTCATCGAAACGGAAACCGGATTCTGCGCCGACGCAGCCGCCGAAAGCACGACAGCGAAAAGGGCAAGAAGCGCGAATTTTGTTAAGAGTGACTTCAAGATTTGTCCCACAAAATATATATTCCGGTCCGCTTCCGCTTTATTTCCTGTTCGCCATTATTCCGGCGACTATCTTTTCCGTATCTTCTTTTTCGCCGATCTTTGCGAGGATGTTGCCGTCGCCGTCAACGATGATCTTCGTCGGCAGCACGGTCACGCCGAACGTCTTGACCGCGATCGGCAGCGAGGTTGCGGCGTTTGCCTGTGGCCAGGTGACGCTGCGGGTTTTCACTATCTGCTTTGCTCGTGCCGCCGATTCCTTCGCCGCCTCGGGATCAGCCGCGGTATCTTCGTCGCCGATCGTTTCCGCGTTCATCCCGAGTATCTCAAAACCCTGCGGCTTATACGTCTCGTACAGCTTTTTAAGTTTCGGAATATCCGCCAGACAAGGCCCGCACCAAGTGGCCCAGAAATCGATCAAAACGATCTTGCCTTTGAACTCCGAGAACTTTCGCTTCTTTCCGTCAAAGTCAACAAAATCAAAGTCCGCGATCGTCTTCGACCCAGGCGCAACAGGAGCAGGATCAACGGCACTCTGACCCGATACCGACACTCCCGCGACCGCGGTCACGAAAAGGATGGATAATACAAAGAGAGCTTTTTTGTAATGCATGGTAGATCTTCTAACTTTGGATGCAGGTAAACAGCCATCCGTATCAATAATATACGGTTAAGCCCACAGGCTCAATAGTTCTTCGTCTTAAGGCTAAAGCCCAAAGGCATTTAGCTATTGGCCAACGACGATCGCTCCTCCGCAGTGCTTGAAGATCATCTGACTCGCGAGTACCAGGTCGCACGAGCCTTCCCATGGCGCTTTACCAAGCCGCGCTCGACCAACTCGCGCATACGTACTTTTAGCGTGTTTTGGTTTGCACCGGTCATATACGAAAGGTCGGCGATGCCCAGACCCTTGTGAACGGATAGCAACTCAAGCACCTGGACAGAGATACCCGGCAGGGCAGGCTTTTCTGTTTGCCCGCTGACCTCGATCTTTGCAGCGAGATTATCTTTCTGTTTTTTGAGGCACCTTAAGAAAAATCCGAGCCAGGGTCCCCAATCCTGCTTTCCACTCTTGATGGAGATTTGCGTTCGTCGAAGCGACTTGTAATAAAGGTCCTTGTTCTCTTCGACCACCACCTCGAGCGATGCATATGGAACATAGAGGTAACCTGCTTTCAAGAGCATTAGTGTCGTCAGTATTCGGGACAAACGCCCATTCCCATCTTGAAACGGATGAATTGCCAGAAACCTTACGATGAGAACCGCGATCCGGAGCAGCGGATGAATGATCTTGTCTTCCTCCGCTTGCTTGGCCCACCCGACAAGCGACGCCATTTCCATCGGCGTTTCAAATGGCGTGGCAGTCTCGAAAACAACGCCTATTTCGATTCCATCCTTGCCGCGTGCGATCACATTATTTGGAAGCTTTTTATAGTCTCCGCGGTGCCGTTCATCCTTCGTGCTGTGACGAAGCAGCATCTGGTGTAGCTGCCGGATATGATTCTCCGTCAATGGAATTTCTCCGTACGCCTGAAATATCACATCCATTGTCTCGGCATAGCCGTAAACTTCTTCTTCATCTCGCGTCTTGAATGAGGTGATCGAAAGCCCTGAGAGAAGGCTTTCGACCTCCGCGTCCGACAGCTTCGCCCCTTCGATCCTGGTTGAAGAACCGACGCTCTCGATGGTCGCCACATGCTTCAAACTCTGCAGCACCTCGGGCGAAACTTCGCGCATCTCCGTCCACCTACCCTTAAATTCATCGATCTCGGCGATCAGGGTTAGGAATTCTGGAGTTATGTTGATATTAGGCTCGTTCCTGTCCACTTACCCGATTCTACCCGATTCTACCCGATTTATCCAGCGTTTTGTTGAATAGAATGAAAGTGCATATCCGATACTACCCGATCTGAGTTGAACATTATGTCCCATCCTTGCAACACATATCCAATCATAGTACACTCGTTTCACACGATCAAATGATCGTATGAGGAGCGTTGAAACAGTATGTCGGAGTTTCCTAGTGGAGATCAGGATTATGATTCGATGATCGGGTGGGAGCCCGATTCGGTTCGTGAGCGGAAGGAGCGGGCGAAGAAGCGGGCGGAGCAGGAATCGCCGGCGATGTTGTATTGCCGGGGGATGAACGCTTGGCTGCAGACGACGATGCCGGTCTCGGCGGGAGATGAGCTGTTCGGGCAATTCTGGCTGCCCGGTGAACTGGCAGTCCTTTTCTCGAGTGCGGGCGTAGGGAAGAGCATCCTGGCGACGCAGATCGCCGAAAGCCTGGCACGCGGCATCCCGCTGGCACCGTTCGACACTGGTGCGGCATTGCCGCCGCGGCGTGTCCTCTATCTCGACTTCGAACTGACACGCGAACAGCTTTTGATGCGATATTCGGCAGTGGGCGAAGACGGCGTGACGATGTCGACGCCCTATTCGTTCTCGTCCGACATTATCCGCTCGGAGATGTACTGGAACGGCCGCGTTGCATACGGGTACGAGAGCTTTTCGGATATGCTTTTTGCCGAACTCGAAGCGATCATCTACGACGAGAGGATCGACACGCTGATCGTGGACAACATCACCTTTCTCGATCGCACTTCGACCTCGAACATAAACACTTCGCTCGGTATAATGCGGCGGCTGAACGAACTGAAACGCGAACAGTTTGTTTCGATCCTCGTCCTTGCCCACACGCCGAAACGTCACGGCGCTCCCGCCGAACTGACCGAAAGCGACCTGCAGGGCTCGGTCAACCTTACGAACTTCGCCGATTCGGTCTTTGCCATCGGCCGCAGTGCTGTCTCGTCCGACCTACGTTACCTAAAACAGATCAAGGTCCGCTCCGGCCGCACAAAATTCGACCGCAACCGCGTCGCCGTCTACCGCATCGCCAAATTCGATCTCGCCAAGTGCCTCGGGGTCACAAAGCAAACCGACCGCAAGCCGGTGAAGAACTTTCTTGGGTTCACCTTTGTCGAGTTTGGAGATGAGAACGTCCACTTAGAGGAAGCTGGCTCGCCAGTCGGATTGGGCGGACGACAAGCGCAGGTTGCGAAAGCACGTCTGTTGGCCGGAAAGGGTAAGAGTGCACGCAAGATCGCGGCTGAACTGGGAATTCCGCGAACGACCGCGCATCGTTATATGCAGCGGCCGTAAAGTAAACTATGGTAAAGAGTTACAGGAAAAAGCGTCCCACTTCACCCATCTCTATGGAGTTTGGGACGCTTTTGGCATCAAGCTCAATAGATACAACAATTAGGCCGTCCCATTTTGGGACACTAGTGGGACACCTCCGAGCCTATTTTGAAGGGAAAGCAGAACGGATCTTCAAGGTGTCGCCGAGGTCATCGATCTCGAAAAGTTTGGCGCGTTCTACCTCTTTGTTCGGCGAATGGAAGACCATCATCAATTGGCCATCGAGGCGTTTGAAAAGCATCGGATGCCCGCCGTCGGCTGAGAATATCGGCTCGGCCTGCTGGGTCCACGGGCCGGCGAGTTTGCCTGATTCGGAGCGGGCGATGCCGACCGTGTATCCGGTCTTTGAAAAGCTCGACCATACCATCAGCAGCTTTCCGGTCTTTGAACGATACAGCCACGGCCCATCGGTCACATGGCATCCGAAGTCGGGATTCTTCACGCTCCATACGGCGTCGCTGGCATTAAAGAGACGTTTCGGTTCGCCGATGATGCCGGACAGGTCATCCTTGAGACGAACGTACTCGATCGTGCCGTCCTTGATCTGCACCCATTCGTGTGCAAAGACGGTGTACGGAACGCCGTCTTCGACCCACAGCGTCGCGTCGAGCGTCATCATGTCGGGCGGTAGCGTCGAACGATTTTCGAACGGCTTGAACGGCCCCAGCGGTGAATCGGCAACCAGGATCTGCGACCCGCGTTTAACGCGAGGCAGCCAGTCACGCCACTGCTCGCCGAATTTTTCGTCCGTATCGAATGTCAGAAACAGGAAGTATTTGCCCTTGTAAAAATGCATCTCAGGAGCCCAAATACCAACGATATTAGTGCCGCCCCAGAGGTCGACGGGGACCTGAAAGATCGTGTGCGGCCCTTCCCAGTTGACGAGGTCCTTGCTCGTAAAAGCACGGACGGTCGGCGAGCGGAAACCATCCTTCGCTGCGGCCCGGCCCGACGAAATGGCGTAGTACGTCTTGGTCTTCTCATCGACCAGAATGCAGATATCACGCATCCGCACATCGGCCAGTTTGTGTGTTCCGAACGCAAGCGGCGACGGCCTGGGAGTTTGAGCAGCGGCCGCGGATGCGATCGCCAAAACCATGCAGATAAATGGAATTATGTTTCGTTTCATTGGGCTTCTGTCATACCGCTAGAGATAGTGCGCGTGCGAAAAAGTTTAGCGGTTGGCTTTTACTTTCCTATGGCTAAACGGTTAAATGTATCTCATAACTTAGGATACAGACGGAAATATGAAAAGCCTTTCGACCGCAATCTTCATCGGGCTATTGTCGCTGGCGTGTCTGGCCGAGGTCCGCTTACCGGATGTGATCGCCAGTTCGATGGTTCTGCAGCAGAAGCAGGCTATTCCGATCTGGGGCAAAGCCGAGCCCGGCGAGTCCGTCACCGTAACCTTTGCCGGCCGCAAGAAAACTGCGATAGCCGACCCGAACGGTTCATGGCGTGTCGATATGGGCAAGTTCGACGCGAATTCATCGGCTCAGTCCATGACGATCGCCGGCAAGAATTCGATCGAACTGAAGGACATTCTGATCGGCGAAGTATGGCTCGTATCGGGCCAATCGAACATGCAGTGGAGGCTGCCAGAGTCGGAGAACGGCGAAGCTGCGACCGCCGCCGCGAATCACCCAAGCATCCGCCTCTTCAACGTCAGCCGCGACGTCGCGTTCAAGAAAAAGGAGGGAAAGCTCGGAGAATGGGCGGCGTCCACGCCTGCTTCGGTCAGGGAATTCTCGGCAGCCGGTTACTACTTCGCCGTCGAACTGCAGCGGGAACTAAAGCTGCCGATCGGCCTGATCAATTCGTCCTACGGCGGCTCGCAAGCCGAGGCCTGGACTCCGATCAAGTACCTGAACGCGTCGCCGGAACTCAAGCCGACCGTCGAGCGATCCCAGATCTGGAACGAAGAACGCGAGACAGTTCGTGCAAATTACGCCGAAGCGATAAAGAAATGGCGCGAGGACCAGGAGAAGGCGAAAGCTTCGGGAGCCCGGCCCTCGCCATCACCCGGCGTTCCCGACGCCTTGCGGGATTATCGACACGCCTCATCGATCTACGACGGTATGATCGAGCCGCTGATCCCGTTCGCGATCCGCGGAGCCGTCTGGTATCAGGGCGAGTCGAACGAAGCTCGTGCCGAGCAGTACGGAATTTTGTTGCCGACGATGATCAGGGCTTGGCGCGAGCGTTGGGGAGCGGCGGATCTGCCTTTCGGTATTATCCAGCTGCCGAATTATCGTCAGGTAAAGCCGGAGCCCGAAGAATCACCGTGGAGCTTCCTTCGCGAGGCCCAGCGGCGAACGGCATTAATTATCCCGAACACAGGCCTGATCGTTACGATCGACATCGGAATGTCCAACGACATTCATCCGCGGAACAAGATCGACGTCGGCAAGCGAATGTCGCGTTGGGCCTTGAAGGATGTATACGGTCGCAAATTCGTCAACGCACCAGTGGTGGTTAGGGCCGATGAAAAAAATGGCAAGGTGATCCTGACTTTTGATGAAGTCGGTTCGGGCCTGCGGATCCGGAGCGGGGATAAACTGGAGGAATTCGCCATCGCGGGCGACGACAAGAAATGGTATTGGGCGGAGGCGAAGATCATCGATAAGAATAAGGTCGAGGTTTCGTCATCGCGGGTGTCAATCCCAAAGGCGGTCCGCTATGCATTTAACAGCAATCCGAAGAATCCTAATCTGACGAACGATTCCGGTCTTCCTGCTTCACCGTTCCGTACCGACGACTGGCCGGATCCGACCGCTGGCAAGCGATAGATGTTTGACCTTAACGAGCATTCTCACCGAAGGTACAACCCGCTGACCGGCGAATGGGTCATCGTGTCTCCGCATCGTACCAAGCGGCCCTGGCAGGGTCAGGTCGAAGAGGCACGACGAGATGTGCTGGCACGATACGACCCGGATTGCTATCTGTGCCCAGGCAACAAACGAGCGGGCGAGATGATCAATCCGGATTACGACGGGGTCTTCGTCTTTGATAATGACTTTGCTGCCCTGTTGCCAGACGTGCCCGACGGCGATCTCAACGTCGGTGATCTTCTGGTTGCCGAACGCGAGCGCGGTATTAGCCGTGTGGTCTGTTTTTCACCGGATCACAGCCTGACCCTTTCCCGAATGAGCGTTCCTGATATCAAAGGCGTCGTCGATGAATGGGCACATCAATACCTGGAACTCGGCGAGGTTCCCTTCATCAACCACGTCCAGATCTTCGAGAATAGAGGCGAGATGATGGGGGCAAGCAACCCGCATCCGCACTGCCAGATCTGGGCTAGCGAGAGCATTCCAAACGAACCGGCGAAAGAACTGCGGCTGGAGCGTGAATACCAAGCCAAGCACAACAGCTGCCTGCTTTGCGACTATCTCCAGCTTGAACACACCAAGGGTGACCGGATCGTTTGTGAGAATGAACACTTTTCCGCGTTAGTACCTTTCTGGGCGGTCTATCCATTTGAAGCGATCATCATTGGAAAGGATCATCGCAGTTCGATCGACGAGATGGACGAGGGCGAGCGGAGAGCATTCGCTCAAATATTGAAGCGATTGATGACGCGTTACGATAATCTTTTTCTTACGCCGTTTCCTTACTCGATGGGCCTACATCAGCGGCCCACGGACGGGAAGGTTTACGAACATGCTCACTTTCACGCACATTTTTATCCCCCGCTGCTGCGTTCGGCAACGGTACGAAAATTCCTCGTCGGATTTGAAATACTAGGAAGTCCGCAGCGTGACATTACGCCTGAATCCGCGGCTGCGCGGCTGCGGGACTTGTCCGAAGAACATTTCCTCGACCCTTGATCCGTGATCGATCTCGACAAACTCACATCGGAATTCAGAATCCGCTTTGGTGGCACCCCTCGTCTTTTCCGAGCTCCGGGACGAGTGAATCTCATTGGCGAACACACTGATTACAACCAAGGATTCGTACTTCCCGCGGCTCTCAATTTCGCGACTTACGTTGCGGGCCGTTCGCGGAAAGATCGGTGTATTCGCGTTGCATCGTTGAATTTTGAGGGCGGAGCGGAATTCGATCTGGATGATCCGGTGCTGCCAAGCCAGAATGCATGGGCAAGGTACGTTCAGGGCGTCGCACTAATATTGGAAAGAAAGGGCTACGTTCTACGTGGAGCCGATCTCTTGATCGACAGCGACGTGCCTGTTGGGGCAGGACTGAGTTCGTCGGCCGCATTAGAAGTGTCGACCGCTTTTGCTCTTGCGGCGCTATCCGGGCATCAACTTGACGGAATGGATCTGGCCAGGATCGGGCAATCTGCGGAGCATGAATTTGCGGGAGTCCGAAGCGGCATAATGGATCAGTTCGCTTCAGTATTCGGAAAGGCTGGGCACGCACTCTTCCTTGATTGCCAGTCGCTTGGATGGTCAGCGATACCCGTCTCGCATGCCCAATTCCTAATATGTAATACAAAGACAAAGCACGATCTCGCTGAAAGCGAATACAATAAGCGACGTTCCGAATGTGAGGCCGCCGCAGCATTTCTGGGGCACAACTCGCTAAGGGGTGCGTCCCTCACCGATTTCGCAGATCGATCCGATACAATGGATCCAATTCTCCATAAACGCGCGCGGCACATTGTCACAGAGAATGAGCGGGTGCTTAGCTCGGTAGAAGCACTGCGGATGGGTGATCTCGAGACGTTTGGCACGTTGATGAATGAGTCACATCAAAGCCTGCGGGACGATTTTGAAGTTAGCAGTCGGGAATTGGATCTGATGGTGGAGATCGCCAAAGGGCAAAATAGCGTCCTTGGATCTCGAATGACGGGTGGCGGATTCGGCGGGTGCACTATCAACCTGGTTGAGAAGGGCGGCAGTAATGATATAGCCTCTGCAATCTCGGACGCCTATCGGTTTGAAACCGGGATCGAGCCCGAGATCTACGTGTGCAACATCGAGAACGGAGTGGGAGAAATTTAGCCGCGACGTCTATATCAAGCCTCTTTTGGTCTTACCAATTGAGGGGGCCCGTTGGGAAGCAGTTGCGTTTTGTTTTAGAACTTGTTATTCTCGCGAAATTACAGTGGTTAAGCGGTTTTCCAGTAGGGATTGACATTCGAGCAGATGGGCCCGAATTGGCGAGTCTCCAGGCAGATTATGTTGCACCCCGAGGCACCACAAAAGGCAAGAAATGAGCAATCAAGCAGCATCAGAAGCGAAATATAAATACGTTAAATATCTTTGGAAGGACGAGGAAGCGGACCAACTCCAAGGAGTCGATCGCTTAGTTTATCGCTCGAATCGGTTGGGCGACGACTTGACGTTGACAAACACTGGCGGCGGAAATACGTCTTCAAAACTTCCGGAGACTGACCCGTTGACGGGTGAGACCGTCGAAGTGCTTTGGCTAAAGGGTTCCGGCGGCGACCTACGAACCGCCAAACGCGATGGGTTCGCTTCGCTTTACCTCGAGAAGGTCCGCGCGATGCGTCCGCTTTACGAGAATGCTCCTGACAATGGCCCAAAGACGCCGGTCGAGGACAACATGTATCCGATGTACTCGCACTGCGTTTTCAACCTGAATCCGCGTGCGTGCTCGATCGATACTCCGCTGCATACGCTCGTTCCGTTTAAGCACGTAGATCATCTTCACCCGAATTCAGTGATTGCCATCGCCGCTTCAGTCAACCAGGAAAGGCTGACGAACGAGATCTATGGTGAGGACGTTATTTACATTCCGTGGCAGCGGCCCGGTTTCGACATCGGACTTAGGATCGAGCGGCTGATCAAGGAAAACCCGAGAGCAAAAGGCATTCTGCTCGGTCATCACGGAATGAGTTCGTGGGATAACAGCGATAAAACGTGTTATGAGACCGCGCTGGAGATAATTGACCGTGCGGCACAGTATATTGAGGAGCACGACAAGGGCGAAGCGACCTTCGGCGGGCCAAAATACAAGGCGTTGGACGACGGAACTCGCCAAAAACTGCAATCGGATATCATACCGTTCATACGCGGACAGGTTTCGGTGTTTCGGCGGTTTGTCGGCACGGTGCAGGACGATTGGAAGATGCTTCGGTTTGTGAACAGCGTTGACGGACCACGCCTGGCCGAACTTGGAACGTCCTGTCCGGATCACTTCCTGCGGACGAAGATCAAACCTTTGTTCGTGAACTGGAATCCTGAGACAGGAGACATCGAGAGCCTGAAGACGGCGATATCTGAGGGTTTAGTACAATACAGAAAGGACTACGAAGATTATTACAATCGATGTAAGCGCCCGGACTCGCCGGCGATGCGGGATCCAAACCCGACGGTGTGTCTGATTCCAGGGCTTGGAATGGTGGCATGGGGCAAGAATAAGAGCGAATCTCGAGTCACGGGTGAATTCTACAACTGTGCCATCGAAGTAATGCGCGGTGCGGAAGCGATTGATGAGTACGAGGCGATGGACCAGCAGGAAGCGTTCGATATTGAATACTGGCCGCTCGAAGAGGCCAAGCTTCAACGGATGCCTCCGGAGAAAGAACTCGATCGACAGATACACGTCATCATAGGAGCCGGTGCGGGAATTGGCAGAGAGACTGCCCACCGTATTGTGAAAGAAGGAGCCCACGTCGTATGTGTCGATAAGGACGAAGCTGCGGCCAAGGAAACTGCCGACCAGATAATCGCTCAGTACGGAGCAGGTATCGGCGTCTCCGGCACTGGCATTTCGAACTGTGGAGTTGCCATCGGACTTGGCTGCGATATGACGGATCGCGAATCGGTCGCGAAATTGTTTGAAAATGTGATGCTAGCGTACGGCGGTATTGATGCTGTTATCGTGACCGCCGGCGTGTTCGTACCCCCCGACAAGTCCGGCCATATCGACGACAAGATGTGGGACTTCACCTTTGGCATCAACGTCAAAGGCGCGTACATTGTGGCCGACGAGGCAAATAAAGTATTCAAAAGGCAGGGCCTTACGGGCAATGTGATCTTGACGACCAGCGCAAATGCGGTTGTAGCTAAAAAGGGAAGCCTTGCATACGACACGAGTAAAGCAGCAGCGAATCACCTGGTTCGGGAACTCGCGATCGAGATGGCTCCTTTGCTCCGTGTGAATGCCGTGGCTCCGGCGACCGTAGTGAAGGGAAGCACCATGTTCCCGCGTGACCGGGTGATCGCGTCGCTAGCCAAATACGACATTCCTTTTGAGGAAGCAGAGGAGACTGATGCCTTGACTGAGAAGCTGTCGAATTTCTACGCAAAACGGTCGCTGACTCAGACGCCCATCGAGCCGTCCGACCAGGCTGAGGCGATCTTTCTCCTTCTTTCCAAGAGGCTTGCGAAAACGACCGGCCACATTATACCGGTGGATGGCGGTTTGCAGGACGGTTTCATGAGGTGATCATATGCCGACAAATTTCGAGATATCCGAAGAATTTATCGCCGAGCACAATAAAGCGAAAAGCGACTGGCTTGCCGAAGATCTTGAGTATCTCGGAAGGAAATTACGCCGGCGAAACGTTGAGATCGGTTCACTGATCGACAAGGCACGCGAACTCAAAGTAGCGGTTCCGTCATGGGGTGTTGGCACGGGAGGAACTCGCTTTGCCCGGTTCCCCGGCCCGGGCGAGCCTCGGGGGATCTTTGAGAAGCTTGAAGACTGTTCGACCATCAACAAGCTGGTCCGTACAACTGGAGCTGTCTCGCTCCATATTCCATGGGACAAGTCTGAGAACATCGATGACCTCGTCGGCAAGGCGAGAGCTTGCGGACTCACCTTCGATGCGATGAATTCGAACACGTTTCAAGATCAGCCGGGCCAGAAACATTCCTACAAATACGGGAGCCTTTCGAATACCGATGCGTCTGTCCGAAAGCAGGCAATCGAGCACAATGTTGAATGCATTGAGATCGGCAAGAAAATAGGTTCCAAAGCGTTGACAGTTTGGGTGGGCGACGGCAGTAACTTTGCGGGTCAATCAAACTTTCGCCACGCCATAGAGCGCTATCTCGACTCGATGCGGGAGATCTATGCCGCAGTTCCGGACGACTGGCGATTGTTCATCGAACATAAATTCTTCGAGCCCGCCTTTTACTCTTCCGTAATTAATGACTGGGGAATCAGCTACATATGTGCGAAGGAACTGGGCGAGAAGGCATCGTGCCTCGTCGATCTGGGCCATCACGCTCCTAACGTTAATATTGAGCAGATCGTCGCCCGACTGGCTCAGTTCGGGAAGCTCGGCGGTTTTCATTTTAACGACAGTAAGTACGGGGATGATGACCTCGACGCCGGCTCAGTGAAGCCGTTCCAGCTTTTCCTCATTTTTAACGAGCTTGTCGATGCACAGATCAGCGGTGTTCCGGGATTCGATCCGTCCTATATGCTCGATCAATCGCATAATGTCACCGACCCGATCGAATCGCTTGTAACTAGTTCGATCGAGATATCGAGGGCCTTTGTCCAAGCTCATTTAGTAGACCGGGAAAGATTGGCCGAGGCTCAGGCCGCTGGCGACGCGATAGCAGCACTCGGCGCCCTGAAAGAAGCATTTACTACTGACGTTTCGCCTATATTGGCGGCGGCAAGGCAGCGCGAAGGCGGAGCTATCGAACCTATCGCGGTCTATCGACAAAGCGGATACCGTAGGGAAAAGGCAAAGGAAAGACCGGCCCAGGTCGGAGTCTCCGCCGGAATAGTTTAGTCGATCGCGTCCGAATTTCGCCCGACAGACCAATTTCCCTTGATGTTGAGTCCACTTTACATTGCGGTCGATCTCGGTGCTGGCAGCGGCAGAGTTTTTCTCGGCGGCGTCGGTCCCGGCGAACTGATGCTGGAGGACGTGCACCGCTTCAAGTATCCGCCTACCGAGAAAGACGGGCATCTTCGATGGCCCTTTGGGACTATTTTTAGCGAGATCTTGTTTGGCTTAGGAAGGGCTTCCGCGAGAGGTCGTGAATTCCACCGACCGATCGCGAGCCTCGGAGTTGATAGTTGGGGAGTGGACTACGGGCTCCTTGACCCTGACGGGAACTTGATCGCCGAGCCGGTTTGCTATCGTGACGACCGTACAGTCGATGCGATGGCCAAGGCCTTTCAGAAGATTCCGCGCTCTGAGATCTTTGAAAAGACAGGCATACAATTCCTAAACTTCAACACCATCTTTCAACTTATCTCTGAATCGACAGATCTGGAGAGGGTTGACCGACTTCTATTGCTACCTGATCTGATCAATTTTTTCCTCACCGGGATTTCGGTCTCGGAGTATACGAATTCGACGACTACACAGATGGTTGACGCCGCAACTGGCGACTGGGACTTTGATCTGTTGAGCAGGATGGGTATTCCGTCGCGCATACTCTCACCTATTGTTCCGGCTGGCACCGTGCTAGGCCCACTCCGGCCAGCGATTGCTGCCGAACTTGGATTGGAAGGCGTCCAGGTCACCGCTCCCGGAACGCACGACACCGCGAGTGCGATCGCGGGAGCTCCGTTGAACGAGGGCTGGGCGTACATATCGTCCGGCACTTGGTCGCTGATCGGAATTGAACGCACCGCGACGCTAATTAATGCGGAGGTTGAAGGGTTTAACTTTACGAACGAAGGCGGAGTCTACGGAACCACACGCTTTCTGAAGAACGTGATGGGCCTTTGGATCTTTGAACGCTGCCGCCGCGAGTGGGAGCAGATGGGCATGGAAACTGACTATGGTTCGTTGCTTCAAGACGTTGCGGAGATCGAAGCGATCGACTCTTTAATCTTTCCCGATGACCAGCGTTTCCTGAATCCTCCAAGTATGCTCGACGCCATCAATCGGCAACTTGCTGAGACCGGCCAAGGAGGCATCGACGAGCCGGTGGCGGTTTCAAAGCTAATATTTGATTCGCTGGCATTTCGGTACGCCTCGGTACTCACCACAATTAGATCTTTAACCGGAGCAAACCTCAGCGGCGTACAGATCCTCGGCGGCGGCGGCCGCAACCGATATCTCAATCAGTTAACCGCCGATGCCAGTGGGCTGACGGCCAGAGCCGGCTTGGTCGAAGCTACGGTTGTTGGGAACATTCTTGTTCAGGCAGTCGCATCCGGAAGGTTTGCATCGCTGTCGGAGGCGCGACGGCACGTGACCGACAATTTTGAATTTGAAGAGTTTAAACCGCGGGATTCGCTCCGGATCGTGGCTGCAGCGGAGCGATATGCTGAGATCGAGGCTCAATTCTTAACGGCGTAGAGTTATGATGAGAAGATTTTTGGTGATCGTCGCGATTATTGTCGTCATTGGCGGCACCACCCTCGCTCAGCCTAAGGATGCCAAGCGAGGTGGGCTGCCGACGCTTTTCATTATGGGCGATTCGACCGTGAATAACTCCGGTGAGGGTTTTCAGGGGTGGGGCAACGTGATCACTGAACATTTTGACTCGGCTAAGATCACGATCGAAAATCGTGCCAGAGGTGGACGCAGCAGTCGGACCTTCCAGACCGAAGGGCTGTGGGACAAGGTCTTGACGGAGATGAAGAAGGGAGACCTACTCCTGATCCAATTTGGCCACAACGACGGCGGTTCGCTCGATAAGGACCGTGCGCGCGGTTCGTTAAAAGGGATCGGTGACGAGTCGAAGGAGGTCACGATCGAGGCTACGGGTAAAAAGGAGACGGTGCACACATTCGGATGGTATTTGCGAAAATACGTTTCCGACGCAAAAGGAAAAGGAGTGGTGCCGATACTCTTATCACCAGTTCCACGCAATATTTGGAAGGATGGTAAGGTCATCAGGGCATCCGGTGATTACGGGTTTTGGGCCAAGGCTATCGCAGCTTCGACGAAAACCCTCTTTGTAGACTTGAATGAGATAAGTGCGATCCAATATGAGAGGGAAGGACAGCCAAAGGTCGCAGCGGAATACTTTACAACCAAAGATCACACGCACACCTCTCCGGCCGGGGCAAAATTGAACGCTCGTTCCGTCGTGGAGGGTTTAAGAAAGCTGAAAGGGTCGCCGATAAAGAAATATCTAGCAGACTAATAGGAACGTTCGCTCGGTGCTAACTATTTGTGAAAGTTGCTCTTTTTGTCACATGTCTCGTCGACCAGATCTGCCCGAACGTTGGCGTTAGCACCGTCAAGGTGTTGCGGCGGCTGGGTTGCGAAGTCGTCTTTGACGATAGGCAGACATGCTGCGGCCAGCCCGCGTTCAACACGGGTTATCGAAAAGAAGCAAGAAAGTTTGCCGAGCGCTTTATTGAGATCTTTGAGGATACAGATGCGGAAGCGATCGTCAGTCCCTCTGGTTCCTGCACTGCCATGGTGAAGCACTTTCACGAGTTGTTTCCCGATGACATTGCCTGGCGTGAGCGGGCCGAGAAGATCGCCGCCAAGACCTACGAATTCGGCGGCTTTATAGTCAATGTGCTTAATGTCGAGGATGTGGGAGCCTCATCCTCCGGTCGCATTACGTGGCATGACGCCTGTCATGGACTTCGTGATCTCGGCCTCCGCGACGAACCTCGCAAACTCTTGAAGAACGTTAAAGGCATCGAATTTGTAGAAATGCAGAATGCCGATGTTTGTTGTGGTTTTGGGGGGACCTTCTCCGTGAAATATCCCGAAATTTCCGCCGGTATGGTGGACAATAAGATCGAGGCCATAGAACGTGCCGACGTTCGGGCCGTGGCCTCAGGCGATGCAAGCTGCCTTATGCAGATCGGCGGCCGGCTTTCACGGACGGAATCTGACGTAACAACGATGCATTTGGCGGAGATCCTTGCTTCTCAGGAATAAATGGATCATTTGACCGCCGAAACCTTTGATCAGAACGCACGCGATGCCCTTCGCGATCCGATCCTTCACGGTGCGTTGCGAAACCTCGCAGACAATTTCGCCGAACGCCGCCGATCAGCGATGGCTTCGGTCGATGATTGGGAAGGTTTGCGGGGGAAAGCCCGATGCATAAAGGAAGAAACGCTTCTCCATCTCGACAAATACCTATTGGAGTTTGTTAAGAACGCGGAAGAAGCGGGCGTAAAGTTCCATTGGGCTCGCGATGGTAAAGAAGCGTGCGAGGTCGTGCTCGACCTGATCATGGAGCGTGGCGCCGAGATGGTCGTCAAAGCCAAAAGCATGGCGGGCGAGGAGATCCACCTTAACGAGGTTCTGGAGTCAGCGGGAATAGAGCCCGTCGAGACGGATCTGGGCGAGTGGATAATTCAGCTTGCTGGCGAGACGCCGTCGCACATTGTGGTTCCGGCGATCCATAAGACCAAGGCACAGATCGCTCAACTCTTTGTCGACAAGATCGGCATCGAAAAGAGTGACGATGTAGATGTCCTGACGAAAACTGCCCGCAACATTCTGCGGAAGCGTTTCGCTGAGGCAAAGATCGGGATCAGCGGAGTGAACTTTGCGGTTGCCGAGACCGGTACGATGCTGATCCTTGAAAATGAAGGAAATATCCGTCTCACGACCGGAGTTCCAAAGACGCATATTGCGATCATGGGAATTGAGAAGATCATCCCGCGGTTTGCTGATCTTGATGTCTTTCTCAAATTGTTGCCGCGCTCTGGTACTGGCCAGCGGCTAACCGCGTATCAGTCTCTCTTGACCGGAGTGAAGAAGAAGGCGGCGGATGAAGGGCCCAATGAGGTGCATGTCGTTCTCCTAGATAACGGGCGTTCGCGAATGCTCTCACACCCGGTAACGCGGCAGAGTCTGGCCTGCATACGCTGCGGAGCATGCCTGAATGCGTGTCCCGTCTACCAACAGGTCGGCGGCCATGCTTACGGGTCGGTCTATCCGGGCCCGATCGGTGCGGTGATAACCCCGCAGTTGATCGGCCTGTCCCGGACGAAGCAGTTGCCCTATGCATCCAGCCTTTGCGGTGCGTGTCGCGAGGTTTGTCCCGTGAAGATCGATATTCCTGAACTCTTACTGCATTTGAGGGCGGAGATAACTGACGGTACTGCTGCGGGAGCGGTGGCCGAAACGCCAGTTAAGCGGAAATTCTTTGAGAGCCTTGCGTTTCGTGCATACTCCCAAGCATGGGCCAGCCCCAAAAGTTACAAGTTTGGCTTGCGGACAGCGCGATTGATGCAAAAATTTGTTGCCCGAAAGGGAAAGATCGGCGAGGTGAGCGGATTCGTTGCTCGCCTGCTACCGCCATTAGGAGCGTGGACCGCATGGCGTGACGCTCCCGTCGTGGCGTCCAGATCCTTTCGCGAACAATGGAAGGCTGGACTTGATTCGGATATGTGATCATGGAAACGCGTTCAGACACATATAATAGGACCGCCCGCGATTCGATCATTGCGTCGATACGTCGGGGCCTGGCAACAAGTGCTCCGTTTGACGCCGAACACCAGAAGCATCATCGTCCAGCGACGAGCCAAGAAATGAAGTTGGGGGCGCCGTTGCCTGCTGGACTGGATCTGATCGAAGGTTTCAAGGCCAGCCTTGAGCTGGTGGGCGGAAAGTTCTGCTTGGTTAGCGATCTGAATGAGGCCGCACGTGAGATCCGTTCGGTCATAGGTAATATTGGGGCTAACGACATTGCTGTTTCTGATTCGACTCTTGTCGCCTCCGCGATCTCTGCTATAAGCGACCGGCAATTCCGGGTAAACGTTCCGTCCGCCGAATTGTTCAACTGTGACCTCGGCATCACCTCAGCTCAATGGGCGATCGCGGAGACGGGTACGCTGGTCCTAGAGTCCGACATGGAAAGTCACCGGCTAACCTCTCTGATTCCACCAGTTCATCTGTGTCTGATCAAAGCGACGGCAATACGGCAAACCCTTGGTGAGATACTCGACCTCATTCGTCGTGATCTAAGCAGAGCGGTCACATTTATTACCGGTGCATCCAGAACATCCGACATCGAACTGACGCTTGCGATCGGCGTGCATGGTCCTGGCGAATTGCATGTGATCGTGGTGAACGATTAATGGCCTATGAGTGAAAATGTTCTGCTAAAAGCAGCGAACATTTCAAAGAACTACGCTGGCGTCCACGCCTTAAGGGACGCGTCGTTCGAACTTCGTGCCGGAGAGGTCCACGCATTGGTGGGCGAGAACGGGGCTGGTAAGTCTACCTTAATAAAGATCATCACCGGAGCAGTATCACCCACCGATGGCGAGATCATCTTGAATGGGGTTGGCCTTGACGAAAACTCCCCTGCTATCTCGAAATCACTAGGGATCGCTGCGATCTACCAGCAGCCCGCGTTGTTTCCGGAATTGACCGTGAGCGAGAACATTGCTATCGGCCAGGAAAAGGCCGGTCTGTTCGGACGAGTAGATTGGAAAAAGCGCCGCCGGATCGCAAAGGAGCTTCTCGATCGGGTCGGGGCAAAGATCGATCCCGAGATGACGGCGGGCGAGCTGTCTATGCCGCAGCAACAGTTGGTTGAGATCGCACGAGCCCTCGGGCTGAATGCGAAGGTTCTGATCTTCGATGAACCGACTGCGTCGCTTTCTGAAGAGGACACACAAAACCTGTTTCGTGTCATCCGCGAGTTGCGAGGCGAAGGCGTAGGAATGGTATATATTTCGCACCGGCTCGAGGAACTTCCCGCGATCGCTGACCGTGTGACGGTACTTCGCGACGGCCGTACCATCGAGACAAGGGAAATGGCCGATGTTACAACGGAAACCCTTATTCGGTTGATGGTTGGACGAGAGCTTTCTGCGGTGTTCCCGAAACGTAGGGTCGAGCATGGCGAAGTTATTTTTGAGCTTCGGGACCTTGGGTCGCGATCAGCGGGAATTGAGCATATCGACCTTTCGGTACGGGCCGGGGAGATCGTCGGTGTGGCCGGGCTGATCGGTGCTGGGCGAACCGAGTTGGCGAAGACGATCTTTGGACTTGAGGAGCCGGATGCCGGCGAGATCTTGCTGAGGGGAAAGCGGATCGAGATCGGACATCCCGCCGAGGCGATCGAACTCGGGATCGCGTATTTGCCGGAAGATCGCCGGAAGCATGGCGTAGTGCTTGATTTTCCGATAAGCGCAAACATTACGCTTGCATCACTAAAGAAACTCTCCGGGTTCGCGGGCATCAATTTTGGCTTCGGGCGTGAAAAGGAGATAGCGGTTGAATACACGCGAAGGCTTGGAGTAAAAACACCGGCTATCTTCAACGCCGTTTCCACCCTTTCGGGCGGTAACCAGCAGAAGGTTGCATTGAGCCGATGGCTGATGACCAAGCCGTCCGTCCTGATATTGGATGAGCCTACGCAAGGAATAGACGTTGGTGCCAAATCGGAGATACACGAACTGATGATGGAACTTGCGGAAGAAGGCGTTGCCATCTTGATGATCTCATCAGAACTGCCCGAAGTTTTAGGGATGAGCGACCGCATCGCCGTGATGAGCGGCGGGACAATTGCGAGGATCTTTGATCGGGATGAAGCGACGCAGGACAAGATCTTGTCGGTAGCGTTGGGGCAGTTTACTTCGGCGGCATTATGAACGTTAGCAAGTACAAGCGCGAACTTTCAGCGGTGATCGCCTTTTTGGCTCTGCTCGCTTTTGTGGCTGTCGTTAGCCCGTCCTTTTTTAATGCCGGCAACCTTCGTGATCTTGTGATCAATAACGCTCCAACGCTGCTGATCGCCCTTGGAATGACCCTGGTGATCCTTGTAGGGCAGATCGACATCTCGGTTGGTTCCCAGTTTGCCGTGTGCAGCATTGCTGCCGGCTTTCTTGCAAAGACAGGGATGCCGATACCGGCCTTGTTTGTCTGTGTCCTCCTCATCGGAGCACTTATGGGCGCTCTGAACGGGGTCTTGATCGGTTGGCTCAGGCTACCTTCGATCATCGTCACGCTCGCCATGCTTGTCTTATGGCGGGACGCTCTACGCTGGCTGACCGAGGGTGCGTGGGTCCAGGACCTGCCTGCAAATTTTCAGTGGTTTGGCCTTGGCCAGACATACGGGGAAGTAGTCATTGTGGCGATCGCTCTCGTCCTTTTTGTCGGATTTGCGTGGTCGCTCCGAAACATAAGCGCGGGAAGAAAAGTGTATGCGGTCGGCTCAGATGCGGAGGCTGCCCGGCTTGCCGGCATCAGTTCACCGAATGTTGTGTTTTGGGTTTTTTTACTAATGGGTGCGCTTGTTGGGATCGCCGCTTTGCTGAATGCAGTCCGTTTTTCTTCTATCCCCGGAAATACGGGCATTGGCCTGGAAATGAAAGCGATCGCGGCGGTAGTTGTCGGCGGGGCCGCGATCTCGGGTGGCCGAGGCACCCTGATCGGCACGCTTATTGGCGTCGCTCTGTTGGGTACGATCGGAACGGCGCTCACTTTTGTGGGCATTAATCCGTTCTGGGAGAAGGCTATTCAGGGGGCGATCATTCTAGCGGCTTTAGTGTCGGACGTTTTGCTGGGACGTCTTGAGGAAAATGGAAAGTTCAGTTTCGCAAGTGCCAAAACAGCTTGAGACGGATCAAGGATGGCGCGAGCGCATATTCCCGAATAATGAATGGATATTGCTGATCGTTTTGATCGGCGAATGTCTTATTTTCAGTGTAACGGGAAGCAATTTTCTCACTACGGGGAATGGGTTCGAAGTAACCCGTCTTGCGGTAGAGATCGGACTGCTGGCGTTGGTGATGACGCCGATAATCATCACGGGCGGTATTGATCTTTCCGTTGGTTCAATGATGGGCTTGTCTGCCGTAGTGATGGGAGCGCTGTGGCGGGACGCCGGATTATCACTGCCCGTTGCGATCGCAGTCACCCTGCTGGTCGGCCTGGGAGGTGGTGCCTTGAATGCGGCGATGATCACAAAGCTGAAAGCTCCGCCGCTGATCGTCACCCTCGGTACCTTTTCTCTATTTCGCGGCGTTGCAGAAGGCCTGACTCGCGGTATTGAGAATTACTCCGGGTTTTCGCCATCGTTCCTTTTTCTGGGCCAGGGCTATGTGCTGGATGTTATTCCGACCCAGCTCTTTATATTCGTGCCGGCAGTGATGGCAGTTTGGTGGTGGCTTCATCGCACCGCCTTCGGCCGCAGCTTTTATGCTATTGGATTTTCGCAGGAAGGCTCGCGCTATGCCGGGATAAAAGTTCGTCGGAGGCTCAATTTCGCATATTGCCTCTCAGGCCTTGCTGCAAGCCTCGCGGCAGTCATCTATGTTGCACACCTTGGGCAAGCTAAATCGGATGCCGGAACCGGTTATGAGTTAACAGCGATCGCCGCCGTCGTGCTCGGGGGGGCTTCGATCTTTGGTGGAAGGGGAACTGTTCTTGGCACCGTGCTCGGGTTGTTCGCCATCGTTATACTTCAAAACGGCCTGCGATTGAGCGGACAGCCCAGCGAGCTGGCTGGTATTCTCACCGGCGTGCTGCTCGTCGCAACCATTTTGATCGACCGGCTAACGCGACACACAGAAACCTCGGTATCACGTACAACTTCAGAGGAGGAGTTTGAAGTGAAAAATTGGCAGATCGGAATTCTTAGCGGCGTAATTCTTGCCGCGGCACTTATTGTAGCGGGAAGCAATTGGCTTTTGGTACGGTCTATAAAGGATGAGAGAGCAGTTGCCGGACCATCCGCGCCCCAACCCACAGGTGTGCCGGCGGGCACAAAGAAAAGCGTTATCGCCATGATGCCGAAAGCAAAAGGCGATCCTTATTTCATAAGCTGTCGAAAGGGAGCCGAAGAGGCTGCCAAAGAATTGGGAGCCGAGCTCTTATGGGATGGCCCGACAGACCTCGACCCGGCGAAACAGAATGAGGTAGTCGAGGCATGGATAACACGCGGGGTTGATGTGATCGCCGTCAGTGTCGAAAACAAGGAGGGCATTTCGACCGTCCTCCGAAAAGCAAAGGCCAAGGGCATAAAGGTTGTGACGTGGGATGCGGATGCCGAGAAAGACTCCCGAGACGTTTTTATCAATCAAGCTACGCCGCAGGGAATTGGCGAGACGTTAATGGACGAAGCCGCTCGGATCCTTAATGGAAAGGGTGAATTTGCGATAGTTACGGCCAGTTTGAGCGCGGCTAATCAGAACGAGTGGATAAAGTTCATCAAGCAGCGGTTGGCCGACAAATACCCTGAAATCAAGCTGGTTGCGACCCAGCCCAGCGAAGGAGACAGAGACCGGGCCTTCCAGGAAACTCAGAACATACTCAAGGTATATCCTAATGTAAAATTGGTGATGGGGATCGCCGCTCCGGCGGTTCCGGGCATAGCAGAGGCTGTAAAACAGTCAGCCCGAACAGATGTAAAAGTCACCGGACTGTCCCTTCCGAACATGTGTCGACCGTACATCAAGGACGGTATCATTGACAGCATCGTGCTCTGGAACACAGGCGACCTCGGTTATCTGACGGTTTTTGCCGCGAACGCCCTCAGCGGAGGAACCTTTAAACTGGGCGATGCCAAGCTCGCGGCAGGCCGGTTAAAGGAGATCGAGGTTGTCGGCGACGAAGTTCGGTTGGGTAAGCCTTTCATCTTCAACAAAGGGAACATCGACGATTTCGATTTTTAGGCTGTTACAGGCAGTTTCCGCAAGCCTTTGATTTTTGGCGGCTTTTCATCTACCGTCTAACACGATGCGAATTAAGGACATTGCACGCGAGGCCGCTGTTTCGACAGCGACCGTTTCGCATGTAATAAACAAAACCAAGTATGTAGCTGACGAAACGCGGGAACGTGTGGAAGCCGCTATCAAGAAATTCGACTATCATCCAAATGCCCACGCCCAGAGCCTTGCGTTGGGACGAAGCAAGATGATCGGACTGCTCGTGTCCGACATTTCTAATCCGTTCTTTCCTGAGATCATCAAGAGCGTCGAAGCCGCCGTTTTCGAAAGTGGCTACTCGCTCATATTGCTTAATACGAACTACGACACGGTTCAGGCCGTTGAGTATGTGCGGCGTCTCATACAAATGAAGGTTGCCGGCATTATTCTGATGACGGCAGAATTTGACGAAGAATTTATCAAAGAGGCAAAGCGCAAGAAGACGAGTATAGTCTTCCACGACCTCGGCATAGTCGGTGAAAGGATGAGCAACGTTATCCTTGATTACGCAGTTGGAATTGATGAGGCTGTACGCCACCTCGTTTCACTTGGGCACAAGCGGATCGTTCATATTGCGGGTTCGCACGAGATCCATTCCGCTGTGGTGAGGCAGCAGGCGTTTATAGACTCAATGAAGCGACACCTCCCGGACGAACCTGAGCCGAAGATCTTTGAGGGCGACTTTCGATTTGAAGGCGGTCGTCTGGCGGCAAGCCGCATGCTGGCCGAGAAGAGGCGTCCGACTGCCGTAGTAGTGGCTAACGATCTTATGGCCCTGGGGGCAATGCAGGAACTGAAGGCTGCCGGACTCAGGGTTCCGCAGGACATGTCGATCGTGGGTTTTGACGACATTTCTTTTGCCTCGCTGTCGGAACCGGCTCTCACAACAGTTTGTTCGCCTCGCCTGGAGATCGGCCGTCGAGCCGTGGAGGCCCTGTTGTTAACCGTCGATCGGCCCCATCAGATCGGAATAGAGGTGAAGATACCAACCTACCTCATCAAGCGCGACTCGACCGCTCCCCCTTCGCACAAGTAGCCGACCATCCCGACGGCCTTCGCCATGGGCTTTCTATCTATATTTGATTATTGGTAAAACCCATTCTACAATCGTGCTCGATTGGTCAAATGCTATTGACAAGCTTTTGAGCCCTGTGCATAATGAGTCTGCATTCATTTCCTTGAAAAAATGAGGTTTTAAATTTTAGCCGGTATGCGTTAATACGCATTGGCGGGAAGCCTAGTAATCTAATTGGTGTTACCAATTAGTGATTCGGTAGCTTGAGCTCCCTAAAATTGTCGGAGAGGGTACAGATGAAACATACATTCTTTAAGGTTTGCGGCTCTTTTTCGTTCTCGTTCTTAATCATCGTTCTCCTAGCTAGCTCCGGTGTGGCCCAAGAATTTCGCGGGACCATCGCCGGAAGTGTTTCGGACCCAAACGGTGCCGCCGTGGCGGGAGCGATCATCACAGTCAAAAATACTGAAACAAACGTGACCAATTCGGTGACCGCAAATGACAGTGGTTCTTATACGTTGCCGTTTCTGTTGCCCGGAACCTATACGATCTCTGCGACCGGCAGCGGCTTCAAAACCTCGACGCGCGAGAATGTACAAATAAGGGTGGACGATCGCCTGTCGATCGATTTTCAGTTGGAGATCGGCACGGCGGCTGAGGTTAATATCATTGCGGACTCGGAGCTGCTGGACCGCGGCACGGTGTCGATCGGCACTTCGGTGAGTCAGCGTCAGATCGAAGAGCTTCCGTTAGCCGAAGGAGCCCCTTATACGCTGGCGACGCAGGCACCCGGGATCGTTTACACCGGCGACCCGAATTT
>JANNNS010000001.1:0-18229 GCA_031398645.1 Acidobacteriota bacterium
AAAAGCGTCGTCTTCGCGAGAAGACGATGCAGAACATGAATTCGGACACACCTGTGAACTGGACCGGCAAGTTCATCAAGAAGGAGGAAGCAGTCAGGCGCTTCGTTTTCACAAATACTAAACAGCTGGTGCACATAAATGGCCTCACTTTCGATTTCCTGTTTCAAATGGCCGAAGATCTCGACAAGAAGAATTCCCTTCTCCTGCTTCGCGGCGGTGAGAATGCCGATCAGCCACTTGTAATGAATCGCGGCGGCAAGCCTTATAACGCTTTTCTCGAGGGCCGTGTGAAAGCCGATAGCTATTGCCTGCTCCTCCACCTTTCGAACATGGAACTAAAACGTCCGACAGGAGGCAAAGGCGATGGACGCTAGTTTCGATAAGAAGAAATTCAAGTGTAAGTTCGACTACTGCATCGGCACGGCCGCTAACCTGTCCGACCCTTCTTTCAAGGCCAAAGCTCTTGACTACAAGCGTCGCCTCAGCGGGGCGATGAAGGCGATCGCCGGTGCGGATATTGGCCGCATTGGCGGCGGCAAGGGCTATTTTGCATCCCGAAAATATGACGGCGAGTTTGCGTTGCTCGTTTTTGATGGCGAGAACATGATCTCGCTCCATCCGAGCGGAACAGTGCGTTCGGGTCTTCCCTGTCTCGACGAAGGTGCTCAGTTGCTCAAGAAGGCAAAGGTGAAGTCGTGCATCATGGCCGGCGAGTTTCACCTGAAAGGTGCCGTCGCCGAAAGCCGGGCTCTGGAACAGGTGCTGGGAGTTCTTAGGTCGCCGTCGTCGAAAAAGGCTCTCGACGACATCGCTCTTGCGGTCTTTGACCTGACTGAATTGGACGGAAAGGCAGTCACCACGGCCGCCGCGGTTTACAAGAATCTCGACGCTTTCTTCAAAAAAGGAAAGTTCATCCACCCGGTCGAGTTTAAGGAAGTAAACAAGAACGAGTCGATCATGCAGCTCTACGTCGACTGGGTGGTTGGCGAGGGAGCTGAAGGGCTGGTCGTTCGGAGTGACAGGGCCGGATGGTACAAGATCAAGACTCGCCACAATCTTGATGTTGCGATCATAGGCTTTTCCGAGGGCACCGAGCAGCGAAAAGGAATGCTGCACGATCTCCTCGTGTCCGTTGTTCGCCCGGACGGAACTTATCAGGAACTGACTCGCGTTGGTGGAGGATTTAGCGAAGCCGAGCGCAAGGACTTCTTCAAAGACCTTAAAAAGCGCGTCGTTCCATCGGAATACGTGGCGGTGAATAACGATTATGTGGCTTACGACATGATCAAGCCGGGCCCGGTGATCGAAATGTCTTGTCTTGACCTGATCGCCCAGCGGTCGAAAGGCGGACCGGTCAACCGCATGGTCCTCGAATGGAACGGTAAGCGATATTCGGCACTTTCCCGGATGCCGCTGGTCAGTGTCATTTCGCCGCAATACATCCGGCTTCGCGACGACAAGGAAGCGAGCCCGGAAGACACGAGCATTACCCAGGTAACCGATCTGGTCGAGGTCGAAGATGCTTCGAAGTCGGCCGACACGTCGCAACGCAAACCAAGTAAACTTCTCGAACGCGTCGTCTATAAAAAGGTGATGAAGGAAAACCTCATGGTCCGCAAGCTGTTGATGTGGAAGACCAACAAGGAAGACTCGATCGAGTTTCCGGCCTACGTGGTTTACCTGACCGACTTCAGCCCTAACCGCAAAACGCCGCTTGAACGCGATATCAAGATCGCGAGCACCGAGGCGGCCGCCAAGCAGATGTTCAAAGAGATGGCCGACAAGAACTTTGTCGGCGGATGGGAGAAGGTATCCTGATCTATGGCGATGCCGTGGCTCGAATTTCAGAATGACAAGCACATGCTTTGGATCGCCAAGGAATGGGACAGGCACGCGCCTGAGCTTGCCGAATGGGCAATGGAACGCCTCGTCAACCGCCGTGATGTTTGGAGCCAATACACAATGTCCAAGGGCGAGGTTCGGGTGTATATGCTGCCCGTTCCCGAACTGCGTAAGCTAGGAACGGACATGGTCACCATCGACAAGCTGAAACGCCACTTTTCCGGCAAACAGGTCCAGCACCTTATCGGCCTGCATTCGATCAGCGACCACAGCACGGCGAAATGGTTTGCTATCGACGTTGACCTGCACGACGAAAAAGCGATCAATGCCGGCGAGCTCGCCCGTTCGAACTTCACTGCCGCCCTCGAATGGAGCACCCGTCTACAGGCCGACGGTTTTGATCCCTGGCTGATGGACAGCAACGGTGTCGGCGGCTATCACATTTGGACACTGCTCGATAAAGAATATCCTTTGGCGGACGTTTATGATTACGCTAACGAGCTTCGAGCGGACTATGCCGAGTTCGGCTTGCTGAAAAAGCCTGAGATCTTTCCCCCACGCCGCGAGGTCGATAAGGATTCGCTTCCCTACACTCTGCGGGTCCCCGGCCGCCATCCGCGTCGTGCCCATTACAACCGGCTGTGGAACTTCGATCCGCTTGGTGAAACGCAGTGGCTGGAGGGCGGCGAGGCGATCGAAACCCTGATCGCCACTCGTCCGGCACCGCTGCCAAAGCGGATGCGAAAGCGTCCGTCGAAGATGCGCGAGGTCGCGCCCAAACCCGTTACAAAGATACCTAAGACCAAGCGGCTCCGCGTTTGCCTAGATCTCGACGGAGTGCTTGCCGAATATCATGGCTGGGAAGGGCCGGATCATATCGGCCAGCCTCTGCCGGGTGCTCTTAAATTTGCTAAGAATATCGCCAAGCTCGCCGACATCGTCATCTTTACCGGCCGCTGTTCCGAAGAGCCCGGTGACCGCGACGTTATCCAAAGTACCTCGCCCGGCCAGATGCGGATCAAGGTCATCGCCTGGCTTGAAAAACACGGCTTCCCGTTTGTCGACGTTTATATCGGCCAGGGCAAACCGCGTGTCCACGCCTTCATCGACGACCGCGCCGTCGCCTGCTCACCGCAGACAGAACCCGACGCATATTCCATTGCCGAAACCCAGCTACGGATGCTCCTCAAACGAAAACCCGACGCCAAGTCTGTCAAAGAACCTAAATTCAATATCCGACGCGGTAAGGTCGAATAAAACCGACCCAACTGACCGACAGGCGATTCTTGCGCCGCTCCGCTGTGGTGGCGCAAGTGGCGCAAGGTGGCGCAAGAATCGGCGTTTTTGCGATTTCCTCGATTTTTGTTCCGTTCCGCTGTGATGGAACAAGCGGAACAGAGCGGAACAAAAATGGGCTTTTTCGATCGTCTCACTGTTCCAAGCTTCCACTCGAGTACTTTCTCCGCATTAGTGTCCCATTGTGGGACGGTCTAAATGTTGCAGCTGCTTGGCTTAGTGCCGAAAGCGTCCCAAACCCGAGGCAGTAAACCACTTGGGACACTTTTCGACGTAACGATATGTGTTGCAACAATTAAGCTTTGTAATACAACCGTTATGACACGACCGCGGACAGCATTTGTTGACACGGACTCGGACGTCTGTTGCAGAAGTCCGCGTGACCGATGGTTTACCCTTCGACTTTCAAATATCTTAGGTGAAGCAAAAACTTCACCTGCGGCTTTGAATGTTAGCAGATGTTGCGTACGCGGTCAATCGTTTTATGTCTCGGACGGTGCGGAAAAGCTAGATCAGTCGTCGGCAGTTAAAGTCTCCGAATCGACTGATTACACGCAAGCAAGAATAAATCTAATAAAGCGTTGATCTTCCGACTCATTGGAGTATTGATAAATACTCTTTCCAAGGCCCGACGGCGGTTTCGTAGCGTTTTGCCATTGAGGTTACGATCTGGCGGATGTGGGTTAGATCGTGGACGGCCCAGGTCGCGAGGAGTTGGCGGAGATTTACTTCGCCAAACTCGGGGTGAAAGCCGGTTAGAATGAGTTGTTCCTCGCTCAGTTCCCAGCCGAGGAGAGTTTCAATGCTGTCGGCTCGTGCGGAGTCGAACTCGTCCAGCAGTTGCGTGAGACTCTTTCCTTTTACCGATTCGAAATACCCGACCCGGTCAAATTGAGGAAAATTGCGGTCACTGCCCTGTTCGATAATTATGCGTGTATGCGTGCACGCGGTATCCAGGTCGTTTGATCGGCGTGGATGAAGTGGCCGACTACATCATACGGGCCCCAATCCTCGCGGGAGTTGCTGGAGATCCATTCGTCGGACAAGCCACCGAGCATTGACCTGAGCGTGGAAGGCGTCGCCGTGAGAACTTCGATCGTGTGCGTAAGGCTAAATTCCATTGTCGTGGATGATAAATTATTAATTCCGACGGCTACACAGGCCGATCGCTAGCTCTTTCGGTTCCGACAATTACAGCACGAACGCTCCAATATGGGGCGTGTTTGTATTAAGGCAAGTCTGCAGTGCAAGTATCAGCGATTCCCGCAGGTTTTCAGGGGTGACTATTGCGTCCACCAGGCCGCGGGCGGCGGCGTGTTTGGCGTCGAGCTCTTTGTCGTAGGTGTCGCGGACCTTTTGCATCTCGGCGAGGAGAGCTTCGTCGGGCTCTTTACCTTCTTTCTTGAGTTTCTCGATCTGTGTTCCGTGGATCGCAACCGCGGCAGAATCACCCTCCATCACGCCCATTCGACCGGTCGGGAGCGAGAAGATGAAGTCAGGATCGAATCCCTGCCCGGCCATTGCATAATATCCCGCTCCTGAAGCGTGGTTGACGGTCAGCACGAGCTTTGGAACCGTGGCCGTCGCCATTGCCTCGACAAAGCGGGCACCGGCGCGGATGATGCCGGAATGCTCGGCCTCAGCCCCGACCATGAAACCAGAAACGTCCTGGACGAACAGCAGCGGTGTCGAATGACGGTCGCAGTTCTCGATGAAGTATGCCGTTTTCTCTGCGGATTCGGTGTAGACGATGCCGCCAAAACGCGGCGGCGTGCCGGGTTTGCCTTTCGACATACCTCGCGAGTTCGCAATAACACCGACAAGTATCCCGCCGATGCGCGCAGTGCCGCAGATCATCTCTTTGGCAAAATCTGCCTGAAATTCGTCGATACCTCCCTCATCCAGAAAAGTGTCGAGCACGGCATGCATGTCGTAAGGTGCACGGTGGTCTTCGGGGAGGATGTCGTAGAGAGGATGCGTATCAGAAAGAACCACCCCGTCAGCCGAAGCGGCTGCCACCCCTCCTTCGTAAGGAGGGGAGCCCGGAATGACGGACACGCGCGTTGTTTCTTTTGCTGGGAGTTCAGAGATGAGTTCGCGAATTTTTTCTATACATTCGTACTCATCTTTTGTGCGGAAATGTGCTACGCCGGAGATCGCGTTGTGCGTCATCGCACCGCCGAGCGTTTCGTTGTCGATGGTCTGGCCGGTCGCTCCTTTGACAAGATTCGCTCCGCCGAGGCCCATGAACGATGTGCCCTCGACCATCAGGATGACGTCCGACAAGGCGGGTAAATATGCTCCGCCCGCGACACACATCCCCATCACGGCCGAGATCTGCGGAACCTTGAGATACTTCCGCATTATTGAGTTGTAGTAAAAGATGCGTGCGGCGCCATATTGGCCGGGGAATACGCCGCCTTGATAAGGAAGGTTGACGCCAGCCGAATCGACAAGATATACGATCGGAATCCGGTTGCGCATTGCTATCTCTTGCGCCCGCAGGATCTTTTTTATAGTTTCGGGATACCACGCACCGGCCTTGATCGTCGCATCGTTCGCAACGACGACGCATTCGCGGCCCTCGATCTTGCCTACAATGGTCACGACCGCCGCCGCCGGAGCCTGGCCGTTGTATTCGTCGTAAGCAACGAGCAGGCCGATCTCTTGGGAAAATGTGTCGGGATCTAAAAGAAGATCAATGCGCTCGCGGGCCGTTAGCTTTCCCTGCTTATGGATCTTATCGATCTTTTCGGGACCGCCGCCAAGAAGCAGCTTTTTCTCTAAGAGAAGGTATTCGCTAGTAAGTGCTCTTAAGCGGGACGTTCCACTCGCTATCTTCATAATTTTGGATCGTAAAAGTCAGAGAACCCGTTTCGGATTAGATGTGACCTTAGCGCTTCATCCTTGGTCCATAGGACGCCATCTAGTTCAAGGCAAAGAGCGACAAATGCAATGTCGTCCATATCCACATCTTTTGTCAGTCGCCTGGCCTCTATCCAGCTACCAACGGAAATAAAACCGTCGTCAATTAGTCGGACCTGAGCTATCAGGATACTCAAAACCTCCAGCAGACTTTCATTATTTAGGCGAGTTTTTCGTTGAATGCGCGGCGAGTGCTTAAAAAGTTCAACGACGACGTAATTCGTGGAGACAAATGACGTTCCAGGCCGCGACAGTATTCGTAGGATGTACTCATTGCGGGAGACAAGGGCCGAAATGAAAATGTTCGTATCGACAACGACGGTATTATTCATTCTCGGCGATCATCTTGTCGATTCGATCTTCGTTCTTTTTCCACCAAGATCGATTGAGTTCTCTAGCGATCTCGTCAGCTTCTTCTTGTCCCATCTCGCTACGCCCGACTATGGCCTCAACCTTCACCAACTCAAGGAGACGTTCAACCTGCTCAACGGTCAGATCTCCCGTAGAGACTGAAATGGTGACCGAATCCTTAGTTCTACTTGTCTCGATCGAACTGTTCATTCAAAAAGTATACTACCTTCTTTCAGATATAATAAACGTCGGCACCATCCCGCCGCCGGCTGTTACATTCGCGAGTTCGTTGGACGAAAGCCGGGTAAATGCCGAGCCGACGACGCCGTTGAATAGCAGCGGATCGAGGTCGACGAGCTGCTCGACCATTCCCCATTTGCCGAGGTCATCGAACATCATCGGGAAGGTTTCGCGTGCCGTCTTTACGCGTTCCTGGACTAGGTAGTCGCCATCGGCAAGTGCCGCATCGATGGCAGCATCCCACTCCGCTTCGTCCGAGTTCCAACCAATGTAAATGCCGTGGCCGCCGTAATCGTCGTTCGGTTTGAGAACGAGTTTTGATGAATTTGCACGTGTCCACTCGACCAGATCGATCTCCTGGCCCTTGTTAACTGTCGTTTCCTGCCGGAATGTTCGCGTCCAAGGGACGTGGGCTTTTATTGCGGCGAGTTCCGTTTCGCTAAAAAGGTATGCGTAGCGTTCGTTTGTGAGCACGGCAAAGATCGCTTTCTTATGGACGAGCTTTCCGCGAAAGCTGTTGACCATGCAGATAGCTCCGGCGCGATAGGCGTCGAGCAGGGCGGGAAACTTATCGATTATCGGCAGGTACTCATTTACAAGGAGGCGCTTGTAGACGACGTCTATCTGAACGCTGCCGAAATAGAGTTTGCCGTTAGTGAATTCAACGTCTTCGGGCGAGCAAATAACAGCATCGTAGCCGCGCGATTCAAAATAGTCTCGAAACAACTCGAATTCCTTAATTGTCGGCAGATCCTTCAGATCGACGATCGCGATCAGAGGTTTTCGTTCTGCCTTTCCGCCGCAGAATTCGTCCCAACAGCTAACCAGGACATCGAGCATCTTTGAGCTGCCTTCGAGGCCCACAACCTCATATCGTTCGGCAAACTTCTGCATCACGGGAAGTGACTTAAATATCTCGGTCGCGGAATCCGCAAACGCAATTCCCGCCGGGCTCTCGCCGTTTAGCTCGACGTAGCTATAAGTATCTTCGGTAAGAAATGAGTCAAGCCGGGCGGTCGGCGACACCTGTTTGTAGCCGGGGTCGATCTTGATCAGTTCTTTTTCGATCTCGGTAACGCCGAGTTCGTCGAGGATCGAGTCGTCCTCTACCGCGGCGTCCTTTACCTTCTGCAATGCGCTCCAGATCGTCTCGCATGTTCGCGTGATCATGTCCCAATCGCTGGCGGTGATAAAGTGAGGACGAAGATATGGCGACAGCGGCCGGCCGCCGAAGATCAAACGATTGTGCTCGAGGCCGTCGTGCAAGGTCTTGTAGGACTCGGCGGCAAGTTCTGTGTCTTCGAGCAGTTGATGATAGTGTGCGACCGCCTCTTTCAGAAGCGATGTTCGCTGTGTGGATTCGGATGCGGCGTTCATTTTTGGGCTACCTTATTTCGACATGCTCAGGATCTCTTCATACTCATCTTTGGTCAGCGGCATGACGGAAAACCGGGGCTGCCGGACAAGATAGATATTGGCCAATGCACCGTTCGCCTTGATATCAACGAGCGTGACAGGCTTCTTCAAAGGCTTTAAGGGCTTTAGTTCGACGGCGTGCCATGCCGTATCGGTCGGATCAGGAAACGCTTCCTTTGTGACCTCGGCAATTCCCACGATCTCTTTTCCCACTACAGAGTGATAAAAATAAACCTTGTCGCCCTTCTTCATATCCTTCAGAAAGTTTCGGGCCTTAAAGTTGCGCACACCGGTCCAATCCGTCTTGCCATCATTTACAAAATCGTCCCAGGAATACGCCGTCGGTTCCTGTTTTACCATCCAGTAGTTCATATTTTAATTGCCGCAAAGAGGCACAAGAAGCGCTAAAACGCCGCGTTATAAATGCTCAACTTCGTGTCCTTCGCTCCTTCTTGCGGGTATCCATCATTTTCCTTTCTGTGCTGACGCAGCCTTTTTATTTAGCCACTTTGCCCAGCGTTCGATCACAGGCCGAAGTGGTTTGAACAGTTTTGCCCGGAAGCTGTTGGCGTTTTGTGCTTCGCTCCAGGCACGCAGGTTCTTTTCGGCATATTGTCTGATCTGCGGTTCCAGGCCCGTCTTCTTGACCGAATGCCGCAGAGTCAGATAATAATGTTGGCCCACAAGCGAGAATATCAGCCCGGCAAGATTACTTTTGAACGACGTTTTCGCCATCCACCGTTTTGCGAAGCTTTCCGTCGGCTGGAGCAGAGCTCCCATCGACATCTCAAGCCATGCACCCTGATTTCCCTGCTTTGGATGATAGAGTCCGGGCAGATCACCCTTCAATGGAACGTCCAGGTTTTTTAGGCGTGGGTCATTGATAAAATCGACCAACCGCACCTTCTCGAGGCCGCGAATCTGTTCGGTCGGGAGATAATCCAATATCTTCTCGATATTCGCCTCGGTATCCTTCGGAAGAGCAAACGAAACCTGATTCTCGGTCCTTATCCGTACTATTTTCGCGGTCTTCTGTCCCGCCGTTTGAATTGCCATAACGTGGGTAAATTGTAAATCGTAAATCGTTATTAGTAAATTCAGCTACAAGATTGATGCAGAAATGCAACATTCTGATCATTGGGCGGTGAGGCAAACCCGTTAAATGCTGGTGTTTTCGCCATCAAGTCGTCCTCAGACATCGGCACGAGAGTTGTATTGTATCTGGTCGATGAATCAGACGACCATAGCGAAACCGGTCAAAATCAGCGGTGTTGGGCTCCACACCGGGGTGGATGTCAACCTGCGCCTTCGGCCGGCGCCGGAGAACACCGGATATATCTTTGTTAGGACTGACCTCGATAATTTTGAGATACCGGCGTCGGTCGAATATGTCTCGCATTGTTCGTATGCGACCACATTAATGCGGCGCGGTGTGGTGCTTTCTACCTGTGAGCATTTGCTGTCGGCTTTGAGAGGTTCCGGAATAGATAATTGCTTCATCGAACTGGACAACATCGAGATCCCGATCCTTGACGGCTCGAGCGAAGACTGGATCGGGCTGATCGAGAAGGCAGGTATAAAAGACCTGAATGCACCGAAGCGTACCTTGAAAGTTCTAAAGACCGTGGAGTTTGAAGAAGGGGGACGAAAGATGTCGATCGAGCCTTCGGACAAGTTCGAGATCGAATGCGTCATCGACTTTAAGCATCCGTTCATCAATCGGCAGACATTTCATTTTGTGATGGAGAATGGATCTTTTGGCAAACAGATCGCTTCGGCACGAACGTTCGGGTTTACCCACGAAATAGAAATGCTGCGAAAGGCAAACCTTGCCCTTGGCGGTTCGCTCGACAACGCGATTGTCCTTACTCCGGACGGAATGCTCAATGAAACGCCACTGCGGTTTGACGACGAGTTCGTCCGCCACAAGATCCTCGACATCATCGGCGACGTTGCCCTGCTCGGCATGCCTGTTCAAGGCAAGATCATCGCCGAGAAGTCCGGCCACGCCGTCCACGCAGCCTTAATGAGCAAACTCCTCAGAACCGAAAAGGCATGGAAGATAGTTTAGCTCAAGTGCAGCAGCCCGAGCGTTAGCAAGGGCGGAACCCTCGATCCACCTCCAAATCAAAAAAGCGAAAAGAGATCTCCTCCTTTCGCATGCATCCGCCTGATTCGCGGGTAAAAGTCTTCGTTCACGGCGTGCCCCTAGGCTCGCTTTTCGGCGCTTTTTGAGAGGCCGAAGAGGAGTGTGATGGCTAACACGATGAGGAAAGCGAGCCGTAGCAGGCTGAAAAATTCCCACGTGCGGCCGCGAGCCGTAAGAGCGGCGTCGATCGTCGGTGCGTACGCGGTTTGGGTCAGCGCGAGAAGTTCGGGAACAAAATAGGCGAAGGTAATCGCCAGAACCAGAGCGTAACCGGCGATCGGGAAAATAATATAAAAGCGCCGTGCGGTATTCCAGTTCAGGGCGATGGCTGCGACAAAAAGAAGCATCGTGACGGGATGTATCGCCCGCCAAAACACGGCCGGAGCTATCGCGTATTCGCCCTGGAACATAGTGAGCGAAGCCGGGATCGCCTTTGTCCAGACCGGAACCATCGCGGCGTGTTCATAAACCGCACCGCCGATCACGGTGATAAAGCTGAGACAGGCAAGAATCAGGGAAAATGTCCTTACGGTGGCCATATCCAATACGCACCGGCTCTAATTTGGAGCCAGCAAATCTCCTCCGAGATGTAACGCGGATTCAGGCTGATGTTTGGATCAGGACCAACCGGAGCACCGACGGGAAGCTAGGGCAACCCGCGTTAAAGTAGTTTGTCCGGAGTTATGGGCAAATGCCTCACGCGTTTTCCCGTGGCGTTGAAGACAGCGTTCGCAACGGCTCCGGCCACGCCGACAATGCCGACCTCGCCGATCCCTTTTACGCCCATTTTATTTACGATCTTGTCGTCCTCGTTGATAAAAATGGTCTCGATGTCACCGATATCAAGATGCGCGGGAATGTGGTAGTCAGCGAATGTTCGCGTGATGAAATTTCCGTAACGGGGCTCGACGATGGACTCTTCGGTCAGTGCCATGCCGATTCCCCAGATCACGCCACCGATGATCTGCGAACGCGAGGTCTTTGGATTCAGGATGCGGCCGGCCGCCGTGACCGCCACGAAACGCGGAACCTTGACCATCCCGGTCGATTCGTTCACCCACACTTCCGCAAAGTTCGCGTTAAAACTGTGCACCGAATAATCATTCGCGTTCGCGGGAGCTTTCGCGTCGACACGCGTTTCAAATTCTGTCAGATTCTCAGAGATCATCATCTCGGCCGCTGTCGGACGGACGAAAAACTGTTTCGCGGACTTTGCTATAAGTTCGTCGGTAATTTTGACACAACCGTCGTTCACCGCATTAGCAAAACTTGCAGCTCCGACCGATCCGACAGAACCCGCCGCGGGCGGAAGGCTGGAATCGCCGATCGTGACGGTAACATTCGGGAAAGGAACACCGAGAACTTCTCCCGCGGTCTGGGCCAAGATCGTGTGCGTTCCGGTACCAAGATCGCTGGCCGCAAGCTCGATCACTGCCCGGACATCGTTGCCGCTTCGGGTCAGTTTGACGTTCGCCGAAGTATCCCTTTGCCGGGCCGGATAAGTGCCGCAGCCCACGCCATATCCGATCAGATAATTTCCCTGCCGATTCTGTCCGGGCTCCATCTTGCGACGGTTCCAGCCGAAAATCCTCGCGCCTTCACGCAGACACTCTGCCACCTTTCGCGAAGACCACGGCTTCCCATTCGACGGATCTTTGGCCGGCTCATTTCGAAGCCGAAATTCGACCGGGTCGATCTTCAGCTGATGGGCAAGTTCGTCTATTGCAGATTCAAGAGCGAAGCTGCCGGGAGCTTTCCCGGGGCCGCGGGTAAACGTCGGCAATATTACGTTCATCGGAACGTGCCTGTAAGAAATGAACGAATTCGGGGAATCGTACATTATCTTTGAGCAATCGCCGCAGCCCTCGATGAATTCGTCACGGATCGCAGTGTGAGTTACGGTCTCGTGCGAGACTGCCGTTAGCTTGCCATCCTTGGTCGCGGCAAGCCGCATCGTCTGACGGTTCAACTGCCGCAACCCGACCGTATTGAACATTTGCTGGCGTGTAAGAGCAAGTTTGACGGGACGCTTCACGATCTTTGCCGCAACCGCCGTCAGGATCATATTTGACCAAATGCCGCCTTTTGATCCAAATCCGCCGCCGATATGCGGTGTAATAACTCTTACATCGGCCGGCTTGAGTCCGAGAGCACCCGCCGCGGCAGATTGCGCTCCGTTTACGATCTGCGAGGGATTATAAAGGGTAAGCTTTTCGCCTTCCCAAACCGCGATGGTCGCGTGCGGTTCCATCGGCTGATGGTGTTCGATAGGTGTTTCATACACCGCTTCGACCTTGAACTCGGCCGCGGCCATAGCGGCGTTCACGTCTCCCCGAACTGAGTCGGCACTTCCCGGATTTCGCGACGGGATCGGATTAGCCGCATATTTTTCAAAATCAGTCTTCGCCTCTGCCTTTTCGTAAGATACCTTAATTAGGCGGGAAGCGGCCCGAGCTTGTTCAAACGTCTCTGCCACGACCACACCGATCGTCTGGCCATGATGGTCAATGTTCGGGTTCTGCAGCATTGCCCCGCCGCGAACTCCGCCGCGTTCGTTCAGCTTTGGACAGTTCTTGTGCGTTATCACGGCCAAAACGCCCGGCGACTTTTCAGCCGCAGTAGTGTCAATGTCAACGATCTTGCCTGAGGCGATCTCGCTCTTGAGCAAGACTCCGTGTACGAGGTCTTTTACCGGATAATCCGTCGAATAACGCGCCGCACCCGTAACCTTGAGCAGGCCGTCGATCCGGTCAAAACCCTCACCGATAAATTTCTTGGTCGAAGTCATTCCAGTCTCCTCCGTCTCCTATGCCTTGCCACCGCTCATCGCCATTTGAAGAGCCCTGACGATCGCTCGTTTCCCGAGTTCGACCTTGAACTTATTATGCTCCAGCGGCTTGGCGGCTTTCATTTCCGCTTCGGCGGCAAGTTTGAAATGCTCGTCGCTCGCCACTTTTCCGGCAAGAAACTTCTCGGCTTCATAGGCACGCCATGGCTTGTGTGCAACGCCTCCCATCGCGATCCGCGGCTGGCCGTTGATCACACCACCTTTGGTTTCCATCGCCACCGCTACCGAAACAAGGGCAAAGGCATAGCTCGCTCGGTCGCGTATCTTCAAATAATATGAGCGGTCGGCGAAGTTATTCTTGGGTATCTCGATCTCGGTTATAAGTTCGCCGTGCTTCAATGAATTGTCCTTTTCCGGTTCGTTTCCGGGAAGACGGTGAAGGTCCGCAAACGGGATCGGGCGAGATTTTCCGTCCGCGCCGATGACTTTTACAACCGCATCGAGTGCCGAAAGCGCGATCGCCATATCTGAAGGAAACACAGCCACACATTTTTCTGACCAGCCGAAGATCGCGTGATTGCGATTAATGCCTTCCAGAGCGCCGCAGCCTGAGTTTGGCGATCGTTTATTGCACGGCATCGATGTGTCGTAGAAATACGGACACCGCGTCCGCTGAAGCAGGTTGCCGCCATTCGTCGCCATATTTCGGATCTGGCCAGACGCACCAGCGAGGATGGCCTGCGACAAAAGTGGGAAACTCTGCCGAATGACCGGATGATTCGCGGTGTCGGTGTTTGATGCCATCGCACCTATGACCACGCCGCCGTTCGCGGCTTTGATCTGCGATAGCTTAAGCCGCGAAATATCGACCAATTGAGCGGGCCTAAGAACGTCTTCCTTCATTAGGTCGAGCAAATTTGTTCCGCCCGCAAGGAAATCAGTCGTTGGACTTGCGGAAACGGTTCTGACAGCGGATGCCGGATCGGCGGCGCGGACAAGCTTAAAAGGACGCATCTATTTCCTCCTTTTTCTCGCCGACAAACTGCCACGCGACCCCGTTGGCAGGTTTTCCCGTGTGAACCTCTTTTACCGCCGCGACAATGTTCGGATAAGCCCCGCAGCGGCATAGATTGCCAGACATTCTTTCACGGATCTCCTCGTCCGATAGCTGCATCGACCGGCCACGCGAACGGATGTCAGCGGTCACATAACTCGCCTCTCCGTTCTTGGCTTCGTCCATTAAAGCGACCGCCGAACAGATCTGGCCCGGCGTGCAGAAGCCGCACTGAAATCCATCATGCTTGAGAAAGGCGGCCTGGATAGGGTGTAGTTTTTCGCCCGTCGCTATGCCTTCTATAGTCGTGACCGACTTGCCTTCACATTGTGCAGAAAGAGTCAGGCAGGAGAGTACGCGTCGACCGTCGACAATGACGGTACAGGCACCGCATTGGCCGTGATCGCAGCCCTTTTTTGAACCGGTCAAACCTAGTTTTTCCCGAAGCGCGTCAAGCAGCGTCATCCGGGAATCAAGTGTTAACGACTTTTCGATACCATTGACCTTAAACTTGACGGCGACAGCATTCTCTTCGGCGATCGGGACCAACTCAAGTTCATCGATCTCCTTCAGGCCGGCAAACAGCTGCTCTTGCGCGACTAGATTTATAGCAACGGCTCCAAGCCCCATTGCCGAAGCCTGGGCGATAAACTTTCGCCGAGATTCGCCGATTTCAGAAAGCCCGGGAAGATCCTCTAGCAAGGCCTTTTCATCATCGCTCAATTCAAATTCGAAGGGATCGTCAAATTCTTCAGCCATCGTGCCTCCGTGGTTCAAAGACGTTCCGCAGGAAATGCGGGTTGAAGTTCGCAGCCAAGAGAGTAAGGCCGCAGATCGAGTTGAAACCTATCTTTTCTCTAATCTATCACGCGAAACCGCCTTTTGCTAAACAATTGTAGACAAGCGATGGGGCCTGGGATCGGGATCACTTCCAGTCCGGCGTGTGGAAAATGCCTTCCTTGTCGGTACGTTGATAGGTATGAGCGCCGAAAAAGTCACGCTGTGCCTGTATCAGGTTCGCAGGTAACCGCTCGGTATGAAAGGCGTCGAGATAGTAGAGTGTAGACGAGAAACAGGCAGCGGGAATGGCATTCTCATTGAACGCCACGACAGCCTTCCGGAGCGAGCCCACGCGTGCGTCCAGAACATCCGATACCGATCTATCGAGTAGCAAGCTTTCAAGCGTAGGATTCGCTTCGTACGCCTTCCTGACCGTCTCGAGGAACCGGGAACGAATGATACAGCCACCCCGCCAAATGCTCGCGATCTCGGGCAGGTCTAGTCCATACTCTTTCTCGATCGACGCGGTCTGCAGCAATGAAATACCTTGGGCATAAGTGAGAACGAAAGAGCAAAAAAGCGCGTCTTTGAGTTCAGTGATCGACGTCCTCGAACGGCCGGCATCGGATGAGGCCCGGAAGCCGGAGTTGGTAGATGACAATACCTTTCTAAGTGCTTTTTGGGCGGAGATCTGACGCATCGTGACCGCCGAGTCGATCGTCGGAATGGGAATACCAAGATCCATCGCCGCCTGCGAGGTCCACTTTCCGGTACCTTTCTGTCCGGCTGTATCTAGTATTACGGAGACAAGATTCGTTCCTGTTTCAGGGTCGATCTTCCGAAGCACATCAGCCGTTATCTCTATGAGAAACGAGTTGAGTTCGCCTGAATTCCATTCGGCAAAGGTCCGGTGCATTTCGGGATATGCCATCCTCAAGCTTCTCTGCATGAAGTCGAACGTCTCGGCGATCAACTGCATCATTCCGTATTCGATGCCGTTGTGAACCATCTTGACGAAATGGCCCGCCGATCCTTTTCCAACATGTGCGGCACACGGCTCGCCATTTACTTTTGCCGAGGCGGCTTCAAGCATCGGGCGGACATGATCATACACCGCCGGGTTGCCGCCGACCATAATGCTCGCTCCATGCCTCGCACCCTCTTCGCCGCCTGAGACGCCGACGCCAAGAAACTCAATTCGCTTTTCCGCAAGCAGTGCTTCCCTTCGCTCCGTGTCAGTAAAATGCGAGTTCCCGCCGTCGATCAACAGGTCGCCTTCGTGCAAATGAGGCAAGAGATCATTTATCACCGAATCGACGATCGGACCCGCGGGAACTAGCATCATGATCTTTCGCGGCGAGTCGAGCGAACTTGCAAATCCGGCAACGTCCGCGGCCGAAGTGATATTAAAGCCCGAACCTTCGGCGACCAGCAGATCCCGCTTCGTGACATCGAGATCATAACCGACACAGCTGAATCCATGCTCAGCTACGTTGAGCAGAAAATTGCGGCCCATTGTGCCAAGGCCTACCATACCGAATTGAGCTTTCATAATTAATTGATCAGAGTTTCATATAGCCGGCATATCTTCGAAGTTTCACCACGCCCCGATCAGAATATGAGCAAATGCCCACTTGCTGTACCTCTCTTCCGTCAGGCTGCTTACTTCAAAGGATCGCGATCTCGAACTAATGCCCCAACTTTTTGATGAAACCTTGCTTCAAATTCTTCTCGATCTCTTTGTGGATCTCCGTTGGGCCATTAGGGTCTTTTTCTGCGGCCTTAAAGATAGCTTTCGCGCATTTTCCGCATAAAAGATAAGCTATCAGAACGCCATGATCGCGGTAGATGAACGTATTCACCGAGAGAGCATCCTTTCCCTTCCACTTCATTCCTTTTATTGCACGTCCACAGCCGGGACATCCGTCTCCGTCGTAGAACCAACGCGACCTTAACGCTTCCCCAAGCTGCATCTTGTACTGCCAAAACATCTGGTCCAGAAGTCGATGATCTCGTTCTTTTCCATATCGGTCGACACTGACGCCGATAGCACGTCCTGGCAGACATACTTGTCCCTCGGCCTCCGCCATTATAAAATTCGTCCAAACAATATGTTATCACTGCAGAACGCCATCCGCCCGACAACCTTTATCGAATCTTCTAAGCTTCGCGACCATCTAGGGCTCGATATCACGATTGCGACCGAGACCTTCCAGCACACCGGAAGCTTCAAATTTCGTGCAGCCTATAATCTGGCTTTGAACGTTCCGAATGATGAGATCATAACCGCCTCATCGGGTAACTTCGGCCAGGCACTGGCATACGCGTGCAAGCTGCTCGGCAAGAAATGTACGGTCGTCATGCCCGGTACTTCGGCACAGGTAAAAGTGGATGCGGTGCGCGGTTTTGGGGCGACCGTCGACCTTATCGATACGCAAAAGGTAGCTAGGAGCGAACGGGTCATGGAGCTTGCAGGCCAGATGCCGGATCCGTACGTCGCTAGTGCTTACGATGATCAATTCGTTATTGACGGTAATGCGACCTTGGGGGAAGAACTCGTTCCAAAACAGTTTGACGTTGTGATCGTTCCGGTCGGCGGCGGCGGGCTGATCTCCGGAACTATTAGCGCGTTCTGCAAGCACGGAAGCATGACCGAGGTCTACGGAGCCGAGCCCCTTCTCGGTAATGACGCGGCCCGGTCATTCCGGTCGGGTAAGCTCATAGCGAACGATTCCGAGCCAATGACGCTCGCTGACGGTGCCAGGACGTTGTCGTTAGGGCAGCTGAACTGGCCTATAGTCCGCGATGGCGTAAAGGAATTTATTGAGGTGTCCGAAGAAAAGATCGCCGAGGCAGTCAGGATGTACTTCGTCCTGGCAAACCTCAAGTGTGAGCCGACCGGAGCCCTCAGTCTTGGAGCGGTTCTTGAAAATAAGGAAAGGTTTGCTGGCCGATCGGTTTGCGTGGTCGTTAGTGGGGGGAACGTCGATCCCTCAATTTACCGCGACCTGATCTGAGCCGACTTGGCCGGCTTCGTGTAGACCCCGGAGAATGTAACGTTCATTCCGCCGCATTTCATGTTATCGGCTACCACCAATGAGCCGCCCACAAGCCGCATGGTCGCTTTGCAGTCAAATTCGCCATCGCCGTCGGAATATTCAAGTACCCCGTTCTTCGGTGTGACACGGCCGTCGATCTCGCCGACGTGGAGGTTGTCGCCAAGGCCTTTCCACATTGCGTCTCCAACCACATTTAGATTTCCGGAAAGCTTGTTCTCGGTAAGGACTATTGAATTATCTCCATAATGCCATTCGCCCAGCCACGCGCGAATGCTCGGATTTGACGCGGCTCGCACAGGTACCAGGTCAGACACTCTTATCCAACCGAC
>JANNNS010000071.1:0-21561 GCA_031398645.1 Acidobacteriota bacterium
CTTTTTTTGCATAGTAATGAAAGCTTTTGATCGAACGTGTCGACACTGAGTGTCCGGGAATCGGAGTGATCGGCCATTGCCTTTGAGTACGCAAGCGTACAGACCGAATGTCGCCGAGTTTAAGAGTTTTTCCATTGCAAATCAAACCGCAATGTTCAAAAATGACCCGAGTGTTCTGCTTGTCCGTTACGGAGATCTAAACCTGATTGTCTAAAATTCTTCTTAGGAAACTGGCTCAAGGCATCGCAATGCTGCTGATGGTGTCGGCCATCACTTTCGCATTGCTCTCGGCGGCCGGCGGCGATGCATTTTCGGCCTTGCGTGATAACCCTCAGGTTTCCGAACGCACGATCGAACATCTCCGCTCTGTTTACGGCCTTGATCAACCCCTACCGACGCGGTACGGAAAATGGCTTTCCGGCGCTGTCCGCGGCGATCTTGGCGAATCTATTTCTTTTCGTGTTCCCGTCGCAGGGCTGATCTGGTCGAGGTTCACCGCAACGCTCCTGCTCGGATCCATTGCCCTGCTTCTTGCTCTCACGCTATCGCTCTCGCTCGCAATACTCTCGGTCCGCTATCCGAGCAAAGCGCTGAACGCTTTTGTCGAGCTGCTGATCCTTCTCGCGTCATCGACGCCGCGCATCGTCCTGGCCTTGATCGCTCTTGCCCTCATGGTTCGCCTCTCAGGGTCGACCTCAAATGAAGCCGTCGGGTCAGTGATGCTGACCTTTCTCGCATCGATCACTTTGGCAATACCTCTGATCGCGCTCTTCCTCGCCCAGGCACGTGAAGGCCTGAGTAAGGCGATGAATGAGGATTTTGTCCGTTATGCACGGGCCAAAGGACTTTCAGAGTGGGCCGTCGTTTTGAGGCATGCCGTTCGCCCCGCATTAAATCCGTTTCTGACCCTTTTCGGGCTTTCGCTGGGGGCGTTGCTTGGCGGTTCAGTGATCGTTGAGGCCGTTCTTGGATGGCCGGGTATTGGCTCGCTGATCGTAGCCGCGGTCAAGAACCGAGACATTCCGGTCGTGATGGGCGTGGTACTCCTCACAAGCTCTGCCGTGTGGTTCGGCAATGCCGTCGCGGAACTTTTGCAGTATCTGAACGACCGGCGCATCGGGCTCGGAAAAACAAGCTGATATGGAAGAAGGGATCTTTCGCAAACGGAAGAGAGCCAAGAAGGCAAGAAACGCAGGGTTAGCAATGCTGGCTCTTTTCTACGTCTTTGTCTTTTTCTCGGGCTTCCTTGCTCCTTATCCATATCAGCAGCAGCGGCGTAACGAGCCGTCGGCACCTGTCTCATCGATTCACTTTCGTGATGCGGCCGGGAATCTGAATTTGAGGCCCCACATCTATAAGATCCGCCTTGAAGATCCTCTTCTGATGCGCTACACGGAAGATTCGTCGAGGGCCTATCCTATCGAATTTTTTGTTCGCGACAGTTCCTATAGTTTCCTGGGATTATTCACTTCGGAGCTCCACCTATTCGGCGTGTCGGACGGCGGCGACACTGACGCGCCAAGACTTCGGCTATTGGGCAGTGACGATCTGGGACGGGATCGATTTTCGCGGCTCGTTTACGCTATAAGGTTCTCGTTGATAGTGGCGCCGCTCGGAACGCTGCTCGCTGCGATGCTCGGCGTACTCGTCGGAATTGTGAGCGGTTACGCTCCTCGCTTGGTCGATAACCTTCTCATGGGTGCGGCGGACACAATGCTGTCGCTTCCAACCCTCATTCTCATCCTCGCTGCACGAGCAGCATTTCCGCTTGAACTGCCGCCGCTGAGTGCGGCTTTTCTGTTGATAATGATCTTTGCCCTTACCGGCTGGGCCGAAATCGCCCGGCTTGCGCGCGGCCTGGTCGTTTCGGTGCGCGAATACGAATTCGTCCTCGCCGCAAAGGCCAGTGGACTCACCCAACCCCGCATCCTGTTTCGTCACATTCTGCCTAATATCTCAGCCCCTCTGATAACACAGGCGACGCTAATGATTCCCGCGTTCCTGCTATACGAGGTAGCATTGTCTTTCCTCGGCGTGGGACTGCAAGAGCCAGAACCGAGCCTTGGGAATATGCTCAGCGCAGCCTCGGATCTGAGCCGGCTTCGGATCGATCCTGTGCTTCTACTGTCACCCGCGATCGTGATCTTCCTATTTGTTCTCGCCGTACGGCTCGCAACATCGCATCGCATCCGGCCGGATGAGGTCTCCTAAAGCTTCGGGATCATTCGGGTTCGGCAATAAAGCGATATCCGACCCAGGGCTCGGTAAGAATATGGATCGGCTTTGAGGGATCGGTCTCGATCTTCTTCCGCAGATTGCCTACAAAAACCCGCAGATATTCGGTTTGCTCGACGGCATTTGCTCCCCAGATAGCCGATAGAATATTTCGGTGGCTAAGGACTTTTCCTTCGTTCTTCAGGAAATATACCAGCAGTTCCAGTTCTTTCGGCGTCAAGTGGATCGAATTTCCTCGTACCTTGACGGTGTAGGTTTCGAGGTCAACCGAGAACGGCCCAACAGTAATTTGCATTTGCACCTCAACCTTATCCGCTGAAATGCGGCGAAGTGCAGCTCGGATCCGGGCCATCAACTCCTCCATCCCGAATGGTTTTGTGATGTAATCGTCCGCTCCGGCATCAAGCGCCGCAACCTTCGTGTCCTCTTCGCCCTTGACAGATAGGACAATTATGGGGACTTGCGAAACGCGTCGGATCTCGCGGCACAGTTCCAGCCCGCTCATTTCCGGCATTTGAAGGTCGGTGATCACTAGGTCGGGGTTGAAATCCCGAAATGTGTCAAAGCCCGTCTCACCATCCGAAGCTGTTCGCACCTCATAATTGTGCGCCGCCAGACTGCGGCGCAATATCCGCGTGATCTGCGGTTCATCATCGACGACAAGTATCCTCTCTCCACTCATGCTTTCCCTTCCTGCTCCTCGATCGGCAAACTAAAAACGAACCGGGTGACAAACTCTCCGTCGGCTGCTTCATTCCAGATCAGCCCGCCCTGCGATTCCACGATCCCCTTCGCTATTGCCAGTCCCAAGCCAAGCCCATCACCCGTCGATGGCGTCCGGTTAGGTGTTACCCTTGTAAACTTCTGGAAGACTCTTTCCCGGTCAGCTTCGGCTATTCCTTTTCCCTGATCCTCGATCGACACCTCGACCCTGCCTTCTGGTTTCTGAAGAGCTCGTACGAGTATCTTGGAACCTTTCGGCGAGTATTTAGCTGCATTGTCCAGGAGCAGGTAAAGCACCTCCGAGATGGAACTGGCATCGACGAACACGGCGGGTAGTTCCTCTTCGAAGTCGAGCTGAATGTGGTAGGAGTCTAGTGACGTTCGGGCGCGGTCAATCGCCTTATTGACCATCTCCTGGATCGTGGTCCAATTCCTTCGCAGATGGAGGGCCTTGGCCTCGATCTTTGCAAGCCCGACCATCCCTTCAATGAATTGATTAAGCCGATCGCTTTCTTCATCAATGATCTCAAGAAACTCCTTTTCCCCTTCATCGTCCAGCACCTTGCTTCTCCTTGATTCTAGCAAGGTGGTGACCGACGCCTTGATCGACGTCAGCGGCGTTCGAAGGTCGTGCGTGATCGCGTCGAGTAATGCGGATTTCAGTTTCTCACTTCGACGGAGGGCTTCTGCCTCACTTGCCTGCTCGAACGCACTCTGAAGATCTTCGTACAAGCCCTCGATCCGCTGGCGGCGGCGTTCGGATTCGTCGGCCTGCCGTCGTGCATATGTAGATAGCTGCCCGGCAACAAATGCCGTGATCACAAATGCCGCAAACGCGATCCAGTTCTCTTTGTCGTCGATGTGGAAGGTATAGAAGGGTGGAAGAAAAAAGAAGTTAAAGCAGAGCACCGCCACCACCGAGGCAGCAAGGGCCTGCCGGCTGCCGAAGAGCGTCGCGATTAACAGTATCGCAAGCAATAGAGCGAGCGCCACCGTCGTAGGATTGATCTGCCCCGCAAACGGAGAAAGTATCACTACAGCGACGATCACTATTGCAAGCGAAACAGTATACCTGATCGTTTCTTTCACTGAATGGAATCCTATCAGCATTTTCCGGTATATAGCTTGTCCGCTCGACCTGATCTGATCGTCTTTATGGAATCTTTATGAATTATTAATGGAATCTTTATAGGGATAGCGATAGATTGAAGTCGTGCGGGAATATGTTCCTGCTGCCGAGGCGCGGTTCGATTTGCGGATCGTGCCTTTGTACGTATTGGTCAGAACCGGATCGTTTCGGGAAGGGCATAAAGGTGAACGCAACTAACAAGGGTGGCTTTACGGATTGGCTGATGCAGGGTGTTCGGGAAACGGACGCCAACGGCAGTGGACATACTCGCCATCCTCAACATCGCTGGTGGCAAGTTATGTGTCTCACCGGCGTCGACTATTTTGCTACGCTGGGCTACCAGCCCGGCAGCGCGTTCATCGCCGCCGGAGCACTTTCGCCCATAGCAACCTTGATATTGGTGTTGCTAACTCTTTTTGGCGCCCTGCCGATCTATGGCCGAGTAGCCGCTGAGAGCCCTCACGGCCAGGGTTCCATCTCGATGCTCGAGTCGCTGCTTTCGCGGTGGAAAGGGAAGCTATTCGTTCTCGCTCTTCTGGGCTTCGCCGCGACGGATTTCGTTATCACGATCACACTCTCCGCCGCCGACGCAACCGAGCATATTATCCACAATCCTTTTATCGAGGAACATTTCAAATTCCTCGATCATCCTGTTGGCGTAACACTCATTTTGATCGCCATTCTCGCAGCAGTATTCCTAAAAGGTTTCAAGGAAGCGATCGGGATCGCTGTGCTCCTGGTCATCATCTACCTGTCTCTGAACCTGATCGTGATTGTGACAGGCCTCTACCAGATCGTTCTGCAGCCCAGCCTTTTCTCTGACTGGCAGGCCGCTCTTTGGAGTACGACGACCGGAGGAAACCTTGAACCGCGCGGCATTTTGATGGTTCTCGGGCTTTCCCTTCTTGTATTTCCAAAACTCGCCCTAGGGCTTTCAGGGTTCGAGACTGGCGTGGCAGTAATGCCGCTGATCGAGAATCCGAACCGGATAGAAAAAACTCGGCGAATGTTGCGAACGGCCGCACTGATAATGAGTTTCTTTCTGATCTGCAGCTCCTTCGTGACGACTCTTCTCATTCCGGCCGCAGAGTTTCAGGAGGGTGGTAAAGCTCAGGGCAGAGCGCTAGCCTTCATAGCTCATCAATATCTTGGCGAAGCTTTCGGCACCGCATACGATATAAGTACGATCCTGATCCTCTGGTTCGCCGGAGCTTCTGCGTTAGCCGGCTTACTCAATATCGTCCCCCGCTACCTTCCACGGTATGGAATGGCTCCGAATTGGGCACGGGCGACCCGTCCGCTTGTTATCGTATTTGCTCTCATTTGCTTTGGTATAACGATCATCTTCGATGCAGACGTTGAAGCTCAGGGCGGTGCGTACGCGACTGGCGTCCTCGTCCTAATGAGCTCCGCGTCCATCGCCGTGACGATCTCAACCTGGCGTCGGCGGCAATCGGCGAGGTGGGCCTTCTTGGTCATATCCGCCGTGTTTGCCTACACCACCATTACAAACATGGTCGAGCGGCCCGATGGGCTCAAGATCGCGATCTTCTTCATTTTCGGCATCGTCCTTGCTTCCTTCATCTCAAGAGCCATGCGAACGACCGAGATCCGCATAGCAAAGATCGAGTTTGACGAAAAGGCTCTTGAACTTCTGGACGAACTTGCGGAAGGAGAGATCAGAATAGTCACCAACAGGCGTGAAGGTGGCCAGATAGAAGAATATCGGTTCAAGGAGCACGAAAAGAGGATCGACAATCACATACCCTCATCAGACCCGATCCTCTTCTATGAAGTTGACGTGGCCGATGCGTCTGAATTTACGGGCAAGCTCAGCATCCACGGCGTCGATGTCGGCGGGTACAAGATTCTTCGCACGCATGCACCGGCGGTACCCAACGCGATAGCTGCACTCCTTCTGAACCTACGGGATCGTACCGGAAAGATCCCGCACGTTTATTTCGGCTGGAGCGAGGGCAATCCGGTCCAATACCTGATCAGGTACCTTATCTTTGGTGAGGGCGACACGGCTCCCGTCACCCGCGAGATATTGCGCCAGGCCGAACCTGATCCCGAACTCCGTCCAAGCGTCCACGTTGGCGGCTGAGAAATTTTCCGCGTTGGGTAGGTGAAGATCGGTTGAGCGCGAGTTGAGTGCCCCTCCGCTCGCCTTCTCAACAAATGCCTACGCGACGCCGAAAAGTATATCCATTGTCCACTGATCAAGCCTTTCATACTGCAGCCCTTTTGAAGACAACGCCCGTCGATCATATTCAGTCGCCAGCATCGCTTCAAAGCCGTCGAGTCCAGTGTCGGGATCCGTTGCCTTGATACCCGCAAGTATCTGGGCTATTCCGGGATGCTCGTTCCACTGCTGGGCCTTTTCTTTGAGAATCAAATAGGTCCGCATGCATCCACGCGCAAAATCTTTTACTCCATCATAATCTTCCGTACGATATGCATGCGCGTCGAAATGACGCGGTCCGGAATAGCCGACATCTTCAAGGAACTTCACCAACCAAAACGCTCCCTTTGGATTGGCCGAGCCAAATCGCAGATCCTGATCATAGCGGCCTGGCACCTGGTCATTCAGGTCGATATGGAAAAGCTTTCCAGCTTCCCATGCCTGGGCGACTGCGTGCATCATGTTCAAGCCCGGCATCGTCTCGTGTGCGACCTCAGGATTCACGCCGACCATTTCCCTATGGTCGAGCGTCTCGATAAACGCCAGATAGGCGCTTGTTGTCGCAAAGTAGATGTCAGCACGAGGCTCGTTCGGTTTGGCTTCGAGAGCGAATCTGTATCCGTAACCCTGAGAGGTATTGTATTCGCAAAGATAGTTCAGTGCGTCCCGAAAGCGCTTTATCGCATCAGGCACCGTCCGGCAGCCATCTGTCTCGACGCCTTCCCGGCCGCCCCAGAGAACGAAAGTCTCGGCACCAAACTCGGCTCCAAGGTCCATTGCCCGCATTGTCTTCTGTATGGCATAGCTGCGAACCTTGGCATCATTCGCCGTAAAGGCTCCGTCGCGAAACACGGCGTCGTAAAACAGATTTACGGTCGCCATCGGGACCTTTATTCCGTTATCGTCACAAGCTTTTCGAAATTCCTTCACGATCGTGTCGCGTTCGGACGGGCTGGCGTCTATCGGCACGAGGTCATTGTCGTGAAAATTGACGCCATAAGCACCGACCTCGGCCAGCATTCTTACTGCCTCAACCGGCGTCAGCGTATCTCGAACGGCCTCGCCGAACGGGTCGCGGCCACGGTTGCCGACTGTCCATAGGCCGAAGGTAAATTTGTGCTCGGGCTTCGGCGTGTAGTTATCACTCATTAATCGTCTGCTCCTGTGATCATGTTCATTGCCGGTTTCAAAGCGGCGTATAAAAGCTTGTAGGCCTGATAATTTCTCTCCATAGATTCCGACGCGTACAGATCGGGATCAGTTCGCTCGGCAACGCGAATTACCTGTTGGCATGCAACGTCGACAGAAGGCCACGCTCCAAGTGCAACACCGGCAAGGATCGCGGCCCCGAAGGCAGCACCTTCGTCCACCTCGATGGTTTCGACCGATCGGCCATAGACATCTGCCTGGATCTGCCGCCACAACTTGGACCGTGCTCCGCCGCCGCCAAGCCTGATCGTACCGATCGGAGCACCTATCTCTCGAAAGACCTCGAGCGAATCGCGAAGGCTGAACGCAACTCCCTCAAGAACCGCGCGTGCCATGTGGCCCAGTGTGTGGCTTGCGGTCAGACCGACGAAGGCCGCACGGGCATTCGGATCGAGATACGGTGCCCGCTCTCCCATGAGGTAGGGCAACCAGATAGCTCCCTCAGAACCGGGCTGGATCGCGCCTGCCAATTCTGTAAGATCATCATAGCTCTTGCCGGCCGCAAAATTCTCTTTGAACCACTTGAGACTTTGGCCTGCTGCCAGCGTTACTCCGGTCATGTGCCAGCGGCCGGGAATTGCGTGGCAGAGTGAATGTATCCTTCCCTTGAGGTCGATCGTCGGATGTTCGGTTACTACAAAAACTACTCCCGACGTTCCTATGGTGGCGCTCACGGTTCCGGGTGAGACGATGCCCATCCCGATCGCTCCTGCCGCATTGTCACCTGCACCGGCACCGACGGGAGTTCCCTCTTTTAGTCCGGTTGCTTCCGCACCGCTCCGCGAAACTTGCGCAACGATCTCGGTAGATTCAAAGAGAGGCGGCAGCAAAGCAGCGTCTAGGTCGAGTTGCTCCAGCAATTCCCGCGACCATTTCCTTTCGCGGACATTCAGCATTAGCGTGCCCGAGGCATCGGCCATGTCGCACGCCTTCACACCGGTTAGCTTTAGTCGGACATAATCCTTCGGCAGCATGACGCTGCGCACCTGTCGCCAAATGTCCGGTTCATGTTTCCGGACCCACAATAGCTTTGGCAACGTGAATCCGGTAACGGCGGGGTTGGATACAAGCTCGATCAGCCGTGTTTCGCCGATCTTTTCGTTGATCTCATGACACTCCTGATCCGTTCGCTGATCGCACCACAAAAGTGCCGGGCGGAGAACACGGTCTTGATCGTCGAGAAGAACCGACCCGTGCATCTGGCCGGAAAAGCTGATCGCTGCGATCTCATCGCGGCTGACACCATCCGACATCAAAGCGGCCCGGATCGCCTCTGAAGAAGCCCGCCACCAGTCATCGGGCGACTGCTCGGCCCAGCCGATATGGGGCGACGCGAATGGCTGATGCTCGACCGTCGCCGAGGCAATAACCTTTCCGCCCTCGTCGATCACGATCGCACGCGAACCGCCGGTGCCGATGTCTAATCCAAGAAACTTCACCTAACTGAGCGTGAAAACGAAAACAACCGCGCCCTAAAATTTGAACGCGAGTAGTATAACTTTTTATTTAATTTACGCAGAGTTAAGCACGCTCACCAATTTTGGATCAGTTCCACGCTTCTGACGATGCAGACTTATCGCGGTCGTCCCGGGTTCGTTTATTCATCGGCTTTCGGAGTTTTGCTGTCGAAAAGCCGGTTCGCCGCTGCGTTTCGAAGATCGACGGCAGCGGCTCGGACGGTTTTTGGATCGGTCCGTTGGCGTCTTTCTTTCGGTTTGGTGTCGCATTCATTGTGGGTTCCCCTTGCATCGTTATCGAACATCTTTGTCGTTTCTACGGGTAACAACGCAAGGCTCATTCCACGATCAAGACAAAAAGCCGGCGTCGCTATTTGCGAAGCCGGCCTTAAGGGGTGTGGGCAAACTGTTGATCAATAGGTCTTAGAGAAAGGCAGCTCTGTGTAGCATGCACAGGACATCTTCTTTAATTTTTGACGGTCCGTTATGAAGATCTGGCCGCGGACGTAATCGATCGCTTCTTTTTCTCGGATGGCCTTTGCCATGCACGTCACGCTTGGCCGATAGACTCCTAAAACGCCAGCTATATATTCCTGGGTCAGGTTGAATTTGCTCTTTTTGCTGCGGTCCTGAAGCATCAGCAGCCAGGTGCAAAAGCGTTCTTCGACGGCGTGGTGCGTGTTGCAAATGACCTTTTGCGAGATCTGCTTGATGTAAGAATTTATCTGATCGTGCAGCCATCGCTGCAATGGACGGCTATAGGTCAATTCGCGTTCGAGCAGATCTGTCTCGATCCTGTAGGCAGTTCCGGCAACGCAGACCTGGGCGCAGTTTACTGCGGATGAGGTGCTCCAGACCGACGAGATGCCAACCGCACTCTCGGAACCGGTCACGGCGACCTCGATGGTCCTGCCGTCTGCCAGCATCTGGAATTCCGAGATGACGGCGGTTTCGGGAAAATATATCTGGCTGACCCGGTCGTCCTGTTGAAATAGGTAATCGTCCTTATTGAGCTGAGAGTATTTCAACATTGGCCTCAGCTTACTGAGCAAGATGCTTGGTAAACCGCCTATCCCGATGCGTGCCGGCAAACTCCTGACGGGTTCGAGCTGTTCCAACCCAATATTGTCGTAAGTAGTTCTTATCACTTCATCTATCCGGAATTCAGGAGCCATACTTGGCACACCTATCTCTGCGGTTCGCCGGGCGAATCCTGAATCGGCCTTATAACCTTCCATCACTTGACTACCTCCCGATAAAGCGCCATTAGGCATTGGTTTCCGGATCTGTCGAAAAAGATTTTTAAGCTCTTCCCGCTGCTCGCTGATCTAACAAAAACCGTCGTTTGAAAACCTGTTGAACTTTTCTACTTAGTATTGACCGTTTTACGCAATATCTTACCGAGGCGCTTGGCCGCCGAGCTATTTCTGCATTTCTTACTCGACGGCGCGCGCCGTCCGGTTTTGCTTAAAATTGTTGCGTTGTACAAATAAATTAATTCCGGATCGGCATATCGATCAGCGGGTTAGCCCGTAAATCTAACAACACGAGCTACTTGGGTTCTGATCTCACCAGCTCTAAGAAATTCCAGCGCAAAGGCAGGCGCGTGGGCCCGCGTACAATAAAAACCTAGATTGTTGACGCGGCGTCCGCGTCGGATGTTTCGAACTTATAGAGTGTGAGGAAAGTGTATAACGAGATGTTTAAAAAGGAAAGTAAAATCATCGTTACATTCGAGGACAAACGTATAGCTACGGTTCGGCACGTTTGTCCTACCCCCCGCCGGTCCTGCCCTGGTGTAAATCGACGGACCGTCCCACTTTCGTCCCATTTTGGGACGGCCTAAGTGTTGCAGCCACTCGACTTAGTACCAATATCGTCCCAAAACTCACAGCAAGCACCATAGTGGGACGATTTTCGCGATAAGCCTAGGTTTTGCAACGGTTATAGCGGTGAGGCCGCGTTTTGACACCGGCTCTGATGCGACCGTGGACCTAAGTTCCGCATCCTAGGCTAACCCGTACTAGAATTTCAAAAGATCAGCAGCCCGACAAGACCGCGTGAAGTACCATCGCATACGTTGCATTGTTTGTCAATGGTCTCATACGTGAGACGGCGAGTACAGAGGGCCTTGAGTTGAATTTCATTGCCCGTGGTTATCACACGTGCAATGACCGGCCGGAGATATTTGGGCGGGCACTAACGGAAAACACTGCAACAAGTACAGGCTTGGCAGGGATCGCTTTGTTGAGCTTGCCACGACCTAGATAAACTCCGGCACAAACGTTGGTTTGTGTCCACGAACTGTCACGTCTCAGCCCCTCACGATCCGCGCTCGTTTTTCCAGCAATGGGTAACAAAGGTTACTGCTCACACGGATTCTGATAACTAGATACAAGAACCGGAGCGTCTTGAGGAACCAGATATCCATTCGTTTGATTCACGTTCCCGCCCGAAACTCGGATAAAATATCGGCTTGGTGGCAGTTTCCTTACTTTGCTGAGGTAATTCCTTATTTGCCGAATGCGGGAGTCCACAGCGCTTTGGGGAAGTGCTTTTTTGAAAGCTTTCTCCAGGTAGATGACATGCTCAGGGTTACGCTTAAGGCCGTCGATCGCCAGAGAGTCAAGTTCCTTCTGTTCTCCCTGCCACGTTACCTCACGGTATTGCGTCCAAAACGATACGTCGGCTTCCATAACCAAATAAGAATCGCAAACACTTCCGCCCATCTCGCTGGCAGTATTTGGGCAACCCTCGGGAAGACCCTGGACCCTTACGGATGCGATCGTCGCCTTACCGAAATACTTATCAGGTTGAACCTTCACAGTCTTCGTATCCGTTCGTCCAACCACCTTTCCTCCCGTTATCGTCCATTCGAAACCGATCTTGGGCCACGAAACCTCCGGATCAACGTAAACAGTGTAAGCGAACAAGTCGGGCGGTTGGACGATTCCGGCCGGGCCGGTCACCGAGATCGTGGGACATCGGGATTTCTCGTTTTGCGATTGGACGTGGACGACCGAAGCAAAGATTAGAACCAGAACCGTGAGAATCGACAATCGCGACATGGGTTTAATTGATATCCGGGAACACAGGCTATCGGAATATGTTTTCAGTGTAACTACTCGGCTGAAACGAAACCTACATTCTACTCTTGAGGGGCCTGAGCACTATTTCTGTCGAAAGTGAATTTATTACTCGATCAAAGTTCGGACAAAAACCTTCGTTCGTGTCCGGTTGTCGTCGGCGGCGGACTTTATTACGTTATCACACGTGGCAATGACAGGCAGGAGATATTTGGGCGGGTACCTCGCTCTTGGCTAGTTCCCCGAAGGGGATAAATTCAATAGCGTCGGGTAACACCCGACGATTCGAACGCGCTATGCTCCTCGTCCCTGAAAGGGACGCACATTCCCGGTTCGTGGCTCCCTTTCAGGGAGCGAACGGATCTGTCGCCCTATCGTAGGGTTCCGCTCGGAAACTCGCTTCACCCTACGCTATTCACTTCGTCCCTTTCAGGGACAAACCCAGATTCTGCCAAAACGAACTCACACGTGGCAATGGCCGGGGGGAGATATTTGGGCAGGCACTAATGGAAAACACCGGCAGGCCTGGCACTATTGCTTGGGTAACATTATCGGGCATGAAGATAACTTATCGTTGTCGGACTAACGAAGGATCTCTAGCTGAAAGCACAGAGCCTCGGTAATCTCTTCTTGAAGAATAGAGTCGTCTAAATCCCCGATCCGTTTGATAAGGCGCTGCTTATCGAGAGTACGGATTTGATAGCAAAGCACTATCGACTCATTTGGGAGGTTAGCGGTGTTAACCGGCAGTAGGGTTTCGTTTGGATAAACTCGTCGGTTCGGTTTTCGCGAGGTAATCGGAAGAACATTGATCACGGGTAACGCTTGATTGAGCGCAGTTTGGCTTACGACAATTATCGGTCGGGTTCTGCCTTGTTCCGAGCCAACTATCGGATCGAGGTTTGCAAGCCAGACGCTCCAGCGCTCGATCTTCATCCGTCCACCTGGTCAAAATCCGCGTAGCGGAAATCTTCACGGATCTCTTCGAGATCGGCCACAAACAATGGGTCGGACATGGCTCCCTGCATCAGGGCCAACTTTTCAACATTGGTCGAGACCGGAGAAAATCGGATGATCACCTCAGCCGTCTGATCCGGAGCAGCATTTTTAGGCAGCTTTATCAAGAGTTCACGGTCGGCGGTTACCTTAACTGTTTGTTTAACTACTTCCATACATTCTCGGAATACAAAATTAACTGATCAAATACAAGAGTTAACTCCGCCGTAATTATAGCATTGGACGCAAGTAAGGTGACCGGTGGTGTTCGCTCCTCTCGATAGCGAACTCGAAGCGACGGCATCGCGACCATCTATTTCTGAGATCAGGAGCGTACGGGCGGCTTTTGCTTTTTTGTTAGCTTTCTAACGGACGGGGGGCGGACTGTTTCGGTACAGTCGTGAGTTGGCCCGAATACTTTACATTGATGACGACGCTGACGGCTGCGAGATGATCGTGGCGTGGCTGCATGACTTTGACGTTACGACCGCTGGAGACGGGCGGCAGGCGAAGGAATTGATGCAGCGGATGCGGTTCGATCTTTATATTCTGGATTTCTATCTTCCGGATATGACGGCGGTCGAGCTTTGCGAGGACATCCGGCGGGTCTCGCCGCGTGTTCCGATAATTATCTATAGTGCATTGACTCGCTGGGCAGACAAGAAGGCCGTTATGGAGGCCGGTGCTACGAAATACCTCGGCAAGCCGAACGACTTTGAAAAGCTGATCCCGGAGATAGTTCGCTGCCTGGGTGAAGGAGAAGCGACCCGAAGCCCAGGGCGTCGCCACAACCGGATCTTGTAGCCGCATCGAGCCGTCGATCTAGTAGAATTGTCCTATGGACGATAAGTACAACGTAACAAAGAGCCGTAAGCCCGGGACAAAGCAGGAAGTCATTCAGCAACAGATCGAAGAATTAGTAAAGCGTAGGGATAAAACCTCAAACCTTGTGGAAAAAAAGGTTATCCAGACGGAGATAATGAAATTGTTCGCGAAATACGAGCGGCTGAAGCTGTGAGGCAGTTCAGTTAGGAAGAAGGTTTGTTAAATATTCGAGAACGGAAATAAAAACGACCCGCCGGTTGTGGCGGGTTGTTTCTTTAAAAATGGTGGAGTCGAGGGGGATCGAACCCCTGACCTCTGCAATGCCATTGCAGCGCTCTCCCAGCTGAGCTACGACCCCTGATGTTTTTGCCGGTGATGGCGGCAATCTCTGAATTTAACGAAAAGACCGCGGAGCGTCAAGCTTCGGAGACTTTTGGTGATGATCGGGGTTGGATTCTTCGTGCTCTTTGTGTTAAGAAAGCCGGTTAACCACAAAGGACACGAAGGGCGGACACAAAGGACACAAAGGACGCGAAGGTTGGGCTTCAGACCATCTCAACCCGATACTATTTACCCTTGAACTCGGGCTTGCGTTTTTCGAGAAAGGCGGAGACGCCTTCTTTTTTGTCTTCGGTCGAAAAGCAGATGGCGAAGAGGTCGACTTCGCGGCGGAGGCCTTCGTCTAGGTTCGAGCGCGAGGCGAATTTTACGGCTTCTTTGGCAAGCTGCAGCGCGATCGGGGCTTTTTCGCCGATCTTGGCGGCCAGTTCCAGGGTCTTTGCACGCAGGTCCGCGAGCGGGTGGACGTGATTTACCAGGCCGAATCTATAAGCGGTTTCGGCGTCGATCATATCGCCAGTCAGCGTGATCTCCATCGCACGGCCTTCGCCTATCAGACGCGTCAGCCGCTGTGTACCGCCGCCGCCGGGAATAATGCCGAGGTTAATCTCGGGCTGCGAAAAACGTGCGTTCTCACTGCACACCCGCAGGTCGCAGGCGAGAGCGAGTTCGTTGCCGCCGCCAAGGCAAAATCCGTTGACCATCGCGATAACGGGCTTTGGAAAGGAATCGATCGTATTAAATAACGTGCGTTCCTGAAAGGTGGCACGCTGGGTGACGGGCGTTTTGCCTTCAAATTCGCTTATGTCCGCTCCGGCGATGAATGATTTTTCGCCGGAACCTGTGATGATAACGACGCGAACCGTCTCATCAGTGCGAAGTTCATCGAGGGCTTTTACGCCTTCGATATGCACGGTGCTCGAGAGGGCGTTCAGTTTGTCAGGCCGGTTGATCGTCAGTATCGCGACCTTGCCTTCCTGTTCGACGGTTATTGTTTCGTAGTTCGACATAAGATAGGTATTTTACCAGCGGAGCAAGCAGGTCGCTCCTACGGAGCTTCTCGTCTTGTTTGGGTCCGGTTGCTACAAACAGGTTGCTCCTACGGAGCGGCAATAAAGAACGATTCTAAGCAAACGATCCCATTTTGATTCGCCGGGCCTTAATTGAAAAAGAGGCCGCCGTTTGGACTGCCTCTTTTCGATCCGTATCACCGCGGATACTATTCGTCCATTCCTTCGGCGACGTTGTCGTCGGCGATCCACGCGACGAACAGGCGAAGCCAGCTTTCTTTTTGCTCTACGATCGAAACACCGACGCGCGATGTGCCATGGCTTGCGGATGAGACACGCATCACCTCAGCCTTTACCTCGACCGGAACGCCATCCGGCCGGTGCGATCGGATATACAATGCGTCGCCCTGTGCGATCTTTTGATTAAGCTGAAATAGCGCACCAAGAGTCGAGATGTCGTCGGTTTCCGTCGGTTCGCTCCAGGCGGCGCCGTCATCGGACCTGCCCGAAACGACTATCGGAAGCCTCAGTGCCATTCTTAGAGCAAAGCGTTTTTCCTCGAACTGAGGCTGCATAGAAGTCAACATTTGTGCTCGTATTTCTTTGTTGCCGGTTTACGAAAACAGTTTAACACGAACACTTTACAAACAACTATCGCATTCGGGTCGGTAAAATGGAATATTGCCCGGCACCTGTGCGATCTCTCCAATAAGGCGAGATCGCCGGTGTCCTCGACTAAGGTAGCGCCCGATAGTTATACTATATACAACGCATTTATTTCAAATTTTAGGGAACAGCGTTTTATACGATTGCCATGGCAGAGAATCTGATCGAACGAAAAGTAGTCATCCTTGGTTCCGGGCCGGCCGGCTTGACCGCCGCCATTTACGCCTCGCGCGCACAACTCGAACCGCTCGTCGTCGATGGGCCGCAGCCCGGCGGACAATTGACGATAACCACCGATGTGGAGAATTATCCGGGCTTCAAAATGGGCATTATGGGCCCGATCCTGATGGACGAATTTCGCGAACAGGCGATGCGATTCGGGACCGAGTTTTTGAATGTATGGATCGACAAGGTTGATCTTTCGCAGCGGCCGTTTACCCTGTTCGGCAAGGAAAGCGCCGACAGCGAAGAGATCACCACTATTGTTAAGGCTGAGACGCTGATAATTTCAACGGGAGCCTCGGCCAAATGGCTTGGGATACCGGGCGAAGCTCCTGTGCCCGAGGGACTCGGCGGCAACGGTGTGTCCGCGTGTGCCACGTGCGACGGATTTTTCTTCCGCGACGTGCCGATCGTAGTGGTCGGCGGCGGCGATACCGCTATGGAAGAGGCGTTGTTCCTCACCAAGTTTGCCTCGTCCGTCACGCTGATCCACAGGCGTGATGAGTTTAGGGCGTCGAAGATCATGCAGGAACGAGTGCTTGGCCACGAAAAGATCAAGGTGCTTTGGAACACCGAGGTCCGCGAGATCAACGGCACGAAAGAGGGCGGCGTCGAATCGGTCAGGATCTTTAACACGGAATCGCAGGAGGAAAGCATCCTGCCGACCCGCGGCGTGTTCATCGCCATAGGACATAAACCGAATACAGATCTCTTTAAGGGAACGCTCGATATGGACGACGTCGGCTATCTGATAACCGAAGGCAAGACCATGCGGACCAATATTCCCGGCGTTTTTGCCTGCGGCGATGCACAGGATTCGTATTACCGGCAAGCCGTCACCGCCGCCGGAACAGGCTGTATGGCCGCGATCGACGCGGAACGCTTCCTGGTCGAGCATGAGAGCGAGCAGGCCGTCGCGACCCAGACTAATTGGTGATCTCTCGTTGATCTGATACAAAAGCCGACGACATCGATCAGTGATGTCGTCGGCTTTTTGGATGAACGGCGAGGAGAGTTAAGCCAATTCATCAGCCTTTCTGAGGCGTTTTTACCAGTCGCTGCGGGTCGTATCCCATTTCCCGGATCCGGCTGACGATCGCCTGATATTCTGCGTCATTCATCTCAGGTTTTCGGCTCAAGATCCAAAGATAATCGCGCTTTGGTTCGCCGACCACGGCGTATTCATAGTCGGCGCCGAGGTCGATAACCCAATAGTTTGCCCATACGAACTGAAGAAACGACGTGAACCCGGGAGCAAAGCGCACCTTGAGTTTCGCGTTGTTCGACTTGTCCGCGATCTTACCCTCGGCCTTTGCCGAACTCCGCGTACCATCGGCCTTGGTGCATTCATTCAGCACCTCGATCTTCCCGTTCGGCTTCTTAGTGTAGGTCGCGGTCGTGCCGGAAATGCACTGCTTCTGGAATTTGTTGGGATACTTGGCTATCTCGAACCAGCGACCGGCGTACCTGTCGATATCCAGAGTTTTGACGGGAACGAGCTCTCCCGCCTTCTGTGCGGACGCGAGCCCGCTTATCGCAAACAGTAAAAAGGCGAAAGTTCCGATGTTGACGATTTTTCTCATAATTTTCTAATATCTAAACTACAATAAATAAAAGATCACGATTGCTGTTTCGTGTTTCTTATGAGGTCGGATTCGCTCGAGACAGCAGTTTAGTGAAATTTTGCTATGCCAATTTACGAATATCAGTGCCAAAAATGCGGTTCGCACCTGGAGAAACGCCAGTCTGTGTCGGAGGAGCCGCTGAAGATCCACGAAGATTGTGGCGGAGAACTTGTGAAACAGATCTCGCTTTCGGGCTTTCAGTTTAAAGGGGCCGGTTGGTATGTGACCGATTATGCCGGAAAGAACGGTAAGCCGGTCGAGAAATCGGCAGCGGACAAAAGTTCCGGTGAAAAAAGTTCGGGCAGTGAATCAACCACATCGTCCGACAGTGCATCAAAGTCCACGAGCGAGACAGTCGCTGCCCCGAAGGCAGATAAGCCTGCAAGCAAAGAGTAAATGAGAACTTTCGTCGCCAGATCCGTCGTTTTGTTGGTTTGCGTGATGATGGTGTGTGTTCAAGTGCAGGCGCAGTCGCGACGCAGCATAAGGACGACGGACACGGAAGGCTCGATCCTTAGTGTTACAGCGTGGCGAACCGACAAGAAGACCGATCCGCTGAAGGCCGAGAATATCTTTTTGTACGAAAACGGCGTCGAGCAGAAGATAAAGGGCTTTTCCTACGACCCGTCGCCCGCAAAGATCGTGATCCTGGTCGATAATTCACAGACGCTTCCGGCGGATGTTGAGAAGCTCAAGAAGGCGACGATGGAGTTCGCCTATGAGATCTTCGACGGCGACCAGATCTTTGTCCTCGCCTACGACGAAAAGGCGGAGATCATCCAGGAGTGGACCGACGACGCCAAGAAGATAGAGAAATCCCTCGCGACCTTCCGAAAAAAGGGCAATCCGTATCTATTTGACGCCCTGAGCTCGACGGTGAACGAGATACTCGTTCCGCTGATGCCGGGAACGCGTAAGACCGCCGTTGTGTTGATCGGTGACGGCCTGGACCGCGGCAGCACCGCGACCTTTGATAACGTTCTGTCGGATCTGCAGAATTACAACGTGACGGTCTATTCGCTTCAGCTGCCCGACCGCACCCGCGGAGCATATCGACGCGATGCCCCCAAGGCCGCCGCCGTGATCGAGAAACTGACTGAGGGCACCGGCGGATCGATCTTCCAACTGGACGACGCCCAGACAGCTGCAAAGGCGATCTGTGACGAGCTCCGCCGCAACCGCTACTTACTTTCATACTTTCCGGTCAATACTTCGTCGTACGATTTTCGCCGCGTTTTCCTTATTGCCGACGAAGGCATTGCCGTGCGGACCAAAAACGCTCAGCCGCCTAACATCAAGTAACCTCTAGCTTTAGCTCTTTCGATGGTGAGCCTTGTTTACAAGGGCTTTTGAAAAGTGTGATAGAATCGCAATTTCAAGTGCGCTGTATGCGCGACCGCTTTGGAGTAAGTCCGCCGTGAGCGAAGATAATAAGTTCCCAGGGCCTCCGCCGCCCGACGATTTCTCAAAAACAACACCGAATATTAAGGTCGGCGGGGAAGACAGCGCCCAGCAATACGATTGGGATAAGACCAATTACAACTATCCAAAGCAGCCTGTCGCCGACGATTGGGGAAAGACCGTAACGAACATTAAACCGATCGACACGGAAAATCAGGATTACGGAAGGACGATCTATCCCGGCTCGCAGCAGAACGTTCCGCAAACGCCCGAATGGGGAATGACCGAGGCAAATGTCCGGATCAACCCGGCCGACATTGGCTCAAATCCCGAGGAATTCGGCGGCGGTGGCGGCTATGATAAGACGACGCCGTACTTTCAGCTCCCCGAAGCCGAACGGGCAAAATATCAGAATCTGCCTCCGACGCCGACCGAAAAGGCGGAACAGGAGAAGAAAGAACAGGCTGCGAAAGGCGGAATACCAGGTTGGCTGTGGGCAGTAGCCGGCATCTTCAGCATGTTCGTTTTCGCAATTGCTGTGCTGCTGTTCGTTTATTTCTTTGTTCTCAGCGACACTTTCTTTGAGGCGACCGTGCGGCTGGCACCGCCGGGCAGTAAGGTGCTTGTCGATAATCAGCAATGGGGCACGACGCGTGAGGACGGCTCGTACAAACTAACGAATCTTAAGCCAGGAACGCGAAGAGTAACGATCAAACATCCCAACTTTGAATGCCGCGAAATGGAAGTGACGGGCGAGGCCGGTGTAACGCCGGAACCATTGACCGCACGGTGCACGCCTATCGAAGTAAGGCCAGGTGAGGATTGCGGCACCTTCAGCCCCGGCGAGTCCGACAAAGCCGAACGCTGCTACAACCGGGCTCTCGACGCACTTCCCGATCCGTTTACGGTCGAAGACCTTGTCAAGGCACTCAATATCCTTATCATCAACTTCGACAGCAACAGCTTTGCCTTCCCGGACGAGCGGCTTGCGGCTTTGCAAAAGGGCGCAGGATTTATTAAACGCCTTCCTCCAGATGTCGTTCTTGAGGTCGGCGGCCATACCGACAGTGTAGGCAGCGACGCATCGAATCAAACGCTTTCGGACAACCGGGCGAAAGCGGTAAAGGATAAGCTGGTGACTTTCGGCGTGCGACCCGAGACTCTGCAGACGCGCGGTTACGGAGCGACGCAGCCGCGGTTTGATAACAACACTGAGCAGGGCAAGTTCCTAAATCGGCGAATTCAGTATTCAGTCGTCAAGAAGTGAGCTTACTCACACTGCTACGGGGGCCGCGATCTTTCCCCAGGACTGGTAGTTTTCCAGCCTTAAATTCTCGAACTTAAAATTCAACAGGCCTTCGAATCCTTTCAGGTTTTCTGCATCAGCAAATTCCAGCCGCGGCAGTTCTTTTGGCTCACGCGAAAGGAGCTCGTTTACCTGTTCCAGATGATTTGAGTAAATATGCAGGTCGCCGAAGGTGTGGATAAAATCGCCGACCTCAAGGCCGCAGACGTGTGCCACGAGGTGAGTCAATAACGCGTAGCTGCTGATGTTGAAGGGCACGCCGAGGAATGCATCAGCAGAGCGTTGATAGAGCTGGCAATGGAGTGTCTTGCCACCCTCGACCTTAAATTGAAATAGCGTATGGCAGGGCGGCAGGGCGACTTCGTCGCAGGTTTCCGGGTTCCAGCCGGTCACGATCAGACGCCGGGAATTCGGATTGGTCTCGATCTCTTTGATCAATCTCGCGATCTGATCGATTCCGTTCATCTGCGGATAATCGCCGCCGAACGAACGCCAGAGGTAACCGTAAACCGGCCCGAGATCGCCCTCTTCCCTAGCAAATCTGGCCGTCTGCTCCGCCGTCGCCCATTCCTGCCAGATATCGACGCCGCGGGCACGCAAGTCTGCCTCGTCTGTCGAACCGCTCAAGAACCAGAAGAGCTCTTCGGCAACCCAGCGAAACGGCACCTTTTTGGTCGTGACGATCGGAAATCCCTCGCGCAGATCGAATCGAGTCTGATAGCCGAAGGCCGAGATCGTTCCTACACCGGTGCGGTCCTCATGACGAGTGCCGTGGTTCAAAACGTGGTTTAGCAGGTCGTGATACTGTCTCATTTAAGGTTAAATTGTAAAGTGTTAATTGCCGATTGTTAATTGACCTCTGAGGGATTCCTAATACGGCCAGTCACGGTTAACAATTTATCGTTAACAATTTACAATTAAGAATTCTCACTTTTTATGAGCACCAAACTCGAAATTAGCTTTAACTCACCGCAATGCGGGTGGATGTCGATCGGTTTTGAAGACGGCGCGAATGAATTTCATACGACCACGGCGCACGCTCCGCATGAAACGGCTTTGCCGGAGTTGATGCGGATTCTCACGGCCCTCGCTGACCCGGCATCGGGGCAGAACGAATATTTGCTAAAGTGGAACCGCGACCCGGAAG
>JANNNS010000032.1:0-2206 GCA_031398645.1 Acidobacteriota bacterium
TCGACATGTCCGAATACATGGAAAAGCATGCTGTTGCCAGAATGATCGGTGCACCTCCGGGCTATGTCGGATATGACGAAGGCGGCCAGTTGACCGAAGCTGTCAGGCGTCGGCCATACTCGGTCGTGCTTTTCGATGAGATCGAGAAGGCCCACCCGGATGTGTTCAACGTGCTGCTTCAGATCCTCGACGATGGCCGCCTGACTGATTCGAAAGGACGCGTTGTCGATTTTAAGAACACGGTATTGATCATGACTTCGAATCTCGGTTCGCGTGAGATCCAAGCCGCGACGACCAACCCGCTTGCCGACCGCGACATCCGCGCCGACGTTTTGCAGGTGCTTCGCGATCATTTTAAGCCGGAGTTTCTGAACCGAATTGACGATATAGTTGTCTTCGGCCAACTGGGCCGCGAACAGATCGCATCCATCATCGACATTCAACTCGAGAAGTTGCGAAAGAACCTCGATGAACGCGGCATCAAGCTTGAACTGGACGAAACTGCTCGCGAGTTGATAATACAGGAAGGCTACGACCCTGTTTACGGGGCAAGGCCGCTCAAGAGGGCGATCCAGACACTTATCCAGAATCCACTCGCCGTAAAGCTATTGAAAAGCGAGATCACGGGTGGACATACGATCAGGGCCGTTGCGGACGGCGGCGAGCTCATCTTTAAGGTCGTGGATAGCGAGCAGAAAGCAGCCGTAAGCTAAGGCAAGCTTTCCTTCTGACTGTGCAAGAATTAAGATTTAGACAGAATGTTTAAAAGAAAAGCGATGAATGAGAACGAACCTCAGACCGAGGAAATATTTGAAGGCGAGCCGGCGTTGAGGACGGAGGACAAACGACGTTTCAACGAGCAAGGCGAACGCATTCGTGACGACGAGGCAGAAGCGAAGATCCCGGTGAAGTCGCCGAAAGAGGTAGAACTGGAAACCAAGTTAAAGGCCGAGGTCGAAAGACGTGAAGCGGCGGAAGCTAAATTGGTCGGTGTGCAGGCAAAATTCGATGAAGCGAAGGCAGGCCTCGAGAAGGAAACCGCGGACATGCGGGCTCGGCTGATGAAAACGCTTGAGGACAGAGCGAAGCAGGGCCAGTTCAACTTCCTTTCTCAGCTTTTGCCGGTGCTGGACAATCTGAACCTGGCGGTGGATGCGAGTCAGAAAGACCCGTCGATCGAAAACCTTCGAACAGGGGTGGTAGGTGTAGTTCGTTCTTTTGAGCAGGCACTTAACGGCGTTGGCGTTGAAGCTGTTCCGGCGGCGGGCGTCAATTTTGATCCGGAGCTTCACGAAGCGATCGATATGGCCGAGGTCGACGCCGAAGATGACGGCAAGATCACTGCTGAGTATTCGCGCGGGTATAAGTTTGGCGACAAGCTCTTGAGGCCGGCTCGGGTACAGGTGGGCAAGGGCCGGGCACAGTCTGTCGGCGAATAGGATAAAAGAGTATGAGGAATCCGGTTTTTGCAGAGCCCACAGCAGTTTCACCTGAAGGTTATCTGGAAGCAGAGCGTGTAAGCGCTGAGCGTCACGAGTATCTTGATGGCCGGGTCTACGCAATGGCCGGTGAATCGCTTTCACACAGCCGCATCTGCTTGAACATCGCGGGCGAAGCTCGAAACCGATTAAAGGGAAAGCCTTGTGAATCGTTGTCGCCGAATATGAAGGTTCGAACTTCGAACGCGTCGCTTTTCGCCTACCCTGATCTAACGATCGTTTGTGACGAGCCCGTGTTTCATGACACCAAGAAGGATGTTTTGGTTAACCCTCGGGTGATCTTCGAAGTGCTGTCGCCGTCCACCGAAAAGTACGATCGAACGACCAAGTTTGCTCGTTACCGAATGGGCAATGAAACACTTACAGATTACGTTCTTGTTTCTCAGGACAAGCCGTTTGTTGAGCATTTCGTAAAGCAGCCTGACGGCAACTGGCTTTATCGCAGCTTCAATGACATGGCGGATACGTTTAACGTCGACAGCGTTGACTGTTTGCTCAGCCTGATCGAGATCTACGACCGGGTTGAATTTCCGCCGCTGGATGAACCCGAGCACTGAGAGGGGTCATAAAATCTTGCGGGCTCTGACCGCTAAAATGGTACAATTTGCATTGGCATAGGTTTCCCGCTTTCCGGCATCGAATCCTCAACAGAACTGGAGTTATATGGCAGATATAGACGCATACAAAGACAAGTTCAGCGAAAGCGG
>JANNNS010000040.1:0-27504 GCA_031398645.1 Acidobacteriota bacterium
CCGTTTCGGTGTCAGCCGTACCTTGTATAAAATTGCTTCCCCCGGATGGGACAGTTGTGGTATTATGAATTGCCGGTTTTTGGCGGGTTGTTTGAAAATTTTTGACGGCTTAGAGGTGCAAAATGGCGTTGTCTCGCGCTGGGGCAAACGCTTTTCCGGAGTTTGTTTGCAAATTCCGTGGGAAAAGGGCTTGAGATTGCGATAAACCCAATGGTTGCAACGATGTGCACGTCCCGATGAAGGGCTTCCCCGGTGTGGGACAAGCGGGACACGAGCGGAAAGCGGCCTGTAGGCGGCTCGGCGTAAAAATCGCTTTTGCAACACTTAGGCTCGGGTGGGCTGATCGGAACACCTCATATCTGTCCCGGCTTGGGGAAACAGATATTACGGATCGATCAGGACCAGAAGGCGGTCAGCCCAATCGGACCGGGCATTCTTTAGCATTTCGTACTGAACTTGGGCCATGTCCCGTTTGCCCAGTTTCAGATACGAACGGCCAAGGTTATAGCGGGCCTTTTCGAAGTCGGGGTTGTAGTTGACAGCGGTGTTAAAAGCTTCGCTGGCCTCGTCGGTCTTGCCAAGCTCGAACAGGCTTTCGCCGATGTAGTTATAGGTCTTGGCCTCAGGCTTATAGATCTTTAGCTGGTCGAATGCAGTGAACGCGTCGTTCCATCGCTTTAGCTTCAGGTAAGCGAGCCCAAGCTTCTCGATGGCGTTGGAATGGCCCGGATTCATCGCAATGGCACGTTTATAGGCAAGGACCTCTTCATCCGTGCGGCCCAGCTTTTCAAGGCTCAAGCCCAGCCCGTAATGAGTGTCGGCCTTGTCGTCCTCAAGCCGGATGGCCTGCTTATAAGCCTCGGCAGCCGGACCGAACTGGCCCAGCGAATAGCTCGAGGCTCCGATGTTGACGTAGGTCTCCGCCCATTCGGGACGCAGCTTCGCCGCCTGTTTCGAGGCCTTCAACGCGTCGGCATGACGGCCCAAAAGGCCATACGAAAACCCGGCCTGATACCACGCCTCAGCGTAGTTGGGATCGGTCTCGACGGCCTTTTCGAAATAGCTCAGGGCCCGAGCGTAATCGTCCCGCGAAAGCTGTGCAACGCCTTGCGAATAGAGCTTTTCCGCCGACGAACGCTTGTTCTTTTCGGTCACCGCCGACAGCGACGAGACGGTCTGAAGCTCAGACACCTTCAGCTGCAAAATGCGTTCGGCTGGGACAGCGAAATTAAGGCTCTGCCCCTCCGCCGCCTGGAGCGTCGCGACCCCGATCACCTGGCCGTACATATTCACGACCGGCGATCCCGACGAGCCCGGGCTGATAGGAGCCGTGATCTGAATGATCTTGCCGTAACCGGAGATCTCGCGAACGGCAGAGACGATACCGTTGGAAACGGAACCCTCAAGGCCAAACGGGTTGCCGACGACGACGATCGATTCGCCTTCCTGAGGAACGCCACGCGAGATCGGCAGTGCAATGGCCAAACTCGCCGGCACCTCAACCTGAAGCAGGGCAAGGTCACCTTCGCCGTCAACGGCCAAAACGCCCTTGGCCACGAACTTCTTGCCGTCGACAAGATGAACCTCGACGCGGCTTGATCGCTCGATCACGTGGCGGTTGGTGATAACGCGATCGCGAGCGATAAAGAAACCCGACCCGCGGGAAACCGAATTCCCTTTCGCATCGAAGGTCTCTATAGCGACCGATGAGGGCTTGATCTTTTTAACGAGTTCGGGAAGAAGATCCTGGGCGGCCACGGCGACCGACAAAACCGCAACGGCGAGAATTGCGAAGGAAATTTGACGGGTCGCGGCTTTCATAGATCGGACGGAAAATAACTCCTCCGTCCGAAATTATAAGGGTTTTATCGATCTTTAACAACAAACTTCGGCGCCGTTTCACGATGTCATCGCTCCCGTCATCGCTGCACTGGGACAAATACTTGCGGAGCCGCCTTTTTGATTGGCAAGGATGAATATAGAATTCTCCTAAAAGGTATATATGTCCAAGAAAATCGCACTCGCCGCCGACCATGCCGGCTTCGAGGAAAAAGAGAAGCTAAAGTCGGCCTTGACCGACCTCGGCATCGAGTTTATTGACATGGGCACGAACTCGCTCGAAAGCGTTGACTATCCGGACTATGCCCGAAAGGTCGGAAGTGCCGTCGCGAGCGGCGAAGTAGATCAGGGCGTGCTCGTTTGCGGGTCGGGTACCGGAATGGCGATTGCGGCAAACAAAGTCCACGGCGTCCGGGCAGCGGTGGCATGGAGCCCCGATATCGCCCGGCTTGCCCGCGAACACAATAACGCGAATGTACTCTCGATCCCGGCTCGCTTTATCGGCGACGATCAGGCAAAAGAGATATTGAAAGCATGGTTCGCCGCCGACTTCGAGGGCGGGCGACACGAACGGCGGGTTGAGAAGATAGAGGAGATCGAAGAGAACAAAGAATCCTAAGGTCGAGGGGTCACTGATATGCCAAAAATACTTGCTTTCGCCGGAAGCCTCCGGAAACATTCCTTGAATAGACGCCTGCTTAATGTCGCGGTGGAAGGTGCCCGGTCCGCTGGCGGCACCGTGACCGTCGTTGATCTCGGGGACTTTCCGATGGCGATCTACAACGCGGACGACCACGAAAATACTGGGTTCGATGTAAACGCGCTGAAATTTCAAGAGTTGTTAAAGGCCCACGATGGTCTATTGATAGCGTCGCCGGAATACAACGGCTCACTTCCCGGCGGACTGAAAAATGCGATCGATTGGGCGTCTCGTAAGAGTGATAAGTTCGGGATGGGCGAAGTTTTCAAGGGCAAGGTCGCCGCAATGATCACGGCTTCCCCGGGCAGTTTCGGCGGTATCCGCTGCCTTAGCCATATGCGCGGCGTTCTTTCCATACTCGGCGTAAACGTGCTCCCGTCTGAGATCGCAGTGACCTTTGCCGGGGAGAAGTTCGATGGCGACGGCACAGAGATCATTGACGAAAAGATGAAGCACATCCTGGAAAAACTCGGAGCTGAGCTCGTCGCAATGTTGAAGAAGACGCACGGCGATATCGGCTTCGTTTCTGACACAAGCAGTTAGTCAATGATCTATCAGGCTCACATTCCCAGGCCGCCGCTCGATCGGTTTATCGACGCTTTCATCTACTTCGAACGCGTCGAACACGCGCACACGGTCGACCGCTTCCTGCCGAACGGCGATACCGAGATACTGATAGATTTTCACGATACGCCCCAGTTCATTTACGACAATAATTCGCTGACGGAGATACAAGCGTGTCAGCATGTTTGGGCGTCCGGGCTGCGAACGGAGCCGATAACTATTCCATCCGGGAACGAAGCCGCGATGATGGTCATCTCGTTCAAGAAAGGGATGGCCGCACCTTTCTTTCCTTTCCCGATGGAGGAGATCGCCGATTGCGTCGTTGATGCCGATCTGGTTTGGGGCACCGATTTTGGGGATCTGCGCGAACTGCTGCTCGACGAGAAAGACGTGAGATGCCGCTTCGTTATGGTAGAGGAGTTTCTGCTGCGGAAGTTCGCTTCCAAGCTGACGGTCAACCCGTGCATTAGCTTTGCCGTTACCGAGATGACCGCCCGGCCCGACCAACTTAGCATCGCCGAGATGAACAAAAAGATCGGCTATTCGCAAAAGCACTTCACCGACCTGTTTAGAAGGAGTATCGGCGTCACACCAAAGTCGTATCTAAAGATAATGCGATTTCAGAAAGCCGTACGAACGATCGACGCTGCCGACTCGATCGAATGGGACACAATAGCCCAAGAGTGCGGCTTTTACGATCAGGCCCATTTTATCAACGACTTCAAGCATTTCTCCGGGTTTACTCCGGATCGGTACGCCAAGATTCACACAGGTTATCAAAACTACGTCCCGGTCGGTTAGGTAAAATTTTTCCAATACGCGGTGAGCTTAAACAGCTATCCTTCATCCGCTATGGAAAACTTTTACATAAATCACATTGCAGTATTCGTATGCGCCGCGATGAGTTTGGTCATCGGAGGCTTGTGGTGGTCGCCGCTGTTGTTTGCCAAAGCCTGGCAGCGGGAAACCGGTTTGAGCGACGAGCAGCTAAAACAAATGAGCCCATTGAAGACGTTCGGGCTTACGTTTGTGCTTGCTTACCTTTCTGCCTATAATCTCGCATTCTTCCTGGGTGATAAAAGCACGACGTGGCAGTGGGGCATTTCTGCCGGATTGCTTGCAGCTTTCTGGGCGGCCGCGATGTTCGTCATCATCGGCTTGTTTGAACAGCGGTCGCTCAAGCATTTGCTGATAAACTGCGGCTACATTGTCGCCTACTTCAGCGTGATAGGTTTCATCCTTGGGATCTGGAGGTAAGGTCTTATGGCTCAAAAAACATCTGGCGAATTTGAGAAAGAGTTTATGGACGGCCTTGAAGCAGCCACAGGGACAAACCTAGCAGCGTGGCTAAAGATGCTTGACGATCACCCAAGCAAGAAGCGAAACGAAGTGATCGCATGGCTTAAATCTGAGCACGCGTTTGGCCATATGAACGCCTCGCTGCTTGCCGGTATTCACGCAAACGGCGGCAAGCCGGTCTACGCGGATACGGGCGATCTTCTGGAAGCTCAGTTTGCTAAGGCTCCCGAGATGCGGCCGCTCTATGAATCATTTATTGCTTTCGTGAGTAAGAACTTTCCGGGCGCGAGTATTCTGCCTAAGAAAACTTATGTGTCGGTGTTAGAAAATCGAGAGTTCGCGGCCGTGAACGTTAAACCTAAAGAACTCCGGATAGGAATGGACCTTGGCGACAGGCCTTTCGACGATAAGATTGAAAAGGCAAAGCTAAGCGGGCCAATGCCGCGTATCTCGCATATGTTCGTGCTGACAGATGCTTCGCAACTCGATAGCGACATTGTGGAAGTTCTGAAACGATCACATTCGCGGTGCCACTGATCCTCGAACCGCAAGCGTCCCGCTTGCGGTTCGAGGAAAAGTTATCTCAGCGCACTGCGAAGGAATTCGATCAGGGGATATGCTGCCTTGAAGCTTTCGGCAAGCATTTTCGGATACGCGGTTGAGACAGCGTCTTTTTCGGTGAACTGTTCGGTAACCGTGAACGACTTCAGCTTTAAATACTCGATCGCCTCGTGATCGGCAGCAAAACCCTTTGGCGGCCGGATCAGGCGGTCACCGTCGAGCGCACCGAACCGATCGGCAAATTTCTTGGCCTCGACGATCTTTCTAAATTCTTTTGTGTTCGCCGCGACGGCATTCCTGATCTTTAATAGCTCGCTCGCGTCGGGCATGTGCTTCCCGGCCGCGGCGAAGAGCATTCCGGGTTGGACATGAAAGTAATATCCCGGCGACATCGCCTTTCTCCCGCCGGGTGCAATAAATGCACCGAGGTTGGTCTTGTATGGGCTCTTGTCCTTTGAAAAACGTACGTCTCGGTAGATGCGGAATGTGCAGGATTTGGGATCAAGTCCAACGACCGTCGGATCAAATTTCGAGATCAAGCCGATCAGTAGATCGGTCATAGCAATGACATTATTGTTCGCGTCGTCAAAGAACTTTTTGTTCGCTGTGAACCATTCGCGATCGTTATTCTTTTCGAGCTTCTTAAGGAAGTCGAGCGTTTCTTTTGCCAGCATAATTTCGATATATTAGCACGGAAAAAGTGCTCCATAACTTGGTATGACGAAGATACTCACAGCCCTTTTCATCCTCCTCACCCTATGCTTTTCAGCACCGGCTCAGGACCCGTCCTGGAAGGTCGCCTTCAACGTCCTGAACGACCAGAAGGCAGACGATTATGAGGTCTATACGGTCGACATCGACGGAAAGGGTCAGAGGAACGTGACGAATCACAGGGATGTTGCATGGACCTACTACTCGGTCCCGGGAAAATTGCTTTTTGTAAGCGATCGTGATTCGTGTAAGCGTTGTTATTTTCTCCACGAGGCTTCACTCGACGGCAGTAATGTTCGCAGAGTGACGAACCTTCAACTGGAGGATTCGTGGATGGGCAGCCGCAACAATGAAAAGGAGTTGGTCGTTTCAGGACGTGTGGATACGCGACTGCGTTTCCAGCTTTTCGTAGTGGACCGCGAGACTGGCCAGTTTCGACAACTGACCAATGAACCTGAGTCGGCCTTCCGCGATCCAAGCTTCTCACCTGACGGCAAACGGATCGTCTACGTCTACAAAAAGAAGCGAACGGACCGAGCCGAGATCGAGGAGATGTACATTATGAACGCAGACGGCACAAACCGGAGAAGGCTGACCACGTATCCGGCCAATGACCCGCTAGGAAAAGAACCGAGTTACAAGGTCGGGCCGCCGCACTGGAATGCAAAGTACAACTTCATCAGCTATCAATCCAATCAAGCCGGAAAGCAAAGCATCTATGCCGTCACTCCGGACGGAAAGAAGCAGTGGAAACTAACGGACATAAAACTAGATGAGGGCTGGCACGACTGGAGTCCCGATGGCGAATGGCTTGCGTTTGACAGCCGCGACGAATCGACCGGCCGCTACGACATCTTTTTGATGAACTACAAGACCAAGGAGACTCGAAACCTTACGTCAGGTAGTGCGTTGAAGTACCACCAGGGCCCGGTATTCATATCAACAGAGAACTAGCTTAAGAACAGACCCTGACACATTCGATCGCGGCCCAAGGGCCGCTTTTGTGTTCAGTTGTTTTGGCTTTCGGAGAATTGTAAACTGGCGTCATGCCGACTTGCGAACATTTGGGATCTATCGTTGCCGTGACACCGAGCGCCGATGGATGCGAGGACTGTCTTAAGATCGGCGGGCGTTGGGTGCACCTTCGCCTCTGCAAGATCTGCGGGCACGTCGGCTGTTGCGACAACTCGCCGAATAGACATGCGACCAAGCACTATAATGCAACAACTCACCCGATCGTAAGGTCGTTCGAACCGGGCGAAGTTTGGGGATATTGTTACCCGGACGATATGTTCTTTGAAACTCTCCCGGAGCGTGGTTAGACGGCGCGGCCAAAACATTCGGAAAGTATTCAATGCCAAATCCTAAACGCATTCTGCTTCAGACAACGATCCCCTACACGGAGGATGACTGGCACATTGGCCGCTTTTCACTAGTCGCCGACCACCTGCGCTCACGGGCCGACGAGGATGGCGGCCCGCTTTATGAGGTGACGACCAGAAACCGCGAGGAAGGTAGCGACGGAGTCGATCCGCTTCTAAGCAAGCTGGATGAATCGGATTTCGACCAGCTTTGGCTGTTCGCACTCGACATTGGCGAAGGCCTGAAGCCGGAAGATTGCGCTGGCATCACCCGCTTTCACAAGTGCGGCGGCGGTATTCTCTCTGCCCGGGATCACAACGACCTCGGGTCGTCCCTTTGTACCCTTGGCGGCGTAGGTGCCGCCCATTACTTTCATTCAAAGCAGAATGATCCTGACGAATCCAGAAACACCCGTGACGATCCGTTTACGCTGAACATCGACTGGCCGAACTACCATTCCGGTTCCAACGGCGATTATCAAAACATCAGGGCAGTTGACCATCCGCTTTTTCGTCGGCCCGATGGTTCGCTGATCGAATACTTCCCCGCTCATCCGCACGAAGGCGGTGTAGGCACGCCGAACGGGAAGCCCGCTGCAAGTGTCCTGGCGACGGGCACGAGCAAGGTAACGCGTCGGCCTTTCAATCTTGTCGTCGCATTCGATAATTCAATCGATGACCACGGTAATCGCTGCGGCAGGGCGATCGCCGAGTCCAGCTTTCATCATTTGGTCGATTACAATTGGAGTATCGACATGGGCTGCCCAAGCTTTCTTGAGGAGCCGCCAGGCGATGGCATTCAGCGAGAGCCGGAAAAGCTGGACGATATCAGGCAGTATGTAGCGAACGCCGCCAAATGGCTTTCTCGGAGTTGATGATATGACCAACGGAGAATTCCCCGATATACCGCTCGAAGAATGGCGGCCGACCAAAAACACGCTGCACCTCTATTTCCAGATCGTTGGAAAGATCCGGCTTGCGATGCATCCGCGGCTCAATCACTGGTGGCATGTTCCGCTTTATGTAACGCCCCGTGGTATTTCGACGCACACCATTCCTTATGCTGGCGGCAATTTCGAGATCGAGTTCGACTTCTGCGAACACGTCGTTCGGATCAGCAAAAGCGATAAGCGAGTTGAAGACTTTGCGTTGTATGACGGCCTGACGGTCGCAGATTTTTACAGCAGCATCTTCGCAAATCTTGCAAAACTAGGTATCGAGCCAAAGATAAAAGGCGTACCTTACGAAGCACCTTCGACCACACCATTTGGTGAGGACAATGAAAACAAGTCCTACGACAAAGACTATGTCGAGCGATTTCATCGCACGCTGGTCACGGTCGATCACATCCTTAGTGATTTTCGAGGCCGGTTCCTGGGCAAATCGACGCCGGTGCATTTGTTCTGGCACAGCTTCGATCTGGCGCTGACGAGATTTTCAGGAAAGCGTGTCACGCCTCGCGACGGTGCGGGAATGGTCGAACGAGAAGCCTATTCGCACGAGGTGATCAGCTTCGGTTTTTGGTTCGGCGATGACAAAGTGCCGGCTCCGGCATTTTACTCATACACTGCTCCGGAACCGATCGGCCTGGCGGACGAACCGCTCTCACCCGAGTCGGCGATCTGGGCAGAGGCCAATGGATCGCACATGGCTCTGTTGATGTACGAAGATGTACGAAACTTGCCCAATGCATCCTCGGTCGTGCTCGATTTTCTGGAATCAGCTTATCAGGCAGGTGCTAGGAAAGCCGGCTGGGATATCAGTGAACTTGTTTCCGCTCCGTAGCCGACCCTTCTACGAGCGAACCTGAATTTATAGAAATTTACGGAGAATAACCAATGAAGTTGATCTTGTCGTTTGCCCTCTCGTTCTTCGCTGTACAATTCGCATTCTCACAACAGGAATTAAAGGTACCGACGCTGAGCCCGTTCACCGAAGTGTCGCAAGAAGTCGGCCTGACAAACGTAAAGCTCAGCTATGCACGGCCCAGTGCAAAAGGGCGGAAAGTTTTCGGCGGCCTCGTTCCATTTGATGCAGTATGGCGAACCGGAGCAAACGCCTCGACGAAGCTTACGTTTGCTCAGGACGTGAAGATCGAGGGGAATCCGCTAAAGGCCGGCACGTACGCCCTATACACTATTCCGGGTGAGAAGGAGTGGACGGTCATCATCCACACAAATACTCGACACCGCTCTATCGCCGGCGACGTTTATAAACCGGCCGAAGACGCATTTCGTTTTAAGGTAAAGCCGTCAAGGACCTCTAACTTTGTGGAGACTTTCACGATCGAGTTCGCAGATGTTACTACCAGATCGACCAACGTAGTTGTCGCATGGGAAAACACCGAGATCAAGTTTCGCCTGGAGTTCGATGTTGACGCTGAAGTCGAAAAGCAGATCGCTGCCCTCGTCGCGGCTGAAGGCGGAATGAGTCATCAAAACCTGTTCCTTTCAGCCGAATACTACCTGCATAACGACCGCGATCTGGCAAAGGCCGATCAATGGATCGCCTCCGCGATCGAGAAGAGCCCGAAGAACTCTCGATACGGCCTACTCAGGGCAAAGATACTCGCCAAGGCCGGTAAGCGTGACGCGGCCCTGACCGCGATCGCCGAGGCAAATGCGTGGGCAAAGGAAGCAAAAAACGCAAACTACATTGAGCAAACCCAAGCCTTCTGGGATTCGATCAAGAAATGATCCACGGGCATTATGGTCGATCTATTGGTGCTCGGCGCGGCTCTCGGCAGTGGACTCATAGCCGGAACTTTTTTCGTATTCTCCGCAGCGATCATGACCGCCCTGGGGCGATTACCGCCTCAGGAAGGCATTCGGGCAATGCAGTCGATCAATCGGGTCATCCTTAATCCGATATTTCTCGGCGTCTTCCTCGGTACGGGTGTTTTATCCGCAGTGATCATCGTCCTTCCGTCCTTAGATCGGGCCAGATCGGTTGGCAGTATTTGATCACAGGTGCGGCGGTTTATCTTATCGGGAGCGTTCTTGTGACCATCGCTTTCAACGTGCCGATGAACAACGCTCTAGCATCCGCTGAGCCGGAAATGGCTGGGGCCGATGCGCTCTGGCAGAACTATCTTCGAAACTGGACGTATTGGAATCATGTCCGCACACTCGCTTCGCTCATCTCAACGGCCTTGTTCATCATCGGCTACGCATCGCACGGCGGCTAGCTTGCCGTTCCGATCTATTTGCCTGCTTCTATTGGTGTGTTCGGTACCGCTGATCGGGTATGCCTCGCGGTTTACCGACCAGCAAACCCTGGACAAGTTATTAGCGGAGGCTCGCTCCGCCGTCGGCACCGAAAGCGAGCTTTCTAAGATCCACAGCATCACAGCCACCGCTGAATGCATCGGCCCAAAAGGAAAGTACACGACCTCGCTCGTCTCCTTTGCGACCGACAAGACCCGATTCGAACAGACATTTTCGTATAAGCCCGAAAGATCGACCATCCTTATCAACGGCGATGTCGCATGGACCGGCGATGACGAGCCGGCAATATCGACGCCGTTCCAGCGAATGGTCGCTCGCGGTCATGAATACCAGAAGATGGCATTCGATCTTCGCAGGTTCTTTAATGATCTTGAACTCGTTGGTGACGAACCCTTCGAGGGCCGTCCTAGCGTTAAGGTGCACGCAAAGAACGAACTCGGGATGAGTGCATTCCTCTTCTTCGACAAGGAAAGTAAGCGTTTCAGTGGTTATGTTCTCCAAGTACCGAATTCGAGCGAGACGATAAAGAACGTCGTCCTGGAGTGGCGAAGAGTCGGCCGGCTCAACCTGCCATCGCTCGTCAAAGCAACCGACAGTCAGGGCGACTGGACGCTGCGTTTTCACTCAATCGAGCTGAATAAGGCAGCCGAGAAAAGCCTGCAAGTGCCGCCGCGGATCGTTGATATGTCAGAACTGCTTCGTCTTCACGAACAGCAGAAAACAGCCCACCTTACCTACAACGCCGAACTCTTCCTTGAAACCTTCGCCGAGAATTTGATGCAGCTCCAACGCGGGAACGCGGCTATCCGCACCAAGGCTGAGAATCTTTCGCGGTTCAAAGCGTACTTCTCAAGCTTCAAGTTCACCGAGTGGGAAGACAGCAAGCCTCCCGTCATCAAGATCTCCCGGGATGGAACCCTTGCGACCAAGGTTGTCCAGAAGAGCGTAAAGGGCACCTATAAAAATGAGAAGGGCGAGGAGGAGAGCGACCATACGATCTTCGCTTGGCTTGAGGTCTGGGAAAAGATCAACGGTAAATGGAAGGTCACGACCGTTGCGTCAACCGATAAGCCAGGCCCAAAATAGTTATTCTTTCTCTTTGAATCCACCGATTCCCACGGGCGATGATCAATACGCCTCAAAGTCCGCTGATTTTCATTAACACCCGAAACGTGGCAAAATCAGTCCATCGGGTCGAGTTTTGGGTGTTTCGCACTCATCTCTCCAGCTCCGAGATTCGTGAATGATCGACCTTCGAAGTGACACTGTCACAAAACCGACTCCAGAAATGCGTGCCGCAATGGCCTCAGCCGAGGTTGGCGACGACGTTTACGGCGAAGATCCCACCGTAAACCGGTTGCAGGACCGAGCCGCCGAGCTATTTGATAAAGAAGCCGCTCTCTTTGTCGCCAGCGGCACAATGGGCAACCAGATCGCCGTTAAAGTTCACACGCGCCCGGGCGACGAAGTAATAATCGAAGAACGCACGCACATCTACAATTACGAACTGGGCATGGCTGGGATTCTTTCAGGCATCACGTTCCGGACGATCCGGAGTGAGGATCCGGCGGGACACTTAAGCTGGGAAGAAATATCGGCCGCATATCGTTCAGGGAACGATCACTCAGCCCCGACCGGGTTGATATGTCTCGAGAACACCCATAATTTTGGCGGCGGCAGCGTTATGAAAGCCGATCGCTGCAGGACAATTTGCGAAAATGCGCAAGAACGCGGCGTTCCAGTCCATATCGACGGTGCGAGGATCTTCAACGCCGCCGTCGCAGCCGGCACCGACGTTGCCGGCCTGACACGCCATGCCGATTCCGTTCAGCTCTGCCTTTCAAAAGGCCTTGGAGCTCCGGTCGGTTCCGTCTTGGTCGGAAGCCGCTCGTTTATCAAAGAGGCTCATCTTTGGCGAAAGCGTATGGGCGGCGGAATGCGGCAGGCCGGGATCATCGCCGCAGCCGGGCTGATCGCCCTTGAAGAATCGCCGACACGCCTTTACGAGGATCATGCAAAGGCCCATGATCTTGCACTTGGGCTTTCAAATTTGCCCGGTATCGTGCTCGATCCTGAAAAGGTCGAAACAAATATCGTCATATTTGACGTTGGCGGAACGAACAAAACGCCTGCGGAAATATGCGACGGCCTGAAGAGCCTTGGAGTGCTCGCCGGCGGTTTTGCCACCTCGATCCGGATGGTCACGCACCGGGACGTTAGCGATAAAGACATTCAGGCAGCGGTCGCCGCGCTGGAAGAGGTGCTAGAATAGTGATGTTTTAAACATTCGCGGTTTCTCGTGTTTCACGCTCATTACCCAAACAATCTACGGAAAACACGAGACATAAATGAATATAGAAGAACTTAGAGAAATATGTACATCGTTCCCACACGTTACAGAAGACATTAAATGGGGAAAGGACCTTTGCTTTTCGGTCGGTGGTAAAATGTTTTGTGCTACCGGAATGGACAAAGCCGGCGGCCCAATCTCGTTCAAGTGTACTCCGGAAAAATTTGCCGAACTGGTCGAACGCGAGGGCATCATTCCTGCTCCGTATGTGGCTCGTTACCATTGGGTCGCCGTTGAAGATCCAGATGTTCTTGACGAGGAAGAATTTGAGGACCTGATCTCTAAATCCTATTTGCTGGTTTTTGAAAATTTACCGCTGAAGGATCGAAAGAATCTTGGAAAATGAGGAGATCGCCAGCAGGGCTGCCCTACCCGACGATCCTTTTATCGACGGCAAATCCGCCTGCGAACATTAGTGCCCCGCCCATCGCTATCATGTTTCGAAAGACGTTTACCACTTCCTGTGAAGAATCCAGCTCCATTGAACTACCCCATATTGCGCCTGGAATGTGGATAAGCACGGCCACCAAGAAAATATAGAGCGCCATTAGTATGGCCGCGAGTTTGTCATATCTCCCGAGAAATCCGCTGACAATAAAAGCCAGTATCAGTACACCCGTCAAATAGTTCCAAAAATACGGGAATGGAAGGAATGACGGGACCATTTTTGCCCCGACGTCCGCTAGTACAAAGTGAAGTCCCACATATATCACAAAGCCCGAAAGAAATATCCATTTTCCCAACCCGGTAATCGATGTCATCGGCATATTCGCTCCTTTTTCCTCGTTCATGAAGATGGAAGACAGGTCGCAAGCCTTACGCAGAAAAGGCAGTGACTTGCTATTTGCAAGTCACAATATCACCTTAACTTTTATTTTGCAAGTCATTCTGCTAAGATTTCGCTGTGAGTAGTGACGAACCTAAATTTTCGGGTAAGGAATGTCGATCAGAATGCCCCGTGGCGTGTACGCTGGATGTGATCGGAGATCGGTGGACATTACTTGTCGTGCGCGACATCTTCAAAGGAAAAAACCGCTACAATGAGTTTCTCGGGTCGTCGGAAAATTTTCCCACCAACATTCTTGCCAATCGTCTAAAGCGTCTTGAGGACGAATCGATAATTGAGAAAAAGCTTTACAATCAGCACCCACCGCGTTGGGAATATCATTTAACCAAAAAAGGTCTCGAATTGGGAAAGGTAGTCGAAGCGATGTATCATTGGGGCAACAAACATATTCTCGAAAAGATCCTTTAAGATGATAATTGCAATCGACGGGCCTTCCGGTGCCGGCAAATCTACGCTCGGGAAAATGCTCGCGAAAAAGCTCGGGCTGCTTTACCTAGACACGGGTGCGATGTATCGCGCGGTTGCCCTCGCTGTGGTTCGAAAGGACGTTGATCTGAGCCTCGAAAACGAGATCGCGGCAATAGCTCGGACCGCCAAGATCGAACTTCTGGGTGAGCCGGAATCACTTCAGGTCTTTCTTGACGGCGATGATGTATCATCCGAGATCCGAACGCTTGAGATCGCTCAGGCCGCGTCAGTGGTCTCAACCAATTCCACCGTTCGCCGGATCATGGTCGAACATCAGAGGCAGCTCGGGCTTAATGCCGTAAGCGGATGCGTTCTCGAAGGCCGCGACATCGGTAGCGTAGTCTTCCCAAACGCGGACATCAAGTTCTTTCTGACCGCCAAACCCGAAGCCCGTGCCCGTCGGCGCTTTGAAGAAGATAAGGCAAAAGGACGGACATCCACCTACGAACAGACACTCGCCGAGATCAATGAACGCGACGAACGCGATGTCTCACGCGAAGATTCACCGCTCACCATTGCTGAGGATTCGGTCGTCATCGACACCAGCGAACTTGATCTGAGCGAAGTTTTCGAACAAATGCTCTCGGCCGTGCGTGTAGCAAAAGGTGAGGCCGCTTAAATCCACCTTTCGCAATGAAGCCTATTTTCTCGCTGCCTTATCCCTGGCCTCTACTGCTGTTTCACTCGCCCTCGCTGTCCTATTTCAGCTCGCAAAATGGTTTGACTAACCAACCTACAATGGCTAATATTGGAAGTTGCTCTTTGTGCTCCCGTAGCTCAGTTGGATAGAGCGACGGCCTTCTAAGCCGTAGGTCGCACGTTCGAGCCGTGCCGGGGGTACCACTAGTTCTTTTTACATTTCAGATGCATCATCTGAAAACGGGTTATGGCGGCTATAGTTCAGCGGTTAGAGCGCCTGATTGTGGTTCAGGATGTCGTGGGTTCGAATCCCACTAGCCGCCCCATTTCCAGCTCCTCGTTTTCTCGTTCCTTTCAAGTTCTGGGCTCGCCTTTTTAGAAGTAACAATATGAACCATTTGAAGAAGCTGTTATTTCTGGTCGTTGCGCTGCCGGCTTTCGCGTTTGCCCAACAGCCTGAAAAAGGCGCGGTAAAGGGTGAGATCCTGGTCAAATTTCGGACAGGCACATCCGCGGATGCCGCTCGCCGGATCACTTCAAAGAATGGTGGCAAGGTCTTGGAAAGGTTCGCAGACCTCGGGTGGCAGCGGGTCAGGCTTCCGGCCGGAAAAAGCCGTGACGCGGCGATCGCTGAATACCTCGCGTCCGATCAGGTCGAATCCGCCCAGCCGAATTTCTATTACAACCTTCTGGCGACGCCAAACGATTCAAGCTACGGCAGCCTTTGGGGAATGACAAAGATATCCGCTCCCCAGGCTTGGGACCTGAATACCGGAAGTTCTGCCGTCGTTGTGGCGAATATCGACACTGGCATTAAATACGACCACGAGGACCTAGCCGCAAACGTCTGGACAAATCCGGGCGAGATCAACAGCAACGGCCTCGACGACGACAATAATGGATTTGTAGACGATTATTACGGATACGATTTCTTTTACAACGACCCGAACCCGGCGGATGAAAATGGCCACGGCACCCACACGGCCGGAACGATCGGAGCCGTCGGCAATAATTCCGTCGGCGTGGTCGGCGTTAACTGGAACGTCAAGATCATGTCCATCAAGATCTATGACAACGACGGATACGGAACGACGTCGGCGATGCTCATCAACGCCTACAATTACATTCGCATGATGAAATTGCGTGGCATAAATATCCGGGTGACAAATAATTCTTACGGCGGCTGTGACGAGGCATGCGGCTACGATCAGGCGACAAAAGATGCCATCGACGCACTTGGAAATACAGGCGTTTTGCAGGTTTTTGCTGCCGGAAACGATGGCAGGAACATCGATACTGCGCCAGCGTATCCGGCGGCATACGATAGCCCGTGGATCATCTCGGTCGCAAATTCCACAACGGCCGATGCGAAGAACAGCGGATCCAACTTCGGCGTGGTGAACGTGGACCTGGCGGCTCCGGGAACGAGCATCCTGAGCACCATTCACACCGCGGCAAACTATACATCGCTGACCGGAACCTCAATGGCGGCACCCCACGTCACCGGTGCCGCCGCACTATTGGCGTCTCATAATTCAAGTCTCTCAGCCGCCTCGCTAAAGGCGACCTTACTGAATACGGTCGACCCTTTAGTAGCATGGAACGGCGTTGTAAAGACGGGCGGCAGGCTCAATGTGGCACAAGCGCTTCAGAATCAGTCGGTGTGCAGCTTTGGCATTCCCGGCTCGCCGATCGCGGTTCCGACAAAAGGCGGCTATTTTTCGATAAATGTGACCGCCGGAGCAAATTGTGATTATCAGGTCCGGAGCAATTCTAACTGGATCAAGCCCGCCGGTCCGGATTCACTTTCAGGAAACGGAACAGCAACGTTTCGCGTAACGCTGAACCCGACGATAACCCGTTCCGGCACGATAAGTATTGGCGGCACACAGATTACCGTGAATCAATCGCGAAATTGATTTCTAGAATCGAAGGTGTTTTCCAACTTTATTACTATTACGAGCGTCTAACGCTCAGTTCCGTTAATGTGCTTGGCCGGAAAACATTTGGCTCGTTCGGCCCGATCTGCTAACAAATTGTTGCAATTCAGGCGTCGAAAGTAGTATCTTATTCATTCGGTTCCCGTGTGTGCGTTGCACAGGCCTACAAGAAGAGTTAAACCAATAGGAAATATAAAATGAGAGTTTCTCTAGCCGGATTCGGCAAATCAGCGTTGGTGGCTGCGTTTGTTACGCTCCTTGCCATTCCTTCGTTCGCCCAGGTGAGCCTGCGTGACGCTTTTGATAACGACGGTGACAATAAAGCTGACTACGTTATTTTTCGTCCTTCGAACAATCGATGGTATTTCCTTCGAAGCAACGGAACGATCCGCGAACAGGAATTTGGCGTCGCGAATACGGATTGGATGGTTCCCGGGGACTATGACGGCGACGGAATAGGCGACATCGCTGTCTGGCGCGAGAGCACGGGCCTTTGGTACCGCATAAACAGTGCAACGTCAACATTTACGATCAACGGTTGGGGAGAGCCCGGTGACGAACCCATCGCACGTGACTATAACGGCGACGGGAGAACGGACTTGGCGGTCGTTCGCCGTTCGGGCGGGGTCATGACGTGGTTCTTCTTTTATACCTCGACCAACAGTTTTGAATCGCGCCAGTTTGGCGTTTCGACAGATTTTACGGCACCAGGCGACTACGATGGCGACGGAAAATTTGACCTCGCTGTTCAGCGTCCGGGAGCGAGCCCGACCTCGCCCGCGACCTTCTTCATTCAGACTGCCACGAGCTTTGATGTCGTCAACTTTGGCCAGAGCAACGATCTTGTTGTACCAGGTGACTGGGACGGCGACGGAAAGACTGATATTGCTGTCGTTCGTGAAGGTGCTACGCCTGCCGCAAACTTGACCTGGTTTGTTCGACAGAGCTTGAATGGCCAGATGCTGCAGCAGACGTGGGGCGTTACGGGCACCGACCTCAACGCTCAGAATGACTATGACGGAGACGGCAAGACCGACTACGGTATTTGGCGTAATTCAGACGGCAAGTTTTATGTCTTTAACCCGGTCAATGGAAACATCAATGTAGTTAGCTGGGGAGCTCCGAATGACTTCCCTGTGGCAAGCTACGACACACACTAAATCTTTCCTAAAGTTTAGATCAAAAAGGTCCGATGACTTTCAAGTCACCGGCCTTTTTGTTTACCGGGCCTTTCTGCAATAATTTCCTCATATCGAGATGGACAGCCGTGCCTCAATAATAAGCGAAATATTCCCGACGAAGCGGATCGTCATCGTCGGCGACCTGGTCGCGGACCAGTTCCTTCACGGGACCATCGCCCGTGTCTCACGCGAGGCTCCGGTCTTCATCCTTCGCCATGACGAAACCGATACACGCCCGGGAGCGGCGGCAAACGCAGCGGCAAATATCGCCTCGCTTGGTTCAACGCCACTGTTGATCGGCGTTGTGGGCAATGACGAAAACGGCAGGCTCCTGCTCGACCGTCTCAAGGCCGACGGAGTTGACCCGTCGGGCATCGTCACCGATCCGGCACGCAAGACCACGACGAAAGTCCGCGTGCTTGCCGGCCAGCATTATGCGGCCCGCCAGCAGGTCATCCGGATCGATTACGAGAACTCGGCTGACATTGGCTCTGACGTCAGGGCCGAGCTATTGGCGAAGTTTGCGGCCGCCGCTGAGAACGCCGATGCGATCATAATTTCTGACTACAACTACGGAGTAGCCGATAAGCAGCTTTTCGAGCATGCGATGAGCGTGTCAAAGTCGAAAGCGACACCGCTGCTGATCGACTCACGTTTTCGGCTGGCTGAATTCAACGGCGCCACAACAGCTACACCGAATCAGGACGAGGTCGAGCAGCTTCTTGGGACGGATTTTTCTGAGGAAAAGTGTTCGCGTCTACGCGAGACATTAGGCCTCGAATCGCTGGTCGTGACCTGCGGCAACAAAGGGATGCTCTTGTTTGAAGAGGATAAGGAATGCGTATCTTTACCAGCCGTTGGCGGTATTGAGCCGGTAGACGTTACCGGGGCGGGCGATACCGTAATTGCCGTGTACGCGTTGGGCCTCGCGTCCGGGCTTAGTTTTCGCGAAGCGGCGGAAACGGCGAATCACGCTGGCGGGATCGTGGTCATGAAGAAGGGTACCGCCTCGGTCTCGCAGGACGAACTTCTCGACTCTATTCGAACCCATCCAAAACTGAACTCGCTGGAATCCGCCGCGTAAACGACAAAAATGGCCAACGGTAACAATTCGATCTTCGACCGGCAATCTCTCGTTGAAATTACAACGAGAGAGCGCGGGCATGGCAGGAAGATAATCCTCGCCAACGGTTGTTTCGATCTGTTCCACGTGGGCCATGTCCGCTATCTCGAGGGTGCAAAAGCTCTCGGCGGCTTTCTTGTGGTGGGGATCAACTCCGACCGGCAGGTGACTCAACTGAAGGGCTCGGGGCGTCCTTATATGCCCGAGACTGAGCGTGCGGAGATCGTTGCCGCCTTTCGCTGCGTTGACGCTGTGACGGTGTTCGATGAGCCCACGGTAGAAGAATTGATCAAAGCCATCCGGCCTGACTTTCACGCTAAAGGTACTGATTACACGACCGATACGGTTCCGGAACGCGAGATCGTCCGTGCCTACGGCGGTCGCGTAGCCATCGTCGGAGATCCAAAGGACCATTCGTCCACCGAGCTTATTCTTAAGGTTGGACGGGTCGGACCAGAAGTGATCGGAGCAGGAGAATAGGACGTTGGAGCAGTTGTTTGAGTCGCGAAACAAGACCGATCTGATCATCGAGGTATGGGAAAAACTCGATTGCGAGAGCATCGGGGCCGAAGAGATACTTGCGATCGAACAGGCGGTGCTCACGCGATTTGGAAAGGCGGCGGTCGATTCACCGATGATCATTGCCCGGCTGCTGGCGGACGAAGGTGCCGTCCTGCGACATTCGGAGATAATGAAGCTCTATGTTGAACGAGCTTCAGACCGGCCATATGAACCGGCGTTTCGGAATATCCTCGATATCGACGATCTGCCAGCCGCAGCCTCTTCGCTTCGACGGCTTGAGAACCTCCGACGAAAATACAGGGCCGACGGCGACAAGGAAGGCCTCCGGCTCGTGATCGCAAAGGGCCGCGAAGGTCGTATCGATGCTCTTCGAATGTCTAATGATCCAAAGTTCTCCGCGGAAGATCGTACCAAATACGCTGAGATCGCTGAATGGCTGACCCTCTGGATGCAGTCGCCCGAGATGTTCGAGGCATGGATCGACATCCGCCTTTCGTCGGCAGATTTTCGAAATAAATTTCCTGATGCCGTTTAACTCGACACGATCATTTCTTCGTTCGGCTAAAAGCTAACAGCGAACGGCTATTAGCTAGATTTTCCCCTCTCCTAAGAATGAGACGATTTTACTCACCACCTGATCATGTAGAAGACGGCCAGGTCACGCTTGGCCCAGAGGAAACGCGTCATCTCCGCGATGTTCTGCGGCTTCGGGAAGGCGACGAGGCGTCCGTGTTTGATGGCCTCGGGCGTGAGTATCTTTGCAAAGTCGTCTCAATTTCAAAAAAGGACGCGACGCTGAAAATTGTTCGCGAGGTGCCGCCTTCTTCGCCGGAATCGCCGCTTGAAATAACTCTCGCGGCCGCTATCCTGCCCGGTGAAAAATACGAGATCACGGTCCAAAAAGCGGTGGAACTTGGCGTGCACAAACTTCAACCGCTTTACACAAAACGATGCGAGGTAAAGCCGGGCGGCAGCGGACGAAGGCTGGAAAGGTGGCAAAAGATCGCGGCCGAATCAGCCAAGCAATCCGGACGGGCTCGCCTGATGGAGATCGCCGAGCCGATCGAGATAGCTGACTTTTTTGCCGAGTCTTCATCGCTCAGCGGAGCGAAAATATTCTTCAGTGAACGGGACGGCGAAGGCTTTTCGTCAATAAAGGCGGACAAAAAAATAACCGCCGTTTTTGGACCAAAAGGCGGTTGGGATGATGCAGAATTGGCTGATGCTAAAAGATCGGATTTTTCAATAATTACCTTCGGCGGCCGCATTATGAGGGCCGAAACCGCCGCAATAGCAATGACCGCTATCTTGCAGCATCGTTTCGGCGATCTTTCCTAGATCTCGGTGACCGGAGCCTTTTTAGGCCGAAAATAGCCGTCACCGCGTTGCTTCAATTTCGCTTTTTCACCGAGCGTTTGTATCACCGAATCGAGCAGTTCCTTGCTGCTCACCTTAAAGGTGGTTACCCCGCTGACCTCAGCGTCCGGATCATTGAACTGAACCAACATGTACTGGCGTTTTTCCTTGATGAAACCACCAAGTATCCCCGCTCCCGGCAATGGAATATTGCTGACAACGTTTCCAGTATTCGAGGTTACGGCCCGTGACTGCGGTGAAACGACCATCAGCGACTTGTACGGAATGCCAAATCGCTCTTTCTGGTCCTTTCCAAAAAACACGATCCGCTCATTCTCATCGTCAAACTTTAGCGTTCCGTTTTCCTTCTGGCTGTATCCGAACAGACCGCCCTCGTACTTCGCCTCGAACGTAGCCGGTGCCGGCTTTGCCCTTTCAGTGCCGGTTTCAACCGGCCGCGGCTGAGCGAAGGACGCAAGGGCGAACGAGCAAACGAACATTGCTGTGAATAGAAACTTCTTCATCTTTATTTATCCTTTTGCCGTAAAAGCAAATATATAGACGCTTCACCCGGCCGTTTGGTTGTAACGGCATCCGCCGGCCTATCCACTCGCGGCAATTGTCTCACCCAGGTACGGAGCAAGCCTTTCGTTAGCCAGGTTCACATATTCCTGCGAGATCTCCGACCCGACCCACCGACGGCCCAATAACGCCGCAGCCTTTGCCGTTGTCCCGCTTCCCATAAAGCAGTCGTAAACCAGGTCGCCCTCGTTGGTCCACGTCCTGATCTGGTCCTCTGCCAACTGTTCCGGGAAGATCGCCGGATGTTCGAACGCGATCTTGTCCTTCGACGATGAAGTGCCGACGTTGTAAAAGAAGATATTGTTGACCTTACGCTCCTTGGGAGCCACGTGGTCGTGGGCGAGGTCGTTTCTGCCGACCTTGGTAATACGGAACGATTTGAACGCCTTCTCCTGCTTGATCGCCTGCGTCAGCGGGTTGAATGTCGTCGGCTGGCCTTTAGAAAAGCAAAACATATACTCGAAACATTGCCGGTAACGCTTGCCGCAGTCGCTCGGGATCGGGTTATTTTTCGCGTATATCATGGTGTCATGGACGCGAAACCCGGCATCCTTGAAGGCAAAAGCGTGTTTGAAACTCGACAGTGTCTCATCACCGTTCACCGTCCGGTCACCAACTACCCAGATCACTACGCCGCCGGGTTTGGTCTTGGCGAAAAGCCCTCGGGCTATCTCCTCGACGGGAAAATGATAGCCGTTGTAATCACGCAGGTCGTCGTAGGGCGGACTTGTGATCGTCATATCCAGCGAATCGTCCGGCATTCGGCCCAACGTTTCAATACAGTTTTCGAGATAGATCTTCCCGTGTTCGATCATTTGATTTTTCTAGAATCTTGCCGCCGCCATCGTTCTTTGCCATCTTAGATTCTGAACCAAAAGCTCCAGCCTGTCGCGGTCCGCGGCATCGCAGTTCAACAGCAGACCTTCGATCACCGTTTCAAGCAGCGGCACTGCAAGCGGACCGGCGTGTGAGATGACTTGTGAATAATAGTGCAGGCTAATGCCATCGCCGCCGCGGTGAAATTTCTCGTTCGCTTCGTCCCCTAGCAAGCTAACATCCGTTCCCGCGGGGATCACCGACCGCGGAATACCATGTGACGCTTTGCCGTCGGCATCGATCGTCCCGAGCAGCAGAATACCGATCAGAACTCCCTGCTCATTTAGAAAGTCCGGCGAAAAAGTTTCAAGCGTCGGCTTCGGACTCAGCCGCGGCCCATAATTGGCATACTCAGGATTGATCAGCTTTGAATCGTAGATTATCCCGACCATCTCACTCTCACCTGACCGTATCCCGACAAACTGAGCAAAACCATACGCATCCGCCGGCGGAGCCTCCTCCGCATCCAGCTCGTCGATGATCCTGCCGACGTAATCGACGTGAGAATTTGAACTGACTATCTTGGCGATCCGCATAAGAATCTTTAGCCACGGAGGAAGCAATTTAACCACAGAGTACACAGAGAGCACAGAGGTATGAGAAATTCCATTTGTTCTGCTTCATCCTTTCTCGAATAGGTATGTGGAAAAAGGAATCTCTCTGTCTTCTCTGTGCCCTCTGTGCCCTCTGTGGTAAAACCGGTCCTCATCTTCTCCGCGCTTTGCTTGCGTTCTTTCTCGACACACTGAAATCTAGTTTTTCACGAGTCGCGAAATCCTGCAAAGCACGAAAGAAAACGTCGCGGTCGATGTTTGAGATCACTGCGGCCTGGTCGGCGGCCTCGAGTGGATAGGGATAACCCAGCCCGACGACGCACTCGGCACGCACCACGTCGATAAGTTCGTTGAGTAGTCCGTCGTCATAGATCCACGATGGAATATCCAGCCGTGCCGGCCCGCCGTCAGCCGTCGTTTGAAGGTAAGTGAACCCGACAAGCGCCCGGCCTGAATCCGGCTCATTGTATTCCGCCAGCCCGCTTCGCCGCGAATAGAAAAATCGCGTCCGGTCACCCCAATTTGGTAAAAGCTTCCCGTTGACAAGCAAAGCAGTGTCATAGACCGAGCCTTTCCCCTCAACCGGCGTTTCAGCGAAGTGGCTGGCCATAGTGACCAGATCGCGTGCAAAACTGCGGTCTATGTATCCGATGATCGGGACGCGAGCGTCACGCGAGTGCCGGACCAGATTGACCATTGCCTGCACAAAACTCTTTTGCAGCGTGGTCCTCGGCAGCGAGATGGAAACAAGCAGCGTCCCGTCGAAAAAAGCCAGCGGCATGCGTTCGCCGCGTTCCTGCCAGCCTTTGTGTTTGGAAAGAAACTCGCCCGCCCGTTCGACCTCAGCATGAAAGCGTCGTTCGCCGACACGAGTCGATGGGTCAAACGGTTCATCATCGCCCGAAAGCAGGTCCTTTGGCGTCAATAGTTCGAAACTGCCGCTTTTCTCATAAACCTTCGAGCCATCATGCGGATTCTCGAACCAGCCTATTTGTACCGCTCCGATCGGCAAGGTTGTTTCTTTTTCGGCATAAAGCTGACTGCCGTCCGCGGCGAAAGTAGTACGGCCGTGCAGGATATCCACTGCCCATTCGCGTGCCGCCTCGTGGTTTGTCCAACTGATGCCGAATGGTACTGCCACCGCGTTTTCGCTCGCGACCAGTTCGGCCGGCAAGGCGCCGCAATCCTCAAGATCGCCCAACCGGTTTGAGACCTCCTCCGGGGCCGAATTGGCAAAGCGGGCGAGAGCGTCGAGATACTCGCCCGTTTTCGCCGCCTGTTCGCGGAGGTCGTCGGCAAGATCGTCGCGCTTTCGGTCTAGTTCATCTCTGAGCTTGTCGCGGAGGAGCATAGGGGATCAGTTTGCGGGAGGCTTCGGCGGCTTCAGATCACTATATCCATCCACCTGAAAACGCCATTTTCCATCCTTATCTTTGACCGTGACAACGACGAACTTCCCTTGTCCCGAACTGGTCTGCTTGCCGTCCTTGTACATTCGCAGCGTAAAGATGCCCACGTCATACCCGAGGTCTTTTCCCGCCCGCCGCTGTACTATGCGGAACGCAATTGCCATCGATCGGCTCTCTGCCTTCATCGATTCGAAGAACCCGCGAAACGACCCGCGAATATTATCCCGCCCGGTCATAACCTCCTCATCAGGAACAAGATAAGCCGCATTCTCGGTGTATAGTCCAGCTAGCTTTTCGAAGTTCAGTGTGCGATATGAATCGCTAAAATCGCGGTAGATCTCGTCGATGCCAGCGTGCGGCTTTACGCCTGGGTCAAGCGACAATTCCGGCGTCTGTGCATAAGAAAATACGCCTGTGCACAAGATCAGGACTGCGGCAAAAAGATGTTTCCTCATGGCCTTATACCTCATCCCATTTCTCCAAAAATCTTCGCAAGTGTCCCGCTTCTTCCCTCTCGGCTTCTGATTCGATGAACTCGCGGAAGTCATCCTGCTCGGTCACATAATCTTCTTCCGATATTTTGCCCGCAAAATTCACCACCCGCAGCCATACGAGATATGTATTCAGCGTATCGATCTGATTATATTCAACGATCTCTTTCAGCTTCCCCTCGAGCCAAAGTTCGACAACTTGCTGGCCGTCGATATCGATCTTGCCGGGAAATCCGCACAGTCTGGCCAGGCCGTTAAGCGTCGGCTTCATCGAGTTTGGAGACAAGAGCTTGATGATATCCAGGTGGGCTTCGCTCGATCGTGCGAAATAATCGCGGCCGTCCCACGGCTTGTCTGGACGCTGGCTGAATTTGTCCGCACGCACCTCGTTCACCAGGCCGCGTTGGATCAGGACCTGCAGATCGGAATCGATCGAGTTGAAACCCACAAGCTGCGGGCTTCGCTCACCGACCATGTAAAGAAATCGTTCGATGATCTCGCGCTCATCCGACTGGGTTTCCTGTACCGGCAGCTTTGGCAGAGAATGCAGACCGAATTCGATATGCCGTTCCCCATTTCGGTAAACCACACGTCGCGACAAGAACGCGATCGAAACAACCCGCGAAAACAGGTACTTTACAAAGGGCCGCGGACAGTTCTCTTCGTGATAGCCGCTGGTTTCCTTCCAGACGCGCTCCATCGCCTCCAGCTCCGTAGTCTCCGACGGCAGGTCATAACAGCGTATAGCTCCCGCCGCGTCCGGAACCCACTCGAGGTCAAAGAACAAAGTGGTCTCGTGTATCTCACTTTTCAGCATTTGGCGATGAGTTTAACATAGCAGTGCGCGGGCCCGAAAACTTCACCTGACGCGGCTGGTTCTCCGCTTCAAAAAGTCCATCAATACAAACTGAGTGAGATTGTTCGGGTTGGCAAAATAGGCCTTGCCACGGGTCATTGCGGTCATTTGTTTGACGAATTCCACGAGGTAATGATCGCTGGCGAGCATGAAGGTGTTGATCATAACGCCGGATTTGCGACACGCCTGGACTTCCTTAAACGTTTCAGCCATTACAAACGGGTCGTTGCCCACCGAGTTCTTGTAGAGCAGGCGGTTGTCACCCGGCATTGCGTCGGAATAGCGGCGATAGTTGAAGTAAGCGGCGTTCGACGGTTCGATGAAAGCAGCCGTGGGCTTGCCGTCGGTGACCATGACTATCTGCTTCATGTCCTTTCGTTGAGCCGTCAGGATGCGGCGGGCGAGTTTCAGGCCTTCGGCGGTGTTCGTGTGATATGGCCCAACCTGCGTCGATGCGAGCCTTGCGATCGGCAATTCCTCTGCTCCGTCGTGAAACAAGACGATCTTCAGGCTGTCGCCGGGATATTGCGTTCGAATTAGATGTGCCAGAGCGATCGCGACCTTTTTGGCTGGCGTAAACCGGTCCTCGCCGTACAGGATCATCGAGTGCGAGCAATCGAGCATAACGACCGTTGCGCACGACGACTGATAATCCTGCTGCCGAACATAAAGATCGCTGTATTCCAGATTCAGCGGTACGCCCAAGCCTTCGCGGGCAATGGCGGACATAAGGGTTGCGTTGACATCCAGATTGATCGTGTCGCCAAACTCGTATTGTTTTGAGCTTAGTGCCGCTTCAACGCCAGTGTCCAAATGCGGTGTCTCATGCCGACCGATCGATGATCGTCCGACCGATCCAAGCAGCTTCTGGAGCGTCTTGTAGCCAAGAAAATCGAGCCCTTTGTCCGTGACCTCGAACTTAACATCACGCGGCATCGCTTCGCCTATCTCACCCTGTCCGTTGCCATTCCCGCGTTCCGACCGCTCCTGCGGCACTTCCTTCAGGTCGAGATAGCCTTCCTCGACCAGCCGCTCGATCAGTTTATTTATCAGCTCTTCCAGCAGCGAACCCTTGAACTTACCATCATTCTCGGCAAGCATCTTCTCGACATCATGCTCATTCAAAATGCCTTTATCGAGCAACGCCTTTAGGATCGCCTGCCGCAAGGCGTCGATCGAATCGTCCAGCTGGTTTCGCTCTCGTGTCCACCAGTAGTCGTCGTTGTAGCCCGAATCGAGCATCTCGTCAGACAGCGATTCCATCAGGTCGCCCAGATCGACGCCGAAAACATCAAACCCGTTAAATTTTGAATAGCGAATAAACTTCATTCTAAAACACCTGCTTGAAAAGACTTGCAATTGGATGGGGCTTTACGGTAATCTGCGATTACCCAAGGAACGGCCCACGTTTTTTCTCTCTCCAAAAACTTAGCATAGATCTCTCTCCGGACTGAAATTTTTAAAGGAAGGAACCACTATATGAAGAAGTTTTTGGTTGGCGCTCTGCTGCTTTTTGTATTCGCCATCACACTGCCTGTTTTGTCCTACGGCCAGAGCTGCAACATCCGCAAAGCACGTGGCCGCTCGGTCAACTACAGCAACGCCTATTACGGCTACAACAACCGGCGAGATAATCGCCGCAACTATAACCGTAGAAATTACCGCCAAAGTAATGAACGCAGCTACTACCAGCCTGCGTATTACAACAGCTCACCTCGCCGTTCCTATTCGAACTATAACAATAACTATGGTTCGCGCAGGCCGAGCTTCTATAGGCGCCATCGGAATGCGATCAACATCGGCCTCGGAACAGGCGGCGGAGCGTTGATCGGCGGATTGCTCGGCGGACGTCGCGGAGCGGTCATCGGTGCCCTTGCCGGTGCCGGCGGTTCCGCCTTGTATACATACAAGATCAAGCCGAAGCAACGTCGTTACTATAGATAGAGTCACCCAAACTCTCTGGATCTCGCGGCCTGCTTTCGTCACAAAGCAGGCCGCGTTTTTGTTAGCTGCGGATTCGCATACCATTTCGCCGTTTTGTAACCGAT
>JANNNS010000092.1:0-1833 GCA_031398645.1 Acidobacteriota bacterium
AAACGTGAGTATTTCAAGAACGATCTTTCGAATTGGATACTCGAGTGCATCGACGCCGGCGATATCAACGAAATGAGCTTCGCCTACGATGTGGTGCGCTCGGCCACGGTTACCGAGCCGACCGATGATCCCGAAAAATCCCGCGAGATCCGTGAACTACAGGAACTCAAACTCTATGACACGAGCGATGTTTTGTGGGGCTGCAATGCCGCCACCATCGCAAACGGAGCCAAGAGTATGGGCCTCATGCCGCTTGGCGTGATCGCTTCGCAGCTGGCGATGCTCGATGCCGAGTTAAAGGCCGGCCGACGCAATAGCGACGGCGACCAGAAATTAGTGGATCTGATCCACACCACAATTATTGGTCTCGGGGCGAAATGTGAACCCGAAACTGAAGAAGAGTCCGAAAAGTCAGAGACGCAACCCGAACCCGCTACGCCATCAGGCACACCTGATGAGCCCGGCACTTCACTCGCTGATCTGAAACTGCAGGCAATCAAATTGCAGATCTCAAACCTTAGATTTGGAGTGAATTAAACAAAATGAGCGAACACGCAAAAGCAAAACAAAAGAAATTCGGTGAACTGCTTGATCAGGTCACCGCGATGACGATCGAAATGGAAACGCCTGATCCGAAAGACGAGAAAAAGTTTCCAAATAACACTCCTGAAAAACAGGAAAAGTTGACGGCTCTACTGACAGAGGCTGAGGGCCTTCGTAAGTCGATCCTTCAGGATCAACTAATTCTTGGCCTGAAGCAGTTCGGCGAAGCTCCCGCGGGAATTAACCCTGCAGGCGGTGACGGCGAATTCTCGCAGCCATTCGTTGAATCGTTCGGCGACCAGCTGATCGAAATGTACAAATCCGGAGGGTCCAAGCGGGGCGAGTCTCAGTCTTTCGAGGCAAAAGGCTTTCTGACGCCACACGGCCTGATGGATCGTCCGAACGGAGCTCCTGCTGGAATTAAAGCCACCTTCGATTCGGCATCCACTGGCTTGGATACGTCACGGAACTACGTGACGCCTCCTGGCGGGCTGGTGATGATCGAACAGCAGCGGCTCACGATTCGTGATCTTCTGTCGGCCGGTGAAACGCAACAGAACACAATCTATTACCCGAAAGAAGACGTCTACGTGAACGGTGCCCTGATGACCGGGGAAGAAGGCGAGAAGCCGGAAGCCACGCTGGATATCGGATCGGGTTCTGCTCCGGTCAAAAAGATCGCCGTTCTGATCAAAGTCACCGACGAAATGTGGGACGACTTTCCGATGCTGCGGGATTACGTGAATTCGCGTCTGCGATTCATGGTCCAGCAGCGCGAAGAAGATCAGCTATTAAACGGACCAGGAACCGGTAACAACATCACCGGTATTCTGCAGACCTCCGGCATTCTGACACAGGCAAAAGGCGGTGATACGAACCTCGATGCCATTCACAAGGCGATCACGAAGGTACGCACACCAGCCTCGAGCGTTGCAGGGTATGAACCGGATGGTCTGGTGATCAATCCGACTGACTGGCAGCTTTTGCGTCTTGCCAAGGACGCCAACAACCAATACTTCGGCGGTGGCCCGTTTATGGGCGAATACGGCGTTGGACAGTACGTTCTTTTCCCGCCGGTATGGGGATTGACACCGGTTGTCACTACGGCGATCTCAGCGGGAACGGCTCTCGTAGGAGCGTTCAAGTTCGGAGCTCAGATCTTCCAGCGGACCGGTATCGACGTAAAGACGTTCGATCAGAACGAAGACGACGTGAACTTTAACCGTAAGACTATCCGCGTCGAAGAGCGTTTGCTCGCCGACGAGCTCGTGCGCCGCGGCATCGACCACG
>JANNNS010000109.1:0-3697 GCA_031398645.1 Acidobacteriota bacterium
GATAAATAGCACCCCTAAGAAAAAGCTAAACATCAAAAATGTAAAGATCAGACTTTTCTTATTCATAACAACCATTTCTCCCGAATTGATGTACTTAATTGCGGAGAGAGCAATTCCGCTACCTGCTATGCATTCGCTGTGCCAGACAATGCGCATCGTTTGCATACATATTCGTCATGTTTTATCGACCACCATAAACTCTTCGCGCCACGGCGTCCTGAATCGTTGCTCTGCACAGGATTGCAAATGCGGACACATTCGGTGCTATCATTGAGAAAACCTCTTCTTTCAACTAAACAAAATGAGTGAACTTTTCGACCGTACTACACGTCCAAAGCAGGACCTTTTTTTCGGCAGGAATGACAAGAACGACCCGCGTCTTGGCGAGACCGTCGGATCGGAGCTTGCCGACTATGAAGGGGCGGAAATAGTCATTCTGGGCTGCCCGCAGGACGAAGGTGTTCGCCGAAACAACGGCCGCGAAGGAGCAGCCCTCGCTCCTGACGCGATCCGGAAGCAATTTTATCGCCTGACACCATTCAATATTAGAAAAAAGCTCTTCGATCTGGGTGATGTCAAGATCGGCGGCACCTTGGAAGAGACCCACGAGCATCACCTTGCGATAGTCAAGCAGGTGCTTTCCGATGATAAGCGTCTGATCGTCCTCGGCGGTGGCAACGATATTTCTTATCCCGATGGACGAGCTATTGCCGAGGTCTTCGGCCGCGAGAACTGGATCGCGATCAACGTCGATTCCCACCTTGACGTACGCATCGCAGAGCAACGGAACAGCGGCACGCCCTACCGCCAATTGCTGGAGGAAAATCACCTTCGTCCAAGCTATTTCTACGAGGTCGGATATCAGACCCATTTTTGCTCGCCTGTCTATTACGAGTACATACGGTCGCTCCGCGTCAACCGGATAAGCCTGGAACTGCTTCGATCAAGGACAGAGGCCGACGTTGAACTGAAGGAGAGCATCAAGCAGAAATTTGTCAGTCACAGCACATCACTCAATACCTTCTTTGGTTTTGACATGGATGCCGTCCGATCGGCGGACGCTCCGGGAACTTCAGCCCCGTCGCCGCTCGGGTTGCGGGCCGGGGAATTCATCCAACTCGTCAAGTACGCGGCTTCACTTGCTAATACGCGAATCGTTGAATTCTCTGAGGTCAATCCCAATTATGACGTTGACGATCGGACGACGAAACTTGTCGCGATCGGTATGCATCGTTTCTGTACCGGCGTGAACTAAGCCCGGAACCCGATCGCAATGGAACAGCAGATCAAATTTTGCCGCTCGGCTGATGGAATTAACATTGCCTATTCGACTGTAGGTTCCGGGCCTCCTTTCGTAAAGGCCGGCAACTGGATGAACCATCTCGAGTTGGACTGGCCGAGTCCGGTTTGGAGCCATCTGCTTCACGAGTTCTCGGCCTGCAATCAGCTTATCCGATACGATCAGCGTGGAACGGGCCTTTCGGACCAGAATACGACCGACTTAACGTTGGCGACCTTTGTGGCCGACTTGGAGTCAGTCGTAGATTCGGTCGGAATCGAACGTTTTACCCTATTTGGGATCTCGCAGGGCGGGCCAGTTGCCCTTGCGTATGCCCATCGCCATCCTGAGAAAGTTTCGCATCTCATCCTGCTTGGCTCTTTCGCAGCAGGATGGAAGAAAGCTGGCCTGGAGCCGGGAGTCCTCGAGAAACGTCAGGCCCAAGTGACCTTGATCCGCCAGGGCTGGAAAAGCAAGAATCCAGCTATCCGTCAGCTTTGGACTACTCTTTGTATTCCGGAAGGAAGCCAGGAGGAGGTCAGGTCATTCAACGATCTGCAGAGGGAGTCAGTATCGCCTGAGAATGCGGCCGCAATATTTGAGGCGATAGGTGATTTTGATGTTCGGCCGATCCTGTCCGAGTTGAAGGTCCCAGTCCTCGTTCTTCACTCAAGGGGTGATTCTTTGGTTCCCTTCGAGGAAGGACGGCGCCTCGCAGCGATGATCGAGGATGCGAAATTCGCGCCTCTCGACAGCCCAAATCATCTTTTGCTAAGACACGAGCCTGCCTGGCCCGTTTTTATTTCTGAGGTCAGGAAGTTCCTTGGCCGCGACATAATGGCCAGTGGGATTTCTCGTCTCTTCCAGCATTGCCAAGCCTGTGGACGGACCTACGACGACGACACGCTTGTTTATTGTTTGGAGGATGGAAGCAGGTTGAACGCGTTCACGAGGATGACCGAAACAGACGAGGACAAGACGCAAGTATTTAAACCTATAGTCTAATTCGCCAGATCCTGAGATATTGGCTTATATGTCAGGTTCCACGTTGAGGCGACGCTTGACCGATGCAGATCGAAATCGAGATTCCACTAATTGACGAGATTCTTGGCGAATGGCGGGACCAAGTGGGCGGGGCTTTGAGCGGATACCGGAACCACGTATACAGAATGGTCAACTTCACGCTTGCGCTCGCCAACCTTGACCCGGAACAGAGGCAGAAGGTCATTATCGCGGGCTGTTTTCACGATATCGGCATCTGGCCGGGCAACAACTTCGACTACCTGCCGCCGTCGATCGTCCGGGCAAAAGAATACCTAGGGCGTAACGGAATGGGCGAATGGTCAGCTGAGATCACAAGAATGATCGGGGAACACCACAAGGTGCGGCGATATACTGATGCTCCGATCGTTGAGGCGTTTCGTAAAGGCGACCTGGTCGATTTCTCGCTCGGCTTCGTAAAGAGTGGGCTTCCCTCATCTTACGTCCACGAGGTCAAAGCCGCATTTCCCAATGCCGGATTCCACAGAAACCTTGTAAAAGTAGCAGCTGGATGGTTCTGCAGACATCCGCTTAATCCGGTTCCGGTCATTCGATGGTAGATCTCATCCGTCGAGTCGAGGGCACTTCCTTGACATCGAATTGCGGGTTTGGCATTCTTTGAGTTCGCTTTTGGATAGCAGAAGCGGCGTGTAGGCACTTAGCTCAGTGGTAGAGCACTACCTTGACACGGTAGGGGTCAGCAGTTCAACTCTGCTAGTGCCTACCATTTTTGTCTTTAAAAGGGTCGAATCTCGCTTTCAAAGTACAAAAGTCCACGCGTCATTGTGGTTGGCTTGACGAATTCCGGATCGAGGTTGAACTATCGTCGGAATCGTTCAGCGGGGCAGCCGCCATGAAATTGGAACGTCGGCTCCACGGTGGCTTTCCCCCGAGCATATTTGTGACGCTCATGATCGGCGTCAGCAGGCTTCGCCAGATCTTGATCCTGGTCGTGACTCTTCCTCCAGAATCTCTAAGCATACGCTTCAGAACATATTTCTCAATGGCGTCCTCGCCGATCAAGATGGCGGTCCCGGCCGTCGGAGTCATGACCAGATCGACCCAGCCCATAGTGCCTTTGTCGTTTTTTCTCGTCATCCCGACGTTACCTATCGAAGCCTCGCTGATCGGTCCAAGCTCGAATTGTGTGCTCCAGAATGCCGACCACGCCATCGCCTCCATTCGCGTCGTCCAATACTCTTTCGAGGCTCCGAATTCAACGCTGTCGGCCGTCCGACTGTTCGTGACGTATATCCTGCCCGTTGTCGCCCCCTGAAGGGGGTGAGCCACATAGTTGGTAAAGGCGCTGTCCATGTCATTCCAGCCTCTTAGCGATTTTACGGAACGAGCCCAATCTGCAAAAAAAGGGCCACCGAG
>JANNNS010000285.1:0-7737 GCA_031398645.1 Acidobacteriota bacterium
ACATACCTTTTCTTTGGTCGAAAGGCTCGATTGGCGAAATGTTCTTCGCCGCAGTAGGCGCGACCGAGTGGCTGAACTCGATCTATAAATACACAGGCGAACAATGGGGTGTATGGTCGATGGGAACCTTCCTCGCCCAACGCCATCTCCCGGCCGCGATCGGCATATTTCTGGTAGTGCTCATCTTTCTGATCGATCAGATCAAGGAGAACGAACCTAAGCCGGCTGGGAAATGTGAGACCCCCGACGAAATAGAGGACGGCGATCTCGCCACATCTGAACCAACCGCAACCGCCATTCAAATCCCATCAGAAACGGGCGTCTCACTTTCAAAACTCATTCCCTACATTATCGCCGGCCTCGTGCTCGGCCTGCTTCCCCTTTGGAACGGAGCGATCTACGTTGCCGGATTCGCGGTCATCGGATCGATGGTTCTTTTCTTCCGCAATAGAATTGAGACCCTTTGCCTGCTCATCGTCTCGGCGGTGATCGCCGTGCCGCAGATATTGTTTCTACGGTCAGGAACGTCACGCGGCGTCACAGAACTGTTCCGCTGGGGCTATGTCGTAGAACCGGCAACCGTCTGGAATGTCGCCGAGTATTTTTCGTTCACGTTCGGTGTCAAGTTCGTCCTCGCATTGATCGCTACGGCGCTCCTGACAGCACTCCACCGCAAACTTTTCCTCGCTATCTCGAGCCTTGTCGTGCTCACGTTCTGCACTCAGCTCAGCACCGACATTATGAACAACCACAAGTTCATGAACGTCTGGCTGATCCTGATCAACGCTTATGCCGCCTATACGATAGTGCGTCTCACAAAAGTAAAATACGCCGGCAAGATGCTCGCCGCTGCCCTTCTGATTTTCATCTCGGTCGGCGGCGTGATCGAGCTTTTCCGCATTCACAACATAAACACTTTTACGGTCCCGTTCGGCAGCGGCCCGCTCTACGCGTGGCTGCAAAGTGAGACGCAGCCCAATGACATCTTTCTCACCGACAACTATGTCCACCACCCGATCCTGCTTTCGGGTCGCAGAATTTTCTACGGCTGGGCATACTTTGGCTGGTCAATGGGCTACGCCACCGGTGAACGCGACAAAATACTCAAGCGCCTCTTCAGCGAACGCAACCCGGCCGAACTGACCCGGCTGCTCCGTGAGAACAATATTCGTTACGTGGCCATAGACGACGGCCTTAGAAACGGACATCTGAAACCCACGTTGAATGAATCGGTTTTCGAGGCGAATCTTGAAAAGGTGTTTACGGATACGGACCGAAAATACGGGTCGCTCGTAATTTATCGGGTAGGCTCAGGTGAGTGAGATCAAGAAAGGCCAGGGGAAATTCCCCCGGTCATTTCTGTGACGCTCAGAGTGTTGCAAGAGGATCGTTCTGCAGAGCAAAGGTCGCCTCTTGACGTTCGTTCAGCCAGAAGGCAAGTGCATCGTTAAATGCAAAGCCCTGCGGCTCGATATTTCCTTCTGCGGCCGTCGCGAACGGAGTCTCACTCGAAAGCTCTGTTATGAAAAGCCCCGCTGCTACGACGTTGCGCGGTCGCGGAATGAACGGTGTCGGAGACGGCGCCGGAGTCGGGTTCGGAGTAGGATTGGGCGTCGGATTTGGTGTCGGCACCGGAGTCGGATTCGGTGTCGGGTTTGGTGTAGGATTTGGCGTCGGATTCGGTGTAGGATTCGGCGTCGGAACAGGGGTCGGGTTCGTCCCCGGTGTTGGACGCGGCTTCGGTGTTGGGGTCGGCGTCGGGAAAGGAGTTGGGAACGGCGTAGCCGTCGGCGTCGGGAACGGTGTTGGGAACGGCGTTGGGAAAGGAGTCGGGAATGGCGTTGCCGTCGGCGTCGGCACCGGCGTCGCTGTCGGAACAGGTGTCGGGGTCGGCGTCGGGGTCGGCGAACCGCCGTTCAAGCAGCTTCCGCTGCCGGAAATGAAGGTGCCGATCTGGTTCTGTGAGAATGAACAGAACGTCATTTGGGCCGATCCGCTCAAAAACGCGTTCATGATCGTGTTCCCGCAACCCTGGGCCGTTTCGGCATGCTCGGCACCGAGGTTATGGCCAAGCTCATGGGCCGGTATCAGATACTTGCCCGGAGCCCAGTTAACATAACCGCTGACGCCATATGACGCACCGGGATTGTTGCAAACCGTTCCGACATAAGCAATTCCAGCCGAGAGGATATTTGATTTGCCCGAGAACATATGGGCCGTGTCGCGTGGAATGCTTGAGTTCGGAAAATTCGAGTTCCAGTAGGAACGGAAGTTTGTCAAGATCACACCCGTATTGGCTCCGGCAAATGGGTCAGGGGTCGACCACGTATGCTGATAAACAATGCTGATATTGAGGTCGATCTGGGCCGCATAGGTGCCTTCGACCATGTTCAGAATGCTGGCGATCTGGCTGTTAGCCGACGACGGGCTGCCGGACAGATTGACGTACTCGAAGTCGGCCTCGGTCGCTACTTCCATCCGGCGTGATGCAAGAATAACGTTTGCCGGGTCAGCAGTTACGGCAGCCATCCCGTTCTCGACACGGGTCGGAAGGTCAGCATCGCAGAAAAAGGTTTGCTGTGTTAGGGCGTCCCTTTCACGATAAACAACGGACTGGTCGGCTTTTGCGTTGTCCGAGTAACGATCGGCTGGCTCAACAAAGAACCGGTCGCCGGCCACATCGAAGAATCCGACAATGTCATTTCCGTCGATGGTCAGCCGGACTTCGGAATTTTCGATTCCTTCGATCGTGCCCTTGAAGGTATTGACGACCGGCCGCTCAAGCCCGATGACCGAAGGCGACTGCGAATCTTCGGCACGATAGCGGTCGGAAAACAGGTCGTTAGGAGTGACCTTAAGTGTGTAGTTCCGGCCCGCAGCCACGATGGAAAGGGTTTTGGCGCCCGCAGGTGCAGGGCTTTTTACTACACGGACGAGATCAAAACTTTCAAAGGATTGGGAGAGGTCAGAACGTGTTTTCGAGTCCTGACCGTACGTTGCGATTGCCGTCAGTGAGAAGACGGAGAGAGAGAGGAGGCCTTTGAGAAAGGCGTTACGAAATTTCATATTGGTAGCTTTACGACCGGTGGGGGTCGCCGTGAAACGATCGGCAGGCGTTCTATACGCCGCCGTCGAGAGTCAAACAAAGCTTTACGCTTCGGAGGAGTTTACCCGCTTGGGACGGGCTTGACTATGCCAACAGATGTAGATGTGAACGTTTCGCGGCACGTTGCACCTCATTTCGATAAGGCCTTGTACCGCTTCCAGGAAAAGTATATCTGGCAGACGCAAGGTATTCAAACGGCGATTGAAATTAACCGCCGCTCAAGCCTCCTACTTCCCGTAGCTGACGCGCCAGATCTTATCGCCGCCGTCATCAGTGATCAGCAGCGAACCGTCCGCAGCTACAAGCAAACCGACGGGCCGGCCCCAGACCTCATTAGAATTCTCATCGGGCAGCCAGCCGGATACAAAATCCTGATAGGAGTTAGCGACGAGTTTCCCATTGTTAAATTTGATACGAACGATCTTATACCCCGAAAGCTTTGCCCGATTCCACGAACCATGAAAGGCGACGAACGCATCGCCCTGATAATCCTTCGGGAACATCTTTCCGGTGTAAAACTGGATACCAAGTGCCGCAACGTGCGACTGAAATATCACATCGGGAACGATCGACTTCTTGACCAGTTCCGGGCTTTCGCCCTTGCGTCGCGGGTCTTCGTTCTGGCCGAGATAGCTGTATGGCCAACCGTAAAATCCGCCTTCCTTGACCGAGGTCGCGTAGTCAGGGACAAGATCGTCGCCCAAGCCATCGCGTTCATTGACGGCGGTCCAAAGCTCCCCCGTCTTAGGGTTCCAGGCAAGGCCGATCGGATTTCTGAGCCCGCCGGCGTAGATGCGATGGTTCTTCCCGTCGGGGTCGTAAACGGAGATTGCTGCCCTTCGCGGGTCAGCCTCAACGCTGACGTTCGAGGCAGAACCGATCGAAACAAACAGCTTGGTGCCGTCCGGCGAGAACAGCAGGTTGCGGGTCCAGTGCTGGTTATAGCCGCCCGGCGTAAGTTCGACCAGCCTTTCGGGATCGCCCTCGGCGACCGTCTGTCCGGGCTTATATTTGAATCGGACGATCGAGTCGGTGTTCGCGACGTAGAACCATTCCTTATGGAACGCCATTCCAAATGGCTGAGACAGCTTGTTAGAAAACACGAAACGCTCTTCGGCAACACCGTCTTTGTTCTTGTCCCTCAAAACGATGACCGAGTTGGCACCGGAATCCGAAAGAAAGACGTCGCCATTCGGGGCGAGTGCCATCCAACGCGGCACTTTGAAATCACCTTCGGCAAAAATGTTCAACTTGAAGCCTTTCGGGACGGTGAGTTTCGCTCCCGCGGGCATCGGCACTTGCTTCGAAGGCCGGCGGGCACTCTCGGTATGATATGGAGCAGGCAGTTTGCCGGGGTCGTATGATGAGATCGGCATTTTATCAACCTGGACGACTTCCGGCATCGCGGCCAGCGGCTTTGCCGACGGCGGGGCTGATTGGCAATAAATGCTCGCAGCTCCGCAAAATATCAACGCTGCGGATGCAAAAAGGTTTCTGGTACAATCTGTTATCACGATCACCTCAATTAGATTTGTTAATGGCCTTAGATGAACAGGATAATCGGCTTGACTGGCAAAGTTCAAGAACGCTTGGCGATCTTGGCGAAAAACTGGCCGCCGAGCATCTGAAAAAGAGCGGTTATCGGATGGTCGTTAGCAATTTCAAGGTACCGATCGGCCGCAACAGAAATAACGGCCAGATAACCGGTGAGATCGACCTCATAGCACTGGACGGCGACCTTCTGTGCTTCATTGAGGTCAAGACCCGAAGTTCCGACGAATTCACGGGTCCGCTGTCCGCCGTCGATCTGCGAAAGCAGCGGCAGATCATTCGCACAGCACGGGTCTATCGACGCATTTTTGGGATACGGGAGATCAATTCCAGATACGACGCCGTGACGCTGGTGATAAGACGCGGCGAAGAACCCGTTATCGAACTGGTCAAAGGCTTCTGGAGCGAGGCCAAATTCAGGAAGAAACAATGGTCCGGCGACATCTGGCAAATTGCCTGAACAATCTGCCCGACCGAATCGTACGAACGCGAAAGGAAATCCAAAATTATGAACAAACTCTTAATTTGTCTTAGTCTTTTTGTTTTGCTCGGAGTCGGGCTTTCGTCCGCGAACGGCCAGGTTCCGCCACTTATCGACCGCGAGTTGATCTTCGGCAATCCGGAATATGCCGGTGCACAGATCTCGCCTGACGGCAAGTACATTTCCTTCGTCAAACCTTATAAAGATACGATGAATGTTTGGGTCAAGGGCATTGACGAACCGTTCGATGCAGCCCGGCCTATGACGGCGGATACGCTGCGGCCGGTCCGCAACTACTTCTGGTCAAACGACGGTAAGTTCATACTCTTCGTTCAGGACAAAGGCGGCGATGAGAATTTTAATGTTTACGCCGTTAATCCTGCCGACAAGCCCGCAGCGGGTTCAGACGTTCCTGCAGCACGCAACATTACCGACGCTAAGGGCGTCAGGGCAATGATCCAGGCCGTGCCGCAATCGGACCCGGACGCGATCTATGTCGGCATCAACGAACGCGACAAGGCTTGGCATGACCTTTACAAGGTAAAGATCTCCACCGGCGAGCGAACGCTGATAAGCGAGAATAAGGACCGCTATCAGGGAATGATCTTTGATAATGCCGACAAGCTCCGTCTTGCGACGCGTGCGGCTCAGAACGGCGACACCGAGATCCTTAAGATAGGAGCCGATGGCAAAGCGACAAAGATCTACGATTGCAACGCATTTGAATCCTGCGGCCCTGTTCGATTTCACAAAGACAACAAACGCGTCTACATGCAAACGAACAAGGGCAACCTCGACCTGATCGAACTCGTCCTGATGGATGCCGAGACCGGTACCGTCACCAAGGTCGAGAGCGATCCACTCGGCAAAGTAGATTTTGGCGGAGCCAATTTCTCTGACCTGTCCGATGAACTCATCGCGACCACGTATGTGGAGGACCGCACTCGGATCTACTGGAAGGACAAGAAATACGAGAGTGATTACAACTACATCAAAAAGTCGCTCGGTGACCGCGATGTGAATTTCCAGTCCACAACCAAGGATGAAACGAAATTCATCGTTGTTACGTCGAGCGATGTCGACCCCGGCACTGTGTGGCTGTACGATCGCAAATCGAAGAACCTGAAGACTCTCTACCAGGTGCGCGAAAAGCTCGACCGAAAGCTGCTTTCGCCGATGAAGCCGGTCAAATACAAGTCTTCGGACGGCCTCGAGATCCCGGCTTATCTGACGATCCCGAAAGGTTCGGATGGCAAGAACTTACCGACCGTACTCTTCATCCACGGCGGCCCGTGGGGCCGTGATGTGTGGGGCTATCATTCTTACGCCCAGTTTTTGGCAAACCGCGGCTACGCTGTTCTCCAGCCAAACTTCCGTGCATCGACCGGATATGGAAAGAAATTCCTGAACGCTGGTAACAACGAATGGGGTCAGAAGATGCAGGACGACATCACATGGGGCAAGAAATACCTTGTCGAACAGGGCATAGCCGATCCTAAACGCGTCGCCATCATGGGTGGAAGCTACGGAGGCTACGCGGCATTGGCCGGAGTGGCGTTCACGCCGGACGAATACGCAGCCTCGGTCGCAATCGTTCCGCCATCGAACCTGCAGACGCTGCTCGATTCTATTCCGCCGTACTGGGAAGCCATTCGCGAAACGTTCTACAAACGAATGGGCGATCCGAGAACACCGGAAGGACTTGCTCAAATGAAGCGGCAATCACCCCACGCCCATGCCGATAAGATCAAGACGCCGCTGATGGTTGTCCAGGGTGCGAACGATCCTCGCGTTAAACAGCGTGAATCCGATCAGATCGTCGTCGCTCTACGCGACCGCAAGTATCCGGTCGAATACATCCTTGCTCCAGACGAAGGCCACGGATTCGCCCGTCCTGTGAACAATATGGCGATGATCGCCGCTTCCGAAAAATTCCTCGCAAAGCACATCGGCGGCCGCTACCAGGAATCGATGACACCCGCCGTTGCGAAACGTTTGGCCGAGATCACGGTCGATCCTGCAAAGGTGACAATAGTCGATCCCAATGCGGCCTCAAGTGCTGCCAGCGGCCCTGCGGCGAATATCAATGGAAAGTGGACTATGACCGTTGATGCAGGCGGCCAGATGATCGACCTTGTTGTCGAACTGAAACAAACCGGAGCCGATTTTATCGGAACAATGGCGTCAGGTGTAGGCAACGGCACTATCGAAAAGGGCAAGGTTGCCGGCTCGAAAGTGACCGGAACGATGCAGGCCGATGTTCAGGGGCAGCCTACTACGATCGGCATAGACGGAAAGGTAGATGGCGACAAGATGATCGGGACGCTGGATGTTCCTGGCATAGGCGTCGTCGCATTTAGCGCAGTCAAGAACAAGTGAACTTGTCGGGTGCGCATGGAAATGAACACGGGCCTTCAGGCCCGTGTTCTCTTATCTCCTCAGCGTGAACGAAATCAGGACACACGGTCAGACTCTTAAGTTGATCAGAATCAAGATTTAGGCGTTTTGTAACATCGGCATAGTGATTGCATTTCAGGGTGCATAGCCATTGGCTAAATTCGTACCAAGGGAGAAATTTACTTATGCAGAATCAAGCTAC
>JANNNS010000131.1:0-45670 GCA_031398645.1 Acidobacteriota bacterium
CGCTCAGTTCGCAAACCGGTACACTTCGACCGAAGACTTTCTTTCGGAACTTGCCTTGCTTTCGACCGAGCGCTTCAAAGAGCCGCAGGCGATTGTCGGCGAAGACGTTATCGAAGGCGGTGGTGAGGACGAGCTTTTGACGCTGACGAGCGTTCATCAGGCTAAGGGTCTGGAGTGGAAGGCCGTATTTATCATCTGGGCCGCCGAAGGCAAATTCCCAAGTCCTCGCTCGCTCAAAGAGATCGACAGCGAAGAAGAGGAACGCCGCCTTTGGTACGTCGCTCTGACCCGAGCCAAAGACGAGCTTTACATCACCTATCCGCTGTTGCTGACCGACTACAATCGCCAGACCGTCCTGCAAAAACCTTCGCGGTTTATCACCGAATGCCCGCCCGCGTTATTTGAGGTTTGGACACTCGAGGAAGAGCAGCCTAAATTCGATGCGCCCCCTACGCCATTGCTCGAAGATCCGATCGATTACCTCAACTAAGATCGTATTCAATTTTCAAAGATCAGCCGGCTGCTGCTGCGACAGACAATGCAGAGTGCCCAACCCCCAAACCAGATCGACGGCATGGATGCCGACGACCGATCTGTCTGGAAAGAATTCGCTTAATGTGCCTAGAGCGATCCGGTCGTTTGGGTCGTTAAAAGTTGGAACGAGGACCGCCGCGTTAGTGATCAGAAAATTTGCATAGCTTGCGGGAAGACGCTGGCCGCGGTAGTAGAGCGGTGCGGGCATAGGAAGAAATTCTGTCTGGATCTTTGAGCCATTTTCGAGCTTAAAGCCTTCCAGCCGTTCACGATTTTCTTCGAGCAAATGGTAGTTGGGGTCATTGGGATCGCTCTCGCGGCAGAGCACGACGGTTCTTTCATTTACGAACCGACACAGGTCATCGACATGTCCGTGCGTGTCGTCGCCGGCGATACCTTTGTTTAGCCAGAGAACATTGGTCGCTCCGAGACTTTCATGCAAAACCTTTTCGTATTCTTTTCGGGAAACGCCCGGATTGCGTACCTGTATCGTCTGGTCCAGCAAACACTCTTCGGTCGTTATCAAAGTGCCTTGGCCGTTGACATCGATCGCCCCGCCTTCGAGTACAAACGGCTTGCCGTTGTGCAGTACTGGCCGATATTCCTTCTTCAGCTTTCTGGCAAGCTTCCCAGCAACCTTCGCGTCTTTCTTGTGGTCGCTGTATTTAGCCCACGCGTTGAACTTGAATCCGGCAATCGCGGTGGTCTTACCCTTACGAACAAAGATCGGCCCAAAATCGCGCGTCCAGCCGCGGTCGGTCGGGATGCGAAAGAATTCGACCGCTGTTGGATCGACGCCGACCTTGTTCAAAATGCCGCGGGCCTTTGCCTCGTGCTTTTCATCGTTGACGATGATCCGCACGATCTCACCGGCCGCGATCTTTTTTACTATCTCGCCGTAAACGAAATGTATCGCCGCGATCTTACCGGGCCAATCCGAAGCGTTGTGCGGCCAGCCGAGCCAGGTGGCCTCGTGCGGCTCCCATTCGGCGGGCATAAGATCTCGCGGAGTTGCTGCCGAGCCGGATCCCGGGAGAAATTGTGAAGGCCTTGTTTTAAGGATCATTCTTTATCTTCATCAAGCAGGATGTTGTCTCTATCCTGTGCTGAATGCAGTACCCGGATCACTTCAATGTAGTTGCCGAAAACACGGTAGAAGACAAGATATTTCCTGAATCCCTTTACGAACCACATTCTCAGATCTATCAGCCTGGGATCGTTGGTATTGACGGTGGAACCAAGTTCTGGATGTGTACTGAGGCGGTCCAGAGATTCGAAGACCGCATGGTCGAATGCGAGCGAGGTGGCTAGACTCGTTCTCGCAATGAATGTGCAGTGTTCGTCAATATCCTTTTCGGCCCTCGGCAGCAAGAACAATCCGAGCTTCATCTTTTGCCGCCTTTCTTTAGCTTTTCTCGAAGGGCAGCTTGCCGTGATTCAACGTATTGCTTCGTCACCTCGATAGGCCGACCGCTTTCGAGGCCTTCCAGCAAAAGGGTTTCGAGGCGCTCCTGAGCCTTCGCTTTTTGCCGCTCACGAACCATTTCCCGAAACAACTCGCTTGCGGATCCGTAGTTGCCGGCCAAAACTTCCGCTTCAACAAATTCACGCAGAGGATCGGGTAAGGAAATCGTCATTGTTGCCATATATTCTCCTCGCCGTAATTATAAGAAGAAATCGTATTTCTTGTCAAAAAATAGGAAAATCACTCCTAGAGTCGATAAACCTTTTTGTGATCTCGCCGTACGCATCGATACGGCGGTCGCGGAGGAACGGCCATCCGCGGCGGACCTCTTCGATGCGGGCGGGGTCGACCTCGCCGATGACGACCTGTTCGGTCTCGCCTTGTGCCTCGGCGACGATCACGCCGAATGGGTCGCTGAGGAATGTGTGTCCCCAGAATTGAATGCCGGGAGTGTCCGGAACGAAGACCTCATGGCCGACGCGGTTTACTCCGGCGACGTAAACGCCGTTGGCGATCGAGTGTGAACGCTGGATGGTCCGCCAGCCGTCCTGCTGCTGGGCGCCGTAGGTGTCTTTCTCATACGGATGCCAGCCGATGGCGGTCGGGTAGAACAAAATTTCCGCACCACGCAGGGCTGTCAGCCGGGCGCCTTCCGGATACCACTGGTCCCAACAGATCAGCGTACCGATCTTTCCATACTCGGTGTCAAATGTTTTAAATCCCATATCGCCCGGCGTGAAATAGAACTTTTCGTAATACGCCGGGTCATCGGGAATATGCATCTTGCGATAGACGCCGGCGATGGGTTCACCGGGTTTAATAATGATCAAGCTGTTGTGATAAAGCCCGGGTGCGCGTTTCTCGAATATTGGAGCGACGATAGTTGCACCGGTTTTATCGGCAACTGCGGAAAGCGCTTTTGCCGACGGGCCATCGAGCGGTTCGGCCAGGTCGAAAAGGTCGGCATCCTCAAGCTGGCAGAAATACTGCGAGCGGAACATCTCGGGCAAGCAGATGATATTCGCACCTTGTCCGGCAGCTTCCTCAACGAACTCGACCGCTTTTGTCAGATTTGCGTCGAGGTCGGTGCCCATCGACATCTGGATCAGCCCAACTTTATATTTTTCACGCGTTTGCATAGGAAACAGGATACATCGACGGTCTTTGCAAGACAAAATTTGGCCGTCCTGTTGATACGAACTTCCGCAGTGTTTCGCGTAGGAGTTTGAGGTAGATGTTATGGCAATCAATGCAGATATTCTGAATCCACGAATGGCGGACCGAAAACTGATACTGGCTGCCGCCGTTGCGTTCCCGCTCGTTGTTCTGATCGGCTATTTCAAATCCTACTACGCGATCTCGTTTTTCCAGGACGCACGGCCGATCGCTAACGCCCTGGTCCATGCGCACGGAATAGTGATGTCGGCGTGGGTATTGTACTTTGTCACCCAGGTTGCACTAATTCGGACCAGGAATATCAAGCTTCATATGACTATGGGGTTTGCCGGGATCGCCCTTGCCGGGCTGGTGATCGTGGTCGGGTTGGCGACGGCATATGATGCTCTGCTCGTTCGCCGCAACGCACCTCCGGGAGCAGATCCGCATGGGTTCTTCCTATTGCCTGTGTCCGACATGGTGCTCTTCATCGTGTTATTTGCGTCGGCAGTCTACTACCGAAAGCGTCCGGCGGAACATAAGGGCCTGATGCTCCTGACGGCGATCAACTTCATGCCGGCGGCGTTGTTCCGCGTCTCGATCGTACCCGAGCCGTATACATACTTCTGGGCGTTTGGGCTGCCGGCGATCACGGCTGTCGCTATCCTCGTCTGGCGGACATGGAAGACCGGACGCCTCAACAAAGTATTCGCGGCTGGTGTTGCCCTTCTCGTCGCAGCCGTTCCACTGCGGCTGGTCATTTCGGAGTCGCAGGCGTGGCTCTCATTTGCGGGCTGGCTAGCACCGTAAAGGGAATTTACCACAGAGGGCACGGAGAGCACGGAGATCCATTCACCGTGCGCTCCTGGCTTTTCAATATCCTGCTTCTTTCAGCGCATCTTCTGCGGACAGCCCGATTTCCTTTTTCAATAGAATATTTTCCAGTCGTTCGCGATCCGACATTGGGGATGGGTCTTCCCATTTGGTTTTGAGGCGCACGGCGGGGCTTCGGCCTTCGATCAGGAGGGCGAACTCCATCAGGTCGGCCCATGTTTGGCCGAAGGCGGCCTGGCGGTCGCGGACTTTGGCGATGAAGCGGGATTCCGACTTTTTCAGCGTCTCGCCGCTTGGCTGGCCGCGCATGTGTGGCATCAGGTAATGGAGCGGCGTTCCGGTGACGCTGGCGATATCGATGCGGAAGCTGTCCTTTACTTTTAGAAACTGATCGAGTTCGGTCGTGTCAAAATCGCCGAAACGAGAGTTGTGATCGCTGGCTACCCACAGCCGGTCGGCTCCGGTCTTGAACGGCTGGATCTCTTTGCCGTCGGGGTCGGTCAGCACCTCGATCCCGGCGACCCAGCGTTGGCGATAGGCCGAGAATTCCATTGCTACCAGCATATCCAGGACGGATTTATTCAGGCCGTCTTGGATCGGGATCGCGGCTTCGAGTTCGGACCGGCCTGGCATTCCGACGTCAGCGTTGTTGGCGAAATGAAAGACGGCGACGATGCCATAAGGGTTTGGGACGATGTGGGCACTATCGGCAGGCAGCCTTGCGCCTTCGAATAGTTCGGGTTGAGATGCCGCGAAGTTGTCGTCGACGATAGGGACGAACTCGGATGCTTCCGGCAAATAGCTCTCGGTCGGCTTTGCCGTTATGTATTTCTCGATCCGGTCGGGAAAGTAGAGATTGAGGCGCGTGTGTTTGTCGATGGTGCGCCAGAATTTTGAGGCGTGCATGATCTTGCCGGGAGCATCGTCAGAATAAGTGACAGAGAGGTTCGCAGCATTGTTCGGGAAGATGGCGGCTCGGCCGTTGTCGTCGGGCCAGACGATAGCGTAGGCGTCGCCGTTCTTGAGGGCCTCCTTATGTATCCCGCCCGAGCGTAAGTCCATTCGGTTGTTGTCCCAGATAATATCGATCTGTGACCCCGCTTCATCCGGCCCACGTCCGATGCCGAAGCCGGTGATCTTTAGTTTGTCTTTGATAGCGTCACACACGGCCGGGCAAAGGTTCATTGCGAATTCGCGAAACTGTGACCCAAATGCGTTCGCGAACTTCTCGGTCGCAAAACTCAGTTCGTGGACGCCGGCGTAATAACGCTCAAACTTGGCGTAGCGGCGGTTGTTGGTTCTAAGGTGTTCGAGGGCTTGTTCGATGTTTGTGTTCATGGTTTTGTAGCTTTGTAGTCGCCGACGGCGACAAATGTTAAAGCCTGGGGTGCAATGAGCGGTAGCGAATGAAACCCCAGGTGAGGTTGAGCGATGGAATCCGTCGCTGAAGGCGACGAATAAAAATTCGTTGTCGGGATGATTGCTCGCCTTCAGCGAGCTCCGCCTTTCGTTCATCGGCCCAGGGTTCGCCGAAGCGGCTTCACCCTGGGCTTTAATATCGGTCGCCGTTGGCGACAAAAGGCCAAGCTCATTTCAAGACAGCAGAAATTGCGACGCCGATCAGGATGTCGCCGACTCGTTTCCAGGGTGACGACTTTCGGCGTCTCAGTTCGTTGACGAGTTCGTCTTGTTTTGCCAGTGCTGCGTCCTTGGCGGCGATCGTCTCGTTCTTTGCGGAGACCGTTGAGCGGAGAGCCTCTGCTTCCGCCCGTCGGGTCTCACTTAATTCTTTAAGGACGGCCTCGGTCCGCGTTGCAGTGTCGAGCCGTTCGCGGAGCGCCGAGTTCTCTTGTTCCAGAGCGTCGATGAGCTTACGTGAGACCCCGAGTTCTTCCGCGGCGGCGGCGCAAGCGTTAACGATCTGTGACGCGCTCGACTCGATCGCACGGATGGCCGAGTTCGGCGAGCTTGGCGCAGAGTTCGGCGGTTGTGCTTTCGATACCGCGAACAGCACGAGCACGGCCGACGTCATTACGAGCATTTTCAGTATTGGTTGTGAGACCCTTAAGTTGTTCATCTTGTTGTGACGCGATCGACCTCAGGGCCGAAAGCTCTCCTTCGAAAAATTCGATCTTTTGTTTGTATTCAGCGGCACGCAGTTCCATTTCGTGCGCTCTTGTCTCGGAATGCTCGGCGGCGGCTCTTGCGTTCGTCGCCTCGGTTTCCAGCGTTGCCATGCGGCGGGCCGACCAAAGCGAAGCCACGATCGTGACGAGCAGGACCAGGACAGCCAGGCCGATGTAGAGTTTGTTCTTTGTCGTCATCAGTCTCGCTCCTTTCGTTCCGGTTCCTCTTTTTTGTCTTCTTCTGTGGTTCGACCCTCGTGCCGGGAAGAAAGCCCGACCACAGAAGTAGAGGAAGGAGAGGAAGAAGGTAGAACGTCATAGTCGGTACCGCTCTTGGTACTGCCTGCGAGGTAGATATGGAGCAGGACGTCGATCGCTTTGCCGATGGTGAAAAAGAGGATCGGAAGGACGACGGCTGAGAGAATTGTGACGCCGGTTTCGGATGCGGCGGCCGCGAGCAGCGGCGAGCCGGCACTGAGCCATGCGATAAGAATATTTTTTGCGTCATTCATTTTCGGTTGTGACGGAGGTTTCGAGCCGCTCCGTGGTCGGCGATTGAAGTTGTAGGCCGTTCAACTCGCGGATGCGGCCGAGAGCGAATTGCCGGTAGAGATAAATGATCGTCAGCACGGCGGCGATGATCGCGACGGCCAGCCACACGTCACGCGGAAGGCCGATGAAAAATGAGACGACCGCCCAGAGCGTTTGCCACGCGGTTCCGGCGACGGTCGTCCAGAGCGATTTGGCTGAGTCGGCCCGCGTCACAACATTGCGGACGGCAGATTCGACCCGTTCGTATTTTCCAAACGTTTCGGCCAGATCCTTTCCTATCCGCCGCACGCTGTCCGAAGAATTTCTCGGCGGCCGGGCTTGTGGTGCGGGGAACGCGTCAACGCGTTCTGTCAGGAGAGGTTCTGGCGAGCTGGTTGAAGTTTCGCTGTCGAGAATCGGCGGGTGCCCGGCCGCCGAAGTTGTGACGCCGAACAGATCCGGCGGAAAGTGTTGGACTTTCAACACATAGCCGTGCACGGTCAATGGCAGTTTGAGCTGCCAGTTGCCGGCGACGATCTGCGCGAGAAAGAATGAAGTGCGGTATGAGGTAACCCTGAGACGCGGTATGCTGCGGAGCCAGTTGTGACGCTCGCGGACGTAGGCGGTGATCCACGCTTTTTCATACCCGATGCTGCGGACGACCGGTTCGGGCAGGCGAACGCGGTCGCGGATCAGCTCCCAAGAGCCGTGGTTGATCGAATCATAAATGACCGCCAGTGAAAGCGGCTGGGTAAACTGAGACCCCTCGCATGCCTTGATGGCCGGGATCATGAAACGTTCGTAGGCGACGTGATGCTGAGCCTCGCGCATCTCGGGTGTCGCGGCCGCGGCTCGGAGTGCATTCTTCAATCGCGCGTTCCGTGACGCGGCGTTGATGGCCGACACGGAAGCGGACCGCAGCAGGCCGAGACATTCCTCTATTACCGCACGCTCCGTGGTTCCGCCCATCAGCAGATAACGAAGCACGACCGCGAGCAAGGCACCCGAGCGGTGCGTGAACTGGCTGATGCCGTACGAGATGCCGGCGCCGTCATTGAGCACGGCCAGGGCGGAATATTCGCCGAACGGTCGGCTGGTCTCAAAGATGTTAACGATCGCGATCGCCCGTAATTTATCGAAGTCTGAAAATGCCATTTGATCCTCCCGGAAAGTCTGTTGCATACGTGAAATTAGTCCTTGCGTATAATACGTCTATTAGATATAATGAAACGGTCGGACGATACAAGGCGGCGTTGATCTTATCGGGGTGTCACTCGCCTCTTAGAAAATGCCCGGCCAATTGCAGGTTAGAGCAGCGAGCCTAGAAGGGAAATGGTGGTTTGGAAGCTACGAACGATAGGAATGATAGGAATGATATGGAAGGTAGGAACGATATGGAAGATACGAATGATACGCAAGGGTTTTGGAAAAATGGCAAGTCAAGCGAAAAACGATCGTTGGACTTTAAGCCGCGGGTGAAGATGCGGCTTTCGGAGCTGGAACGCGTTATCCGCAATCAGCGGATCATCGTCCCGCCGTTGTCGCGGCAGACGTTGATCAAGATGTGCGAAGAAGGGATCTTCGAGACCGTAGGCACCGGCCCGACCATTGTCGGGTGGCTGGTTTACGAGGATTCATTCATTAAATGGGTGAAGAGTTTGGACGAGGGCTGAAAGAGTTTTGCCCGCGAAACACGCTAAAGGACGCGAAAAGAGTCTCTTCTTTATTCGCGTCTTTTCGCGTTTTTCGCGGGCAAAGTTTCTTGTTCTCCTGCCTTCCATATCGTGCTTATCATTCGTGTCGTTCCTAGCTTCCATTTCGTTCCTATCGTTCGCATCATTCCTATCATTCCTAGCTTTCGGATCACCGTTCCGGATCTGTGTTAGTGCGGCTAATCTCGGTAGCCGTATGAACAATACAAACACAAAAACGAAACCATCAACGGAGCCCGAGGCGGGAACAAGTCCCGAGGCGATTCCGCCGGAACACAACCAAAATGATCCCGAGGCCGAAGTGCTTCGGGCCGAGAACGAAGCACTAAAACGGTCGATTCAGATGCGGGACGCCCGCGAGGTAGTAATGGCGACGCTTAAGTCGATCGGTGCCGGATCGCCCGAGCTTCTGTTTGCGGCGATCAAGGACGAACTGCAATTTGACGACGAGAGAAAGGTCGTCAACGCTGCGGCCATCGCCCAGCATTTGCGAAAAACGTATCCCGACCAGTTCGGCATGAGACGGCCGACAGCGTCGATCGACGGCGGAGCGGGAACGGCTGCAAAGACAGATCACATTTCAGCGGAATCGCTCGCGCGGATGACGCCTGCTCAGATCCAGAAATTGGACTGGGCAGAGGTGAGGCGGGTCTTGAGCGAAAGGTAAGAAAAGGCAAAGGAAAAAGGAAAAAGGAAAAAGCAGAGGAGATCTGCAACAAAATTATGGCATTAACATTTATACCTACGGTATGGGCAGCACGGCTGCTTACGGCATTGGAAAAGTCTCTGGTTTACGGACAGACAAACGTTGTGAACCGAGACTATGAAGGCGACATTCGCCAGGCGGGAAGCACCGTCAAGATAGCCTCGATCGGGGACGTCTCGGTCGCGGATTACACCAAGAACACCGACATCAACGACCCCGAGACGCTGAGCGACAGCGACCTGTCCCTGGTCATCGATCAGGCGAAGTACTTCAACTTTTTCGTTGACAGCATCGACCGTGCACAGCAGAACGTAAACGTGCTGGACGAAGCGATGAAACAGTCGGCGTGGAAACTGAGAGAAGAAGCGGACGCTTTTCTCGCAGGCGTAATGGACACGGCGGTGCCGTCCGGCAACAAGATCGGTTCGATAGTGACGCCGATCGTTCCGACGAAGGACGACGCCTACGAATATCTCGTCGATCTCGGGGTATTGCTGGACGAAAGCAACACTCCGATCGACAGTCGATTCGTTATCGTCCCCGCGTGGTTCCACGGCCTACTGCTGAAAGATGAGCGGTTCGTCAAGGCGGGAACGATGCGTTCCGACAACGCACTGTCGAACGGCGAGGTCGGCGAGGCCGCGGGATTCCGCATCTTGAAATCGAACAACGTGCCGAACACGTCCGGGGAAGAATACAAGATCATCGCGGGGCACTCGATCGCCACGGCGTATGTCGAACAGGTGCTCGACGTGCAGACATTCAAGCCTGAGAAACGATTTGGCGACGCAGTGAAGGGATTGCACGTTTACGGAGCTAAGGTCGTGCGTGCGAACAACCTTGCATGTTTGATAGCGAATAAGTCGTAACAGTGGACAGTGGCCGGTGGACAGTGGTCAGAATTGAATCGCGTCACCGGCCATATTTTACTCTCACGCATTTTTCTGATCACCAACAACTGACCACCGACAACTGTTTATGGATACACCACAAGAAAAACTAAAGAAACTGACCGCGTGGGACACCGAGCCCGCGTTGACCGAAGATGAGCTCGACGAACTTCTGGCGTCGTCGTCGCTCCAGGACAAAGAAGGCCGCCCGCCCGCAGACGAAGACTGGCTGCCGACCTACGACCTGAACTCCGCCGCCGCGACCGCATGGCTGATCAAAGCCGGCCGTGCATCATCAACCACCGAAACCGAACCCGATTCGTTCTACGTCACGTCGAAAATATTCGACAACTGCTGCAGGATGGCGAAGATATTTCGGGCGAAGGGGAATGTGTCGGTGAGTATTATCGCATCTGAATTGTAAACTGGCCGCCGACCGGTGGAACGTCAACCGATCGGCGGACAAAATAAAGACACTGGTATACATTCCGATTCAGGTTATAATTGGTGACAGGAGAATGATTATGTCTGAGGTTGTCCTGACACTTCCGGATAAACTGGCGAGCGAGGCGAAGGAATTCGGCCTTTTAACGCCTGAGTTTGTCGCGTCCCTGTTTCGAGCGGAACTTCGCCGACGCCGGGTAAATAAATTGTTTTCCGCGGCAGACCGACTGGCTGATCTGGATGAACCGATCTCCGAAGATGATGTAGCCGAAGAGATCGCTACGGTCCGACGTGAAAAGCGGTCATCGTAGATGCGAGTAACTGCCGATACGAATGTGATCATTTCCGGTCTCTTCTGGCGCGGAAACCGGCGCGCCGTTCTTGACGCCGCACGGGACGGGATTATCGATCTATTCACCAGCGAAACCCTTCTCGACGAGTTACGGGACGTTCTCGACCGCGATCGATTTGCTGGCCGCGTAACAGCTATCGGAGCCACAGTAGATCAATTGGTTGACGGAATAGCGGCGCTGGCCACGGTCGTAGATACCGTCGCTATCGTGCCGATCATTTCTCGTGATCCAGATGATGACCATGTGCTCGCGTGTGCGATGTCCGCGGAATGTGAAATTATCGTCTCAGGTGATGATGATCTACTTTCGCTGGAAAGTTATCAAGGTATTCGGATAATGAACGCTCCTGAATTTCTTAAACTACTCTATCTTTGATTTCGCCAACGTTTTAATAACCCTCCAGGTCGGATTGTCGGAGTCGAAAACCGAATACAATCCCTGTTCTTCCATTGGCGGGTCGCCGGTGTATTGGTCGCCTTTTTTCCAGAATAGCTGGCCTTTGATGGGGCGGGCGGTGCCGGCGAAGGCCCAGAAGTTGGCTCCGGCGACGTGCGGGTTAGAGCGCACGTAAGATAGGACCTTTTTGTAGTATTGATCGCGCATCGTTGTCGGGGCGGATATGTCGAACGATTCGTTATCGCGCGTTAGTCCGAATTCTTCGATAACGAGCGGCTTATTCAACTTTTTCGCGATGGCTATGTGCTCCTCGATGTACGCCTGGGTCAGTGACATTCCGTTCGCAGAAGTGTCGGCCATCTTTCCTCGCTCCATCCATCCCCAATTTCGCGGCCAGATGTGAATGGTCAGATAATCGATGTTCGGATCGGCGTGGATCTGTTCAAAGATCTCGAGGCTTTCGGTCCCGATACGGCCTTCGTGGCCGATCGCGACGAGGTGGTTTGGGTCGAGGCCTTTTATCATCTCGGCGGTTGCTTCGATCCACGCGCGATAGTCATCGTTCGAGGACGGACGCATCGGTCGCGGTTCGTTCGCGAGTTCCCAGGTCATTATGGTCGGATCGTCGATGTACGGCTTTTTGGTGACCTTGTTGGTACGTCGAATAAGCAGGGCGGCCTGACGTGCATAGGCATCCATGCACGGTTCGCACGAGTAGAATTTCGACACGTTGTCGCGAAGTTCATCCCAGGTCGGCTTTTGGGTCAGCCACTTATCCGAGATGGTGTTGGTCCAGATCAGATACTGCTGAAAGCCGCCGCTCCATTCCCAATTATTGCTGAGGAAGATGACCGCTTTCATTTTCCGCTTTGCCATTTCGGCGAGCAGGATATCGAGCCCGTCGAGAACGCTTTCATCGAACTCAAGCAGCCCCTTCTGCAGCGGCGGGCCGACGCGGGTGACGCCGTTAAGCTTACCTGACCCTTCCGCACCGCCGAGGATGCGAAGGTTTGTGACACCGTTTTTCTTGAGGAAGTCCAGCTCTTTTCGCAGCCGTTCGATGCCGCGTTTCTTGTCCTTCTCCAGCCCAAGCAAACTTCCGTACCAATAATTGGTGCCGATGAAATAGTAAGGTTTGTTGTTGAGAATGAACTGGTGGTCTTTGACAGTAACGAATGCCTGGCTGTGAGCGATGACGGTCGAGGCCAGAAGAATGAGGCTCAAAAAAATAATGCGGTGGGACATACCGCAATAGAATAACCTAACTCTTGACGAATCAGGCGGCCGCGGAGCCGCATTGCAGTATCAACCCCGGAAAAGCAGGGCTGCTCCGCAAATAGAGCGGCACAGCCGTTCGTGGTGGGATTCTACAACGACAGTGTTAAAGGCTATTCAGACGCGAAAGCTGTGGATCGGGTTCAGGTTCTCGTTTTTCCTTAACAACATAATTCGTCTTGGCGCGGACGACCGAGCCGGGGCGTGCGACCTGGATCTTGATGGATTTTCGTTCACCGGGAACGCGATCCGTATTGGCGTAATAGCCGACGGAATAGCGTCGTCTGAGCTCTTCAGCAACGCCGGCGAAGGACGATTCGAGATTGGTGAGCGTATCGGCCTCAAATATACGGCCGCCGCTGTTTGCAGCCAGTGCTTCGAGGTAGGTCTTGCCTTTTAGATATTCCGCCTCGGTTGAACCACGCATACGCATGGAAACGCCTGCGGGGAACTGCATTCCCGGCAATGCGGCGATCGGGGCACCGCCACCGCCTGCGTTCATCTGCTCCTGCGTGTTATAGCGGATCGGATAAAAGAGAGCATCGATCTCTTCAACACCGGCGACTGTCGATTGATAGCTCGCTCGCCGCGAGGTCGTGTCGACACCATCGGTAAAAAGCACCACCGCTTTGCGGCCGGGTGTGTTCACCAGGTCCAGGGAAGACACGGCGTCAACCGCGTCATATAGGCTGGTACCGCTGCCGAAATTTGCCTTATAGATGGCGGAGTAGAGCGTCTTCTTATCGTTAGTCGGTTCGCAAAGTATTTTGGTCCGCTGGTCGAACGCAATGACCATGATCTGATCAGCCGGGCGAAGCTGATTCACAAACGTAAGCGCAGCGTAATGGATCTCGTCGATCTTGTATTTGGTCGACGGGCTGGTGTCGATCATCAAGATGACGGTGAACGGTGTTTCTTCGGACTGGAAAAATGTGATCTCCTGCGGAATGCCGTTCTCGGTCAGCTTAAAATCCTTTTTGCGAAGGCCAGGAATGAAGCGGCCGTTTCTGTCCATCACCGAAACTGGTGTCGTTACGAGGTCAGTGTCAACGACGATGACTTCGTCCTCCTCTTTCTTCATCGCCTTCTGCTGGGCCGGTGAGGGCGGAGGCGGCGGCAGCACGGTCGACCCGCCAAGGCTAGGCTTTTGCCGCTGGGTCGCCGGCGTTTCATTCTGGACGGTCGGCGGAGTCTTGGGCGTAGCCGAGGTCCGGGGGCGAGGCCCGCCGGTCTGCGAGAGCACGGGAAAACTTACAAAACAGAGAACGGCTATCAAAAAGAGGGCATACTTCATCTGACAAAACCTCCGGGGCACGAAGCAAGATCAGAGCCTTCTCGGCAGGAAAGGGCCGAAAAGGCTGCGTTAAAATCTGTTTGAATTGTGGGCGAGAATAGGCGCGGACCTGACCGGCCGCTAAAATCCAGCGGAGTGACACCAACACCTGCAGTGTTCCGAAATTTCAACACCGCTCTACACAGTCTCCAATGACGGCCACTTTGCCGACACTAACGAACAAAAATTACCTTGATCACAACAATATTACACCGCAAATCGCCAAAATATAACAGTAGAAATCTAGACGCTTTCATGTGCTGCCGGGTTACGGATCTTAACCAAATGTAATCGAATGCCCTTTAACGTATAATCCAAATGTGATGAATGAGACCGTAAACGTGGTCGGTGGTGGTTTGGCAGGTGCGGAAGCTGCCTGGCAGGCGGCGGAGCTGGGTGCGAAAGTGCGGCTGTATGAGATGCGGCCGGTTCAGCAGACGCCGGCACATCGGACGGACAAGCTGGCTGAGATCGTGTGTTCGAATTCGCTGAAGACGGACGAACCGGGTTCGGCTCCGTATCTTCTAAAGGAGGAGCTCAGACGCGGCGATTCGATGGTGATGCAAGCCGCGGCTGCGACAAAAGTGCCGGCTGGGGCGGCACTTTCGGTGGATAGAGCAAAATTTGCGGAGTGGATAACCGAGAAGATCGAGGCTCATCCGAATATTGAGATCGTGCGTGAGGAGTTTACGGAATTGCCAACGGAGAGCAAGCGGGACGCTTGCGGTCCGACGATAATTGCGACCGGGCCTCTTACGTCCGCGGCATTAACCGCTGAAATAATGCGGTTTACGGGTGACGATCAGCTCTATTTTTATGACGCGATCGCTCCGATCGTGGCGGCGGATTCGATAGATATGTCGATCGCCTACAAGGGCGCACGGTATGACAAAGGAGGCGACGATTACATCAATTGTCCGATGGACAAGGAGCGGTATGAGACATTCATCAGTGAGCTTCTGGACGCGAAATCGGTGCCGCTGAAACGATTTGAGGATACGCACTGGTTCGAATCGTGCCTGCCGATAGAAGAGATAGCTCGCCGCGGGCCGGAAACTCTGCGGTTTGGTCCGATGAAGCCTAAGGGCCTGCGTCACCCCAAGACAGGCGAAGAATCGTATGCCTGTGTTCAGCTTAGGCAGGAAAATATGATGGCCGACGCTTATGGAATGGTCGGTTTTCAGAATCATTTGCGATATGGTGAGCAGGAACGAGTTTTGAAGCTGATCCCTGGCCTGGAGAACGCGGAGTTTTTGCAGTTCGGGCAGATACACCGCAATACGTTCATCAACTCGCCAAAGATCCTGAACGAAACGCTGGCCACAAAAGCAGATCCCTGGCTGTTCTTCGCAGGGCAGATCACGGGCGTAGAGGGCTATGTCGAATCGGTGGCCACCGGATGGCTGGCAGGGATAAATGCGGTTCGCGTCCTGCGAGGACAGGAAATGATCACTGCTCCGTCAAAGTCGGCTATCGGAGCACTTTGTCGGTATGTGTCGAACGTCGAGACAAAGAATTTTCAGCCTGTGAATATCACGTTCGGCTTGCTCGAACCACTTCCGCCTGAACTGCGAAAGATACATAAGAAAAAGCGCGAACGGCATGAACTGCAGGTGGAGACAGCGTTGGTTGATTGGGATGAGTTTATCAATCGTTCAAGGGAAGTAGCTCGTACCAAATGACTATGAAGAATCGTCATTCCTCATTTTACCTAGGCTACCTGATAACGCTCATATTTAGTGTTGTTATTGTGTTTCCTTCCGGGGCGCACGCTTGCAGCTGCAACGGAAATCCGAATCCGCCTTGCAGGGCCTACGGCAATGCTGATGCTGTCTTTGATGCGGTGGTCACTGGTCGTGAGAAAATCGAGAGATCCGGAGTCCACGTATATCTAAATAGGCGACGATACCAACTCGAAGGGCAACGGGTTTTTAAGGGAGATGTTCCTAGCGCGACGTACGTCTATACTGGCGTAGGCGACAGTGATTGTGGCTATCGGTTCCAAGTTGGCAAGCGCTATTTGATATATGCTCATAAATCAGAAGGAAGGTTCACAACGTCAATATGCACACGGACAACCACGATCAAAAATGCAAGCGAAGATCTTGATCACATAGCAAAATGGCCGTTGCTGCCTAACGGAATAACTATTTTTGGAAAGGTCGAACGCCGGTCGTTTGACGGCAAAACAATGAGTTCGGAACCACTTTCCGGCTTTGAAATTGCAATCGACGGCTCCGAAAAGAGGAAGGTGAGGACCAGTTCGGAGGGAACCTACTCAATTACAGCCCTTCCTGCGGGGCCCTACTCGGTTCGGGCCGTGCCGCTACCTGGAGATAGATTATCCGCTTTTTCTTCGGTCGATCTCTTCCCATACGCTTTGTTTGAAGAAAGAATACCTGAGAAGGCCTGTCTGCAGGCAGATTTTGTGTTTGAGCGTTGAGCCCTCAAGTCAACAATGGAATTGACCTCGCTCCTAATAATCCTTGCGATCTTCGTGGTCGCGATCCTTTACTCTTCCGTCGGGCATGGTGGAGCCTCGGGCTATCTCGCGGTGATGGCGTTTTTGGCGGTTGCGCCTGAGGTTACGCGGCCAACGGCTTTGGTTTTGAATTTGTTTGTGGCGTCGATCGGGACGGTGCAGTTTTACCGTGCGGGTTATTTTTCCTGGCGGATATTCTTGCCATTTGCGGCGGCGTCGATCCCGATGGCGTTTGTTGGCGGGCTGATCCATTTGCCGACCGATATTTATAAGATCGTGCTCGGAGCGGTTCTGTGTCTTGCCGCCGTTCGGCTTGCGATCAAGCTGAAGAATGACGACGAGGTTACTGAACCGCCGATCCTGGCATGTTTGCTGATCGGGGCGGTCGTCGGCCTGCTTTCGGGAATGGTCGGTGTAGGCGGCGGTATATTTCTTACACCGATCCTGCTGCTGATGCGGTGGGCGGAAACACGCGTTGCTGCGGGTGTATCCGTACTGTTTATCTTTGTTAATTCCGCTGCAGGATTGGTCGGGCAGCATTACAGAGGTGCTTTGAACGGACTTCCGGCAGAGGTGTGGCTGTGGATCGGAGCCGCAGTTCTGGGCGGAATTATTGGTTCGACGCTCGGCAGCAAAAAGTTCGATTCGATCACACTTCGACGCGTACTGGCAGTTGTCCTATTGTTCGCGGGCGTCAAACTTATCTTTGTTTAGCTTAATCTGTTGCGGCGGGCATATAATTGACAGGTTTTGTAATCAAAGAGATCAGTTCGCGTTTTATTTTTGTTTGATGAGATCTACCCTTGCATTGATCCTGCTCGCAGCGTCGGCCGCGTTCCCGCAATCGGGCCGCGTCAAGCCGCCGGATAATCCGGCTCCGACATCGAAACCGACTAGCAAGCTGCCGGTCAAATATAATCCGACCCAGACGCCGGATGAACCTGGCGGTACAGTTCCTACGCCGACGCCAAAGAGCTTAGACGACGACATTATCAAGGTCGAATCGACTCTTGTGCCGATCCCGGTCAGCGTGCTGGATGCCAACGGCCGTTCGATGACCACGTTGAAGCTTGAGGATTTTGAGTTAAAGATCAACGGAGCCGATGCCGAGGTGAGCGAGCTTTCACGGTCGGAAACACCCATTCGATTGGTGATGCTTTTCGATAATTCGTCGAGTGTGATGATCGCCCGCGAGTTTGAGAAAAAGGCGGCGATAAAGTTTTTTGATCGGATGATCCGCCCCGAGAAAGACTTGGCGGCATTGTTCAGCGTTGCTACCGGTACGAGGCTGGAGCAGGTATTAACGAACGACGTGGGGTTGCTGACGCGATCGATAGACGCTTTTCCGAATCCCGAAGGAGCGACGGCACTTCTGGACGGGATCATCAAAGGTGCTAACTACCTCGGAGAGGTTCAAGGCCGACGCGTAATGGTGATCGTTTCTGATGGAGACGATACATATAGTGACGCGACGCTGGAGCAGGCCTTGCGATCGCTGCAGCTTGCGAACTGTCAGGTGTATGTGGTGAAGACGACGGATTTCGAAAACTACGTCCGCACGAAATCACGAGCCGGAAACGCAAACATACGCCAGCTTGCGGCCGAGCGGAGAATGCTGGAGATTGCTGCCCAGACCGGCGGCCGCGTTTACTCGCCGATCGACGAAAAGGAGCTCGACGAAGCGTTTCGCCAGATCTCGGCCGAATTGTCGCAGCAGTACATCCTGAGCTACTATCCGGACCCCAAAACCGAGACACGCGGCGAATTCCGCCAGATCGCCCTCACGGTCAAGAACAAGCCTAATGTAGATGTGAGAACGCGGAAAGGTTACTATGTTCCCAAGAAGTAACTTCTCTCTCGCATGCTGCAGAAACTGATCGATCAATTCCTCGAACATCTAACGCACGAGCAGAATCTGAGCCCGCATACGCTGCGCAATTATGCGAGCGACCTGGCACAATTTCGCAACCACTTATGCTCGATCGAGAAACGCGACGATGTTGACACAAAAGTCATCGATCGCCTGACTATTCGCGAATGGATGGCTTCGCTGCATGACGATCATAAGAAGACATCGGTTGCGAGAAAGCTGGCCTCGCTTAGAACGTTCTTCCAGTTCCTCGTTCGCGAAGGTATCGTCGATGTGAATCCGGCAAAATTGGTTGCGACGCCGAAGATCGAGCGAAAGCTGCCTAATCACCTGTCGATGGAGGACGCCGTTCGGTTCATCGAAACGCCGGACACGAACACGGACCTTGGACGCCGCGACCGGGCGATCATCGAGTTCCTTTACGCGACGGGAATTCGCGTTGGAGAACTGGTCAACATCGATCTGAAAGACATCGATTTTCGCGAACGGCTTGTGCGGGTTACGGGAAAACGGAAAAAGCAGCGGATCGTACCCTTTCACGACCATGCCTTGCAGGCGTTGATGCACTATCTTGCCGAAACGCGTCCCGTATTTCTGAACAACTGCCCGCCGTCCACTCGCAACGCCAACGCGGTCTTCCTCAATTATCAGGGAACCCGACTGACCACACGCAGCGTCGGGCGCCTGATCGACAAATACATCAAACAGTGTGCCGATATCCACAACATCTCGCCGCACTCATTGCGGCATTCGTTTGCTACGCACCTGCTCGATCAAGGAGCAAGCCTTCGCGATATACAGGAACTGCTCGGCCACGCACTGCTTTCGACGACCCAGATCTACACGCAGGTCTCGATGGAGAAAATGATAGCTGTTTACGATAAAGCACACCCGAAAGCCTAGATTATGAAAAGGACCGTTCTTCTTGCAGCTTTGATAACTGTTTTCACAGTCAGCGGACTTTCTCAGCGTGAGGTGGGAGAGATCCGCAAAGCATTCGCCGAAACGAACGCAAAGCTTGCTGAGATGGCTGACCATCCGGAGTTGTCTTCGGTCTTTGCCGTTGAACTTACTGTCAACAAGCACTCAGCTCCTTATCCGGCCGTTGGTATATACCAGCGGATGGCGACGTTTTATTACACGTACGGTGATCGTGAGAAAGACCCGTACCCGAATCGTTTATTGAAGATCTCTGCCGTGTATAAGCGGTCGGCACGGGTCGAGAATATCGACTTCTATTTCGATAAAGCAGGACAACTCATCTTCGCGTTCGCGTCGGATCCGGAAGGTTCGATCAAGGAAACACGCCTGTATTTCGCCGCAGGCAGGTTGGTCAAGATGACGGACGATGGAAAGGAGGTCGTGCTCAAATCCCAGCACGCCGTAGAAGCAGGAACGCTCGCTAAGAAAGAATCCGCCCGTCTCACGGGTATTTTTCGGGCTGCATTGATCGATCTTGACTAGCCATCCAACCTTTTGAGGTCATCCGGGGTGTCGATATCACACTCCGCTTCGGGAAGGTCGATCAGCGAAAGATCCGGTCGGTTCCTGATCAAGGAACGTGCTCCCTTGTCACCGTCAAGCGCCGTCAATTCACCGAAAAGCTGCTTGCTGAAAAGTGCCGGCACGCCGGCAACGCCGCTGTAGGCCGCCGCGACCACGGACGCGTTACTTTCTGTGTACCTATCTGAAAATTGGTTCAGCATTTTCGCTGAGATCTGCGGTTGGTCGCAAAGAGTTATCAGCACGCCGGCGATCTCCGGTTCTATCTCAATGACCGTTTCCAGGCCCTTTCGTATCGAGGAACTCATTCCCTTGGACCACGACGGATTGATCACAGCGTGAACCGCTAGTCCTTTGATCTCGTCGAAAGAGGAATCCTGTTCCGCGCCAAGGACCACGACGATCGGGAAATACTCGGTTTCTGTGAGGGTTCGGGCGGCTCTGCGGAGGAGGGTTTCGCCTCCGAACTGCAGAAGCTGCTTTGGCCGTCCGAGCCGTGACGAGCCGCCGGCGGCGAGGAGAATTGCTCCGAGTTTCGGCTTAAGGTTTCCGGTCATAGATCGGCGCCTGGCGGTCACGGAGCGGGCCGCCGGAGCGCTTCCTGAACACGCTTTGGATCTCGGCGATCATGGAGACGGCGATCGCCTCGGGAGTGTCAGCTCCAATATCAAGGCCGGCCGGCGAGCGTAATCTCGCAAGCTTGGCCTCGCTAAACGATTCACCCGCCGCATTCAATTCGTCCAATATTTGACTCGTTCGCTTCTTTGGCCCGAGCGCACCGACGTAGAAAGCCTTCGACCGCAATGCATGCAGAAGCAAGGCTTTGTCGCGGTCGTAGTTATGGTTCATCAGGACTATTGCAGTTAGTTTGTCAGACGTAAACTGAGGCGTTGAATCGCGTGCCGTCATCAAGAGCTCATCGGCATGCGCAAACCTCTCGCGAGTAAGAAAGGCGAGGCGATGGTCACATACCGCGACCTGCCAGCCTAATGCATGTGCCGCGTCGGCGAGCGGAACAGCATCGGCTCCGGCTCCGAAGATCAAGAGCCGCACCGGAGGCATGAGCGTCTCGAATGCGAACTCGGCCAGGGTTTCCGAGGTCTCATAACGGATAGTTTCATATGACGATGATGATCCCGTGTACGTAAAAAGATCTTCACAAAGCGTTGGGAATGGACCGCATAGGCCGCCGGAGTCGATCGGGTCGGCCACGGTCGAACCCCGCAAGAAAATTCGGTCCCCTATAGCTAGTTTCCCGCTGCCCTCCGTACCGATGAGAACGGCAGATGCGATCGGTTCGCGGGTCTGGCGGACAGATGTTAACGACTTGATGATCTCGCTATCAGCATCCACGGGTTCCAGCAGGATCCGCATTATCCCGCGGCAGCCCATGTTCAAGCTGAACACGGAATTCTCGTCGGCGGTCGTATCGTAAGTGAAAACCTCAGGCGATCCCGACTTAAGGACCCGTTTTGCCCGCTCCATCACATCGGCCTCAAGACAGCCGCCGGAGACAGTTCCAGTAGCGTCGCCGTTCGCTCTTATTAGCATGCGGGCGCCCGGCAGACGGTAGCCGGAACCTTGCAGATCGACGACTGTCGCGAGCACTGCCTTTTCACGGTGGGCAAAACTGCCGACAGCCTTTAGTATTTCTGAGATCTCTTTCAAAAGGTGAGTGTCAGGAGCTAATCCGTTCGCCGATCCAGTAACAAAGACCGTCCGGTGCGACGACGTAAAAAACTTTCCATTCCACGCCGTCGTTCTTTTCCATCTTTATGTCCGAGTGATCCTTTTCGAAGCCGTTCTCTTTAAATTCGGCCAACAAATGTTCTAAATTGTCCACCTCGAAGGCACAGCCGTCCTGCGAAGGGTCACCGCCGTTCTCGGCAATCCGGAATTTTACGTCGGGACGACCAAGCGTGATAGACCTGATGAGATTATCATCCGTCGAAATGATCTCGAAACCCATTACATCTGTGTAGAAGACAGCGGCGTGATCGACGTTCGCAACGGGCAGATCCATAGCGTCGCCCTGATATCCCCAGGCATTTATGAAAATAGTTTTCACTCTCGCTTCATTTCGGACAATCGGCCCCGTTTTCTACCCATTCTTCAATTTTTGCGGAAAACTCTTCAAAGCTCATCGGCGGGATCGTGCGGCCATTGCCGGGATCCCACGCCCAGGTCACGAGCGGATCGCGTTTTTGTATATGCTCCATCGATTCACGGGCCGTTTTATGTCCACCGTTCAATTTCGGGTCTTTCAGGTTTCGGCAAAGCTGGCCAACCGTTAGTCCTTGAAACACCATTTTCTGATCGGCGGGCGGCATGTGCCAATCCTTGGTTGTTCCGGGCGGCATATGTTCGCCGGCGAGATTTTCATTTTGGTGGCATGCCGTACAGGTCTGTCCGTAAACACCTTTGCCTTCCTTTCCGCGTGTGACGCCCTGAGTGTGCGGCGTCATCGTGTCACCCTGGGTCGGAATGTCTCCCGCCGGATGGCAATTGGCGCAGCGGGCGGAGAAGAAAACCTTTGCGGCCTCATTGAACGCGGCTCTTGCCTTTACCGGATCGGGTGCGGCCGCGACGGTCTCTTCGTTGATCTCCGAGCCCTCGACCCGCTCAGGGTAACCCGGCCGTCCGGTCCAGGCAAAACCTGCCACGGTGAAACAAGCCAGACCTATCAGCGCCAATTTCAGAGCATTTCGATTTGAAAATTTTGTCGTCGTTTTCATTTCATTTATCTCCTATGCTTGTTTCAATTCCTCGGCCCGGATCGGCAGCCGGCGAATACGCTTGCCGGTCGCGGCAAAGATCGCGTTTACAACGGCGGGAGCGGTCGGCGGTGTTCCGGGTTCGCCGACGCCGCCGTGTTTCTCAGTGCTCGGCATTATGTGAGTTTCGATCTTGGGTGACTCGTTCATACGGAGCATTTTGTAATCGTAGAAATTACGCTGCTCGACGCGGCCGTCCTTGATAGTGATCTCGCCATAAAAAGCGGCCGTTAGCGCGAAAATGATACAGCTTTCCATTTGTGCTTTGACGGTGTCAGGATTTACGACCTGTCCGCAATCGATCGCACAGACGATGCGGTGAACCTTGGGCCATCCATCTTTGCCGACCGAGACTTCAGCGACCTGGGCGACGTAGCTGGCAAAGCTCTCGTGGACCGCAATGCCACGGAATATCCCTTTCGGTGCGGGCTTGTTCCAGCCAGCCTTCTCAGCCGCGAGCCGCAAAACTCCCGCGTGCCGCGGATGCTTCTCAAGTAGCGATAGTCTAAAGGCAAGCGGATCTTTTCCGGCCGCATGAGCAAGCTCGTCAAGAAAGCACTCGGTAGAGAACGCGGTATGCGAACTACCGACCGAACGCCAGAATCCGACCGGCACGCCGGGATCGCTGCGAACCCAATCGACGTACAGATTCTGCATATCGTACGGCAGCGTATGGGCGCCCTCGACGGCGGTATCGTCCAACCGATCGGCCGGCGGCGAGAAACCGAAAAGTCCGGGCCCGAGCGATGCCATTATCGACGGGGTTACAAGGCGGTGTTGCCAGAAAACCGGCTTTCCGGCTGCGTCGATGCCCGCAGACATTTTGTTGTAAGCGGATGGACGGAAGAAATCGCCGTCCATGTCGTCTTCCCTCGTCCACACGACCTTTACAGGTTTGCCGACGACTTTGGAAAGTTTGACAGCGTCGAGAACGTAATCGCCCAACCGCCTGCCAAATCCGCCGCCGAGCAGCGTGTTGTTTACTGTTACTTTTTCGGGAGGCAAGCCGAGTTCTTTGGCGACCATTCCTTGAACTACCATCTGCGCCTGAATGCCGCTCCAGACTTCGCAGCTATCGGCGCGGACATCGGCCGTTGCGTTCATCGGTTCCATCGTCGCGTGAGCGAGATACGGCGCGAAATACACTGCTTCAACGGTTTTCGCGGCCTTGGCTTTCCCGGCGGCAAGATCGCCGATCTTCTTAGCCTCAATGCCCTTGCCATTTGCGGCCGCGGCGACATCGGCTTGAAACAGTTTGTCGCTCGAAACCGTGGCCATCGCCCCTTCGTCCCATACTACGGTCAAAGCATCGCGGCCTTTTTTCGCTGCCCAGTAATTGTCGGCGACGACTGCAACGCCGCTATCCAGACGGACAATATTCCGAACACCTTTGATAGCTCTTGCCTTTGCATCGTCGAAGGACTTCACTTTCCCACCGATCACGGGCGACCTCTTGATGGTTGCCGTGAGCATACCCGGCACCTTTACATCAATGCCGAATATGCCGCTGCCATTTACCTTTTCGGGGGAATCGAGGCGCTTAACGTTTTTGCCGATAAACTTGAAATCTTTTGGGTCCTTTAGTTTCGGTTCGGCGGGCGGAGCGATCTTGGCTGCGGCCGAGAGCAGCGTTCCGTATTTTGCGGTTCGTCGCGATGTTGGATGGAACACCTCGCCGTTGCTGACGCGGCATTGTTCGGCAGGCACGCCCCATTGCTGAGCGGCGGCCGTCACCAACATTTCGCGGGTCGCCGCGGCGGCCTTTCGCAGCGGATCGAACAAGCCTCTGATGCTCGCGCTTCCGCCGGTGATCTGTCCGCCAAGGGCCGGGTTGATAAACTCTTTTCCCGGAGGGCCGTGTTCAAAGCTGACGTCTTTCCAGTCCACTTCGAGCTCGTCAGCGACGATCATGGGCAGGGACGTGAGAACGCCCTGTCCCATCTCGGCTTGGCCGACAACGACCGTGACCTTGCCATCCGGAGCGATCTTGATAAACGCGTTCGGATGAAAATCGGCTGCGGGCTCGGCAGCGAGATCAAAACGCTCTTCAGCACGAGATTTGAAAGGAAGGCTAGTGCTTATCAACAAAGCACCGCCGGCGGCCAACGTGGCCTTCAAAAACGAACGTCGGCCGAGTTCTGCTTTTGCTGTCATTTCGCACCTCCGTTGATCGCCGCCTGCTTGATCGCATCGCGGATGCGGTTATAAGTTCCGCAGCGGCAGATCACGCCTGACATTGCCGCGTCGATATCTGCATCGGTCGGCTTCTTGTTCTCTTTGAGCAAGATCGCGGCAGACATTATCTGGCCGGATTGGCAATAGCCGCACTGGGGCACATCGGCCTCGATCCAAGCTTTTTGCAACGCGTGGGTGGAGTCCGGCGAGATGCCTTCGATCGTTGTGATCTCCTTGCCGACCGCCGCCTTCATTGGCGTAACGCAGGCACGCTTTGCCTGGCCATCGACATGGACGGTACACGCTCCGCATTGCGCCACGCCGCAGCCGAACTTGGTGCCGGTCAAACCAATATCGTCCCGAATGACCCACAGTAGTGGCGTATTCGGATCCGCGTCCACCTCATAGGCTTTGCGGTTCACGCTGAGCTTAGTCATAAAAAGTAACCTCGCAAGTCGTCAATCAGATCGGAGTAAAAATGCCGTTTTTCTTCACGGAAGTATAACACTCGTAGTGGAATAGGGTAAACGCTTCTCCTTCAGCATTCCGACGGAGATCAGCAGACTATGTCTGCTATTCGAGGTTTGTCCGCTTTAGCAGGTCGTTAAAGCGCGGATCAGATCGGAGGAGATCAAAATCCGGTTGGACCTTGAGCGAGACCATTGCCATGCTGCGTCCGTTGAAGGCTTTTTCCAGATAAACGAACGCCTGATCGCGGTTTTCAAGTCTGCTGTACAGACGGGCCAGCAGCATAGGCCTGTCCTTTCCCGTTTTTTCAGTTTCCAATGCCTCTGCAAGTTGCCGTTCGAAAATGCCGCGAAAACCCGAACTCTCATAAATTGTTCGCCAACGCTGAATCTCCTCGGGCGTCTCTTCGCTCAGCACCTTTCCGCGAACAAACCACTGGAAGGCCTGATCGTCTTCGCCCTTCCTCCGAAACGACCCGATCAAAGACTCAGAAACCGATGAGAAATCTGCACCCATATCGACGACTCTCGTGCCCTCTGAAATGGCGTCATCGTAACGGCGGGCATAATACAAGGTTTGGCTGTAGATCTTATGGTTGAGTATGGATGCAGGGTCCAGGTCGATGGCTTTCTTGATCTCCGCCACCGCTTCGTCAGACCGCCCGGTAAAACTCAGAAGCAGGGCATACATACGGTGAACGACGGTGGAACTCGGATCTAGTTCAATTGCCCGCCTGTGTTCGCGTTCGGCTGCGGCAAAATCCCATTCAAAGTTGACCTTGATCTCGCCCAGATAGGAATGGGTCTCGGCATAAGACTCATCGAGTGCGAGTGCCTTTTCTAAGGCCGCTTTTGCTTTCAAATATTCTTCGGTCGGATTGCCGCCGCCGCCGAAGAACGCCCGAACAGAATGAGCATTGCCCAAACCGGCATACGCCGGGGCATAATTCGGGTCGAGTTCGATGGCCTTTTGAAAGTTTTCAATAGCTTTACGGTTATCGTCCCTGCTCCACCTGTCTGCCAGCGCAACACCGAGCAAGTACGACCGATAGGCCTCATCGCTCGAAGGAAAACGATCTCGCGACACCACCTGCACCTTGGCGGGGTCCGCCGTCCAAAGGTTAAGCGACAACAAAAGAACAAGAAATACCGCGATTAAAGACCCGGCGCTCAGAAACATGATGCGTGAGCTGTATTTCGGATCGGACAGAGCTTTTGCTGACTGTGGGCCGGCAATCGACTGAGACTGCTCCTGCGGGTCTGCCGGATCTGTTGACTCATCCACCATTGCGACAAATCTATAGCCCCTTTTTGCAACCGTTTCGATGAATTTATTGCCGTTTTGGTCTTCGCCCAGGACCTTGCGCAGCGTATGGACCAGTCGTGCCACGTTCGCCTCTTCGACAAATGCATCCGGCCACACCCGCTGCATCAACTCTTCTTTTTCAACAAGGTGCCCGTGACGTTCCACCAACACGGCAAGAACGTCGAACGCTTTCGGCGTGAGCGAAACCGGAGTTTCATTGTCCAAGAGTTGCCGCTCAGACAGGTTGAGCCGGAAGGAGCTAAATTCGTAAAAATGGCCGTTTTCACCGTCCATATCGCTCTCGGAGAAATTTAGGAGAAAACCAGGATAGATTTCCAAATACATCAAACGCCTCCGTAGAGTAAGTTTGTTTGCGAAGAAACAATTATCGCCGGTTGCGTATAAGGCGTTGGTGAATTTCCAAGATGCTTCGCCGCCGATTATATAGCAACCGGCGGCGGAATCCTAAATAAATCTCGGAGGTAACCATGAAACGATATTTCTCCCCTCGAATGTTCTTCTTAGTTCTAGCAATTACCCTTTACTCAGCTCCCGTCAGCCGTGCCGAAGTGTCGCGAACATCTTCAGCCTCGGCCGTTTCCGAGGACGTCATCCTGCAATGGAATCGAGTTCTTGGCCAAGCGCTTCAGGTACCAAACGTGCATCCGCCAAATATCAACCCCGTGCGAAGTTTTGCGATGATGCATCTGGCAATGTTCGACGCGGTCAACTCGATCGACGGGACGTATACACCGTATTTGACGGATGTGCCAGGAACACGATTCGCCTCGACAAAGGTTGCCGCGGCTAAGGCGGCTTACGATGTACTTTCCGCCCTATATCCGAGTCAGCAGGCGGTCTTTGCCGCGGAGTTCTCGATCTCGCTTGACGGAGTGCCGCCGAACCGACATAGGCAGGCCGTACGCGTTGGGGAACTTGCGGCGGCGGCAATTTTGTCAGCCCGCGCTAACGACGGATGGAACGCTCCGTGGACACCTTATCTATTGCCCGCGACACCTGGAAACTGGCAGGAACTGTTCCCAGGTCCTTATCCCGGTTTTGCAGTTTTCACAAACTGGCCGAGCGTCAGACCGTTTGGCCTGACAAGTGGCACACAGTTCCTGCCCGCTCCGTCGCCGGCGCTGGCGAGCAGCGAGTATGCCGCCTCATTAAATGAAGTTAAGGAATTTGGTGATGTAAACAGCTTGCGACGTACCGCAGACCAAACGCTAACCGTGTACCTGTGGGCAAATCCTCCGGTAAGCGACGCTCAGATGTTTAATGTCGTTCACACGACCGCTCTCGCCCGAAACAATTCGTCAGTCGAAAACGCACGTCTCTTCGCTCTTGTCTTTATGGCGTATCACGACGCACTTCAAACTACATTCACGAGCCAATACACGTACGGCCTGTGGCGGCCGGTAACAGCGATCCGCCGTGCCAACGAAGACGGCAATCCCGACACCGTTCAAGACGGAAATTGGGAATCGCTACTCGGTCCCGCCGGAACGCCGCCACACCCATCCTACGCTTCGAACGCGTCGTCGGCCAGCTCATCGCTTGCGACCACGCTCGCCCTCTTCTACGGGCGTGACAATATTCCATTTCAAATAAACTTTGGCGGTAGCCCTAACGTAACGCGGAGTTACAGGACCTTTTCTGCGTTGACCAACGAGGTCGCCCGCAGCCGCGTCTACGGCGGAGTCCATTTCCCGTTTGACATTGTCGAGGGCCAGGCAGCGGGCCGCAACGTCGCAACATATACGTTTTTAAACTATTTGAAGCCGCGTGACGGCAGCTTTTGAAACCAAAACGGAAAACACTTGCGTCGAAAATCTCTTTTTCAAACCAGAGGCCCTATGAAGCAGTTAACATTTTCGAGCACAAGTGCTTTTACCCGCTTTCACTAATTTTTGCAGTGGTCGCTGCCACCATCTAAGGGGCCTCAGGTGATAGCGGCAAATTCAATTCCAGCGTTTAAGAGCCGGCGGTAGGATCAACTCTTACCTCGGGAAATTCGGCGGTGAACTGTTCTCGTGGTTTCGAGTCGATCTCGCCTCTTAGCGGACGCGAGCCGACGTTGGGCTTGAAATTTCCATTTTCGTCGTAGAGACGGCGGTATTGGGCGGAGTTTCGGATAACGCCCTGGACGTAGCCCTTGGTTTCTTTGAACGGAATAGCTTCAACAAATTCGTCCATCTCGGCCGGCAGGGTGGAACGCCATTGCGGGACGCGGCCGGGTCCCGCGTTATAGGCGACAGCCATGTATTCGAGGCGGCCGAACTTGTCCAACTGGTCGCGCATATAGCCGGTGCCGAGTTCGATGTTCAGAGCCGGAAGAAATAGCGATTCGCCAGTGATGGTCGCGGTAGTGCCGTACTTTCTCGCGACAAGTTTTGCCGTAGGGATCAGAAGCTGCATCAGGCCGTAGGCTTGGGCTCCGGATTTGGCTCGCGGATTAAAGACCGACTCCTGACGGATCAGCCCGGCAACCTGATAAATGTCTAGATTTCGATGCTTGGCCCAAGCGGCAATTTGATCCCAGGCCGTGTGAGGATAGAAAATATCCCACTCGTCGCGACCCATTTCTTCCGGGAACATCTGTGAATAATCCGGATAGCTTTTCGCAAGCGCTAACAGTGCATTCACGTTGTCTCCCTTTAGACGGTAATGAGTGGCGAGTGCGAGGTTGATCTTAGGCGAATTTTGGGCAGTTTTCTTGGCTTCGTTGAGTTCGTCGATCGACCAATCGAACAGGCCGATCGTGCTCAGTTCTTCACTTTTTTCTGCCAAGGCAAGCTCGGCCGGCCCTGAGGTCTCCGGCGCGACCGTGATGGTCTTCAAATTCGCGGCGGCTTTGGCGACAAGGTCATTCGGCGGGTTCGCGTTTAAGCACTTGCCCTGGGACTTCATCGATGACTGACGCTGCATGGCCTGATAGCCATACCAGTTAGCACCGTAACGGTAGATGACGGCGTCGTAAAGTGAACACGCCTCGGCGGTCTTTCCTGCGCGCTCTGAATCCCGAGCGGCCCAGTAGCCGGCCTTCCCGCGGTTCGTCGTATCTTTGTCAGCGTATCGGGCAAGGTGTTCGATCAGCATTTGCGAAGAACGGGTAAAATCGTTCGCTTCGTGTGCCAGCCACGCGAGCTCAAATTGAGCAAGGGCAACCTCGACCGCGTTCGGGTAATTTGCTAATGCTGCGCCTAGAAAGAATTGCTCCTCACCTTTGTTCTTTGCGTCGCGGGCTTCGATCCCGGCATCGACCCAGGCTTTTGGCGTTAGTTTGCCCGATGGGAACTTTGCTCGCATTTCCTCGGCGGTCCGTCTTGCATCAGGCCATAAACGGTTATTCGCGTAGCCCATCAACAATTCGTAGAAAGCCTTCTCTTTGTCGTTCGCCGTAGCGGGATACGCGTTAAATACGCCCTGTGCGTCGGCCATCCTTTTCAGATTCGCGAACGTCACGAGGCGCTTGAGCTGGACATCTGCCGTCGCCGCACCGGGGAAATTGGTCGCGAGTGCCGTCAACGACTTCTCCGCCTCGGCGTAATTCTTAGCGGCGTAAAGATTCTCGGCCCGTTTCTTTAACTCTTCGGCGTTGGCAGGAGCAAGCGATTCGGCCAGCGCGGTGAGCTTTGCCTCTGCCTCCTTCGACTCAGGGCTTCCGGCACCATAGAAATAGGTCCGGCGGTAGAAGGTAACGGCGTTCTTCTGATCGCCTGCGGCCTCGTAAGCCTTTGCGGTCGCGAGTATCGCTCCGGGATATTGTTGCTCGACCAGCGTCGCCAACTCCGCCGGAACTTTCGCCGCCGAACCGGACGTGATCGCGGAATCAGCCCAAAGAAGCTTGGAATCACGAGCTCTAACCGAGTTTGGATACTCCGACCAAACTCTTGCGAACGCGCTCATCGCGCCTTGATGATCGCCGATCTGCTGGAGCGATCTGCCCCGAAGCCACAAGGCGTAATCCGCCAGCTTGGTCGACTTCGAGAAGACATCAGAACTAAGCACGTCTGCGGCACCGGCAAAATCCTTGCTTTCAAACCGGATCCGGGCACGAAGGAGTTTCGCCAGAGCACCGGTCCGCTTTCCGGCGAATCTTCTCCCAATGTCTGCCACGACGCCTTCGGGCGGCAATTTACCGGCCCTCGTCATTTGCCGAAGAGACTCTAATGCCTGGTCCTCCGTCTGCTGTGCAGAACAGCCGACCGCAAACATTACGGAAGTAAAAAGTAGGAATGTGAAGGAGGCAGCTATCTTTCGGTGCATGACAGGAAATACTCCAGGATGTTGAGATGCGAAGGCTTTATTAGGTTTTGCCCGCCAAAAAAAGCTTTCATTGGCGGGCCAGTGGTAATATGATAGCAGAAATTTCCGCGATCCCCGGAGTTAGTAATTATGAACAAAGGCCTTGCCGCAAGTTTTTTGGGCTGCGTTTTGTCGGCTGTCGTTTTTGCCCAGCAAACGACGCCAACCCCGAGCGATGGCGGAGTAGTGAAGATCTCAACTTCGCTTATCCAGATCGACGTTTCGGTAACAGATAAGAAGGGACGCACCGTAACTGACCTCAAACCCGACGAGATCGAGATCTATGAAAACGGCGAAAAGCAGAAGATCACCGGATTCTCATTCGTTACCAATGTTCGGAAGACCCTAAAGCCCGACAAGATCGACAAATCGAAGCCGGCGATACCCGAACCGCCGCTTGTGCTGAGGCCGGACCAAGTTAAGCGGACCGTTGCACTTGTGGTCGATGACCTCACGCTTTCGTTCGAAAGTGCCGCATACACGCGCCGTGCCCTGAAGAAATTTGTCGATGAGCAGATGCTGGACGGAGATCTCGTCGGGATCATCCGCACCGGTGCGGGCATCGGCGCGCTTCAGCAGTTCACGTCAAACAAACAGCAGCTCTACGCGGCGATCGAGCGGGTCAAATGGAATTCGGCAGGCCGTGGACGCTTTGGCTCCTTTGATCCGGTCGAGCCGTCTATGGCTCAGCAGCGACGCGCTCAGGGTGAGCAATTTACCACAAACGAAGACATACAAGCAGAGCGTGATTTTAATGGCTCGGCGAATAGTTTTCGTGAAAGCCTTTTCACGACCGGGACGCTGGGAGCTCTCAAGTACATCGTTGCTAACATGGGTGAACTGCCGGGGCGAAAATCGGTGATCCTTTTCTCGGATGGGTTTCAGATCTTTCCGGGCATTAAGAATGATATAGTGGCCGCCCGTCTGATGGGCCTAGGCGAAGAGCGAACGGTCCAAACAAACCGCGAAGGTGGTCAATTTGCGGCGCGTACCTTGGACTTTTTGAAGGAGCTGATCGCCCTTGCCAACCGCAAATCGGTGATCTTCTATACCATCGACGCCCGTGGGCTTCAGACGACCAGCTTGACGGCCGCCGACAAGGTTGCCGATCCGACCTTGCTTGATTCGGCAGCCCTCAACTCAATGCAGCAGATCGAATCCGAAAGAAGCAACGAGCTGTTCGGTACTCAGCAGGGATTGGTCTATCTTGCCAAAGAGACGGGCGGTTTTGCGTATGTAAATCAGAACCGGATGAGCGATGGAGTTCAAAAGGCACTTGACGATCAAAGCTATTATCTCGTCGCCTACGAGCCGGATCAGGAGAGTTTCGACGCCGAGAAACGCAAGTTCAATAAGCTAGAGGTGAAGGTATCGCGTGACGACACAAACGTTCGTCACCGAAGCGGCTTCTTCGTTCAGGATGAGGCCGAGGAGAAGGTGAAAATAGACATGAATGCCCCGACCAAGATCATGCGGGCGCTGACCTCACCTTTCGCAATGAACGAGATCAACCTTCGTCTGAACACGTTGTTCGGGCACAGCGCGAAGCGTGGATATTACGTACACTCATTTATCCACATCAATGCGGCTGATCTGCAGTTCAATAAGATGCCTAACGGTGAGTTGCAGTCCAATTTCGATATTCTCGCCATCAGCTATGGCGACAACGGCGCTCCGGTCGATAAGGAGAACCTTGTCGGTACGATAAAGCTTCGTCCCGAAGTATATGAAAGGCTGAAGGACAAGGGCATCTCATACAGCTTTATCTTTCCGGTCAAGAAGCCCGGGGCATACCAAATGCGGGTTGCCTTGATGGACAAGTCCAGCAAGGAAGTGGGCTCGGCTAACCAGTTTATCGAGGTTCCGAATCTGAAAAAGAACGGCGTGCTGCTGTCGGGAATTCTGCTCGAAAGCCTTTCGATGAATGCTTGGCAACGGCTCGCGGGCGGCCCGTCGCAGGTAAATGCGAGTGCACAGGTACAGGATGAGAGGCCCGATCCGCTCCAGGACACATCGCTGCGTCGGTTCAAACGCGGCACCGTTCTTAGGTTCGGAACCGAGATCTATAACGCAAAACTTCCGTCGCTTTCGCAGGCGAAGATCTATATGCAGGCACGGGTTTTCCATGATCGCGAATTGGTTTTCGAGAACAAGGAGCAACCGCTGAACCTTGATGGCCAATCCGCTACTGAACCGGTTTACACCGACGCCGTTCAGCTTGGCGAAAACCTTCTGCCGGGCGATTACGTATTGCAGATAGTAGTAACGGACGGCCTCGCGAAGGATAAGAAGCGTATCGCTACTCAGTATGTGCAGTTCGAGGTAATAGAGTAAAGAAGTAGTAGACTTATTACGGGCCGGAGTTTTCCCGACCGATCTGCTCCGGCCCGTATTCCACAATGAAAAAACTCATCCTTGCATCCGCGACGTTGCTTGCTTTCACTGCTTCGGCAGCGGCACAAACTCCGACACCGGCTCCTCCGCGGAGTGATAACGACGTTGTCAAAATATCCACTGCCTTAATTCAATTGGACGTGTCGGTTACCGACAGAAAAGGCAATCCGGTTCGCGATCTCAAACCCGAAGATTTCGAGATCTTTGAGAATGGAGAGAAGCAGACAATAAGCGGTTTTCGGTTTGTGTCGTCGGAACGAAAGGTCAACGAAGTCACTGCGAAGCCGAGTGCAGACAAGCTGGGTATTCCGATCCCGCCAGCCGAGCTCAAGCCTGAGCAAGTGCGCAGGACGATAGCGCTGGTCGTAGACGATCTGTCTCTTTCCTTTGAGAGTGCATACCAAACACGGCGTGCGCTCAGAAAGTTTGTCGACGAACAGGTGCAGGAAGGCGACTTGGTCGCAATAATCCGAGTCGGTGCAGGGATCGGAGCATTGCAGCAATTTACCTCGGACAAACGTCAACTCTACGCAGCGGTCGAACGCGTTAAATGGAACCCGCGAGGAGTCGGCAATATTGGGGCTTTTGCACCGATCGAGCCCACGATGAGCGAACTGGCGGCGGCGATGGGCGACACGACGGTCTCCGAGGAAGATATCAAGCAGGAGAAAGATTCGATCAACGCACAGAACGATTTTCGAAGCAGCATTTTTGCGACGGGAACGTTGGGCGCTCTGCGATTTGTCGTAGGCGGAATGGCGGAACTTCCGGGCAGAAAGTCCGTCGTTTTGTTTTCGGACGGCTTTCGGCTGATGGACCGCGATGAGATGGGCGGAACGGGCGGCGGCCGCGTAATGGAATTTCTGCGCCAGTTGATCGACCTTGCGAACCGGTCGTCGGTCGTCTTTTACACGATCGATGCTCGTGGGCTGCAGACGACAAGCATTACGGCACAGGACAAAATAACTAACATCACGTCCCCTACCGCTTACTCAGAAGCCTTGTCCTCACGTCGTGATGAGCTTCTCGAAACTCAAGCGGGCCTTCAGTTCCTTGCTGAGGAAACCGGCGGATTTGCGGTGATCAACAACAACGATCTTGCCGGAGGCGTCCGCAAAGTGCTTGAAGATCAGAGCTATTATCTCATCAGTTACGAACCGGACACCGACACATTTGACGCGGCGAAACGCAAATTCAACAAGCTGGATGTTCGGGTTCGACGAGACGGGACCAAGGTGCGTTACCGAAGCGGTTTCTTTAATGTTTCCGAGGAGAAGATCAGCCGGCCGCTCGAGGCGGGCAAGGCACCGCAGAATCACCTGACGACCGCGCTTGCCTCGCCGTTTGTCGTTAACGACATTGCATTGCGGCTCAATTTGCTCTACGCAAATGACGCACGCAGAGGGAATTACATCAAGGCTTTGCTGCACATCGACGTCAAAGACCTTAAATTCACGCCCGCTCCGAAGGGAGAAAAGCAGGCGACGTTCGAGGTGCTTTCGGCCAGCTTTGGTGATAACGGAATGCCGGTCGAGCAGGTCGGACGTTCTTACACCATCACCGTTAACGAGGCGAATTACGAACGGATGCTGGCCGAGGGACTGGTCTATCATCTTACGCTTCCGGTTGAAAAGCCCGGGGCATATCAATACCGGATGGCGGTCCGCGATGCTCAGGCAAACAAGGTCGGTTCCGCGAGCCAATTTATCGAGATACCGAACCTTAAAAAGCGGAATCACCAGCTTTCCGGGATCGTGCTGGACAGCTTTTCGACCGAAGTGTGGCAGAAAGCCGTGTCCTCCGATTCGGACGATCTACCCTCGAACTCGCTCGGTGACTCATCGCTGCGACGATTCAAACAGGATTCCGTGCTGCGTTACGGGTTTGAGATCTATAACGCCAAGCTTGACGCTTCGAAAAAGCCCAATATCACGACGCGAATCCGGGTCATTCTTGACGGCAAGCTTGTACTTGACGGAAAGCCGCTTCCACTCGAACTCACCGGCCAGACCGATATGGCAAGGCTGAAATCGGTTGGCGTCGTTTCTTTTGGCAAAGGTACGCCGCCCGGTGAATACATCCTCCAGGTCATTGTCATCGACAACCTGGCAAAACCTAAACAGCAAATATCCACGCAATACATTCAGTTCGAGATCACTGATTAGGAGCGGTCCTCGGACCCGCTGCATTGCAAAAAACGGCCACAATAACTACCCTTATTGTTTTGCCGTTATGCCCATTATTAAGTCCATTGAACTCATCGAGATCAACCTTCCTCTCGTTCATTTTTTCGAGACCAGTTTTGGCCGCACCTACGAACGCCGCATAATTCTTGTCCGCGTCGAGGACGCTGATGGTGCCGAAGGCTGGGGCGAAATAACCTGCGGTGAAACGCCGGGTTATTCCGACGAGTGGACCGACTCCGCATGGGTAACAGCGGAGAAGATACTTGCACCGATGGTCGTCGGCAAGGAATACGCTTCCGCAGCCGGTGTTTGGGGCCTGATGAAATGGGTGCGCGGCCACCGAATGGCAAAGGCCGGCATTGAAACGGCGTGCTGGGATCTCGAAGCAAAAAAGCTCGGCGTTCCGCTGTGGCGTCATCTGGGCGGCGTCAACCAAACCATTGAATGCGGCGTTTCGATCGGGATCCAGGACACCATCGAGCAGCTTATCGAGAAGATACGCGTCGAGGTTGAAGCCGGATACAAGCGAATAAAGATAAAGATCTCTCCAACCTGGGATTACGACGTTATCAAGGCGGTCAGAAAAGAGTTCGGCGACATTCTTTTGATGGGCGATGCCAATTCCGCTTATACGCTGGCCGATATCGACAAGCTGAAAAGCCTTGACGAATTCGGGCTGATGATGCTCGAACAGCCGCTGCCGCACGACGACATCATCGACCACGCGAAACTGCAGGCTCAAATAAAAACGCCGATCTGCCTAGACGAACCGATCAAATCGCCCGAAGATGCCCGCAAGGCAATCGAACTCAAGTCCGGCAAGATCATCAACCTGAAAAACGGCCGTGTCGGCGGACACTCGCAGTCGAAAATGATCGAGGAACTCTGCCGTAATGCCGGTATTCCCGTTTGGTGCGGCGGCATGCTCGAAAGCGGCATCGGCCGTGCCCACAACATCGCCATCTCGACCCTTGCGGGCTACACAATGCCCGGCGACGTTTCTGCCTCCAAGAGATACTGGCACGAAGACATCATCGAACCAGCGGTCGAGGTTTCGCCCGACGGCACGATCACTGCATCGGCAGGGCCGGGAATTGGGTTTGAGGTTCGGCTCGATCGCATCAGAAAATCAACATCAAGGCAAATTTGCATCAGGTGAGGTCCGGGACTAGATCGCTTTTGCCACCGGCTTCGCATAGCCATGCCGTTTACGGCGTGGAATAGATCGCCCTTATAGTATTCAGGGCGTTCACGCCCTTACCATGGTACGCAGGGGTAAGGCCGTTGAAACGGCCTCAGAACTCGTCGTTAGAACTGACCACGCCGTGAACGGCATGGCTATGCTACAGCCTACCGAATAAGAGCCCAACCAGTGTTGGCAAAGTTTGCCATAAATGCTATTTTCGATGGTATGAGTACGATGAACATTTCGTTACCTGAGACCTTAAAATCATTCGTTGATTCGCAGGTTTCTGAAGGCGACTACGGCAGCAGCAGTGAGTACGTGCGAGAGTTGCTGCGAAAGGAAAAGGATCGTGTGCGTCTGCGAGAATTGCTCCTTGAGGGTGCGGCCTCGCCGGTGAGTGACACGGTTTGGGATACGGAACATTTCGAAAAACTTCGAAAACGTGTTCGCACCCAGAGATGAGATCCAAACCGGTCATACCGCGAGTCGCTGCCGAGGACGACCTCGACGGGGCTTGCGACCATTACATCGTTGAAGCTGGCCCGGAAGTTGCGGAAGCGTTTCTCATAGAATTCGAACGGGTGACGCATCTCATTTCTCGGTCTCCCGGACTCGGATCGCCGCGGTATGGGTTTGAGTCTGATCTCTCGGGTGTGCGATTCCGGTCGATGAAGAAATTTCCGTACATTGTCTTCTATGTCGAAACCGACTACAGCATCGATGTATGGCGCGTTTTGCATGGTAAGATGGATATCCTAGGCATACTCGTTGATCCCGATAACGCACCCGACTAATGAGTTGAATTAACTTGTGCGACAGGCGATCCAAGGCACGTTGCGCAGTGTCGGGAACCTGCTATTTGCGTCCCCTGGGCTAAAAGGTCAATGTGCGATTTCTGATCCTGGCTGCCATTCTCATCATTCCAAGTGCAGCTTCTGCACAGTCGCTGACCGGTTTTGTGGTCGATGGCAATGGAGCCCCGATCGAGGCGGCTTCGGTAGTTCTTTTCGAAGGAAATTTTCAAAGATCAAAAACTGAGACGGATGGCGAAGGCCGCTTTTCGCTTACGGGGATGACCGGAATGCGAGGCCGCCTAACCGTTACCGCGCAAGGGTTCGCTCCTTTTGAACGCGATCTCAAGAACGACGGTGTCCGGGATTTTACGATCGTTTTGAGACCGTCGGCGGTCGGGGCCGATGTGACGGTTTCTATAACGCGGACTGAGACGCGCCTTAGTGAGACGCCGGCGAGTGTGGTCGTTCTTTCGCGCGAACAGCTCGACGCGTCGGCGTCTCAGTCCATTGACGACAGCCTGCGGCAGATCGCGGGCTTCACTTTGTTTCGGCGAAGTTCGAGCAAGACTACCAACCCGACCGCGCAGGGAGCAAATCTTCGGGGCGTGTCGGGCAGCGGTGCTTCGCGGGCGGCGGTGTTGTTCGATGGGCTTTCGCTGAACGATGCTTTCGGCGGATGGACCTACTGGTCGAGGGTCCCAATGATCGCGGTCGAGCAGGCCGAAGTGCTCCGCGGCGGGGCGAGTTCGCTTTACGGCAGCGGCGGCCTGAGCGGTGCGGTGAATTTGACGCCGGTAAACGTGGCGGACGGAGAATCGCGTCTCAGTTTTCGCTCGTCTGCCGGGTCGCAGAATACTTATGACGGAAGCTTTTTCGCCGGGCTTTCGCGAAGCAAATGGAGCTTCGATCTGGCGGGTGAGACGTTTCAAACGGGCGGATATATTCCGATTGCCGAGAATGAACGCGGGATTGCCGACACGCGAGCGAATAGCCGACATAACAATGGGATCTTCTCGGTAGAACGACGATTCGGCAAGGATGGGAATGCCCCACCCGCTACCGCAGGTGGTACTGACTCCCGTCTGGGTGGTCGCGTGTTTGTTCGCGGAAACGTCTTTGAAGAACGGCGGGACAACGGCACGAGTCTCACTTATAACAAAACGTATTTTCGGCAGGGCACGGGCGGGGTCGATATTGATCAGGAATATCTGGGAGAAGTGAGACTCCGGGTTTTTGTCGAATCGCAGGTTTACGATCAATCTTTTTCCGCAGTCTCGGCTGATCGGAATAGTGAGACCCTTTCCAGGCTGCAGCGTGTTCCATCGCAGGCAGTGGGCGTAAGCGTATTCTGGACGCGGGCGTTGAGGGAACATACACTCGCGGCTTCGTTTGAGACGCGCGAGGTTCGCGGTTCGAGCGACGAGGTTGGCTATACGCTCGGGCGGCCGACATCGCTTTTGGGTTCCGGCGGGCGGCAGCGAACGATCGCGTTTCTGGTTCAGGACAATTGGCAGGCGACTGACAAGCTGAATCTGAACCTGGGTCTCAGAATTGATAACTGGAAGAACGCCGACGCACTTTCCACTGCCCGCCCGCTTCAGACCAACGCTGCGAGTGTGACCCTTTTTCCCGATCGCGACGAGACGGCCGTCAGCCCGCGCGTCGCGGCGATCTATCAATTTACGCCAAATGTCTCGGCCTATGGTTCTTATGCGCGCTCGTTCCGGGCTCCCACGTTGAACGAGCTTTATCGCGGATTTCGCGTCGGAAATATTGTGACGCAGTCCAATGAGAACCTGAAGGCTGAGTACGCCGATACCTTGGAAGGCGGTGCGGCGATCGGAATCTTGGATAGACGGCTGAACCTTCGCGGCAATGTTTTTGTGACGCGGGTTTCCGATCCGGTCGTGAGCGTCACACTTTCTTCTACGCCCGCCGTGATCACGCGTCAGCGGCAAAATGTAGGTGAGACGCGCACGATCGGGGCTGAGGTCGATGTCGAATATGCGATCCACCGCGACCTGAGGTTTTCCGCCAGCTATCTGTTTGCCGATGCGAGTGTGACCCAGTTTCCGGCGAACTTGGATCTTGTCGGAAAACGCCTCCCGCAGGTTGCCCGCCAACAGGCGACGTTCCAGCTTAACTATCGGCCCGAGAGCAGATTTTCGTTCGGCATTGCGGGACGCGGTTCCGGAGGACAGTTCGAGGACGACATCAACTCGCTCCGGCTCCGACCGTATTTCACGATGGACGTAACCGCCGCGTTTGAAATAAAGAAAAGTGTCAGTATGTTCGCTGCCGTGCAGAATGTGTTCAATTCGCGATATGACATCGGCCTGACACCTAACCGCACCGTTGCTGCACCGGCGTTCGTTCGGCTCGGGCTGCGGGTTGATCTGAATCGGAAGAAATAGAAGCCCGACCAAAAGGAAGAGAGCGAACCACCGTTTTGTTATCGAGCGTTTCATAACTTTTCGACACTAAATTAAGCGTGGAAAAGTCGGAACGGTGGTTTTGAAGCTAGGAACGATACGAACGATAGGAATGATACGAAAGATATGGAAGGTAGGAAGGATAGGAATGATATGGAAGGTAGGAATGATAGGAATGATAGGAATGGTATGGAGGCCAGGAATGATAAGAATGGAATAAGAGCAGGATGTTAGGGGCGTCCGGGAGTGCTCGGTAGGTTGTTTCGTGCCTATGCCGCTTGCGTTTGAGCCGTTTTGGTAAATAAACTGGTTCTTTTCCCGATGGCGAGAGTTTTGGTAAGGGCGTTAAAACGCCCAAGATATTTTTGATAGACCTGACCACGCCCTAAAGGGCGTGGCTATGCTCGGAAAGCATACTATTTTTTAATTTGATCAATGAGCAATAATACAGAACCCAACAAGATCATCTTTTCGATGGTCAAATTATCGAAGTTTTACGATAAGAAGCCGGTCCTAAAGGACATTTATCTTTCCTTTTATTATGGTGCCAAGATCGGCGTGCTTGGTTTGAACGGCGCTGGTAAGTCGAGCCTGCTTCGGATAATCGCGGGGACTGATACGGAATATAACGGCGAGGTCGTTTTTTCGAAGGGCTATTCGGTCGGCTTTCTGGAGCAGGAACCGAAGCTGGATGAGACGAAGACCGTTCAGCAGATCGTTGAAGAGGCCGTCCAATCGACGGTCGATCTTCTTAAGGAATACGAGGAGATCAACGCCAAGTTTGCCGAGCCGATGGACGACGATGAGATGGCGAAACTCATCGAGCGCCAGGGCGAGGTACAGGAAAAGCTGGATCATGCAGACGCGTGGGACCTCGACTCAAGGCTTGAGATGGCGATGGACGCACTCCGCTGTCCGCCGCCAGATACCATTGTCAAAAGCCTTTCGGGCGGTGAAAAACGCCGCGTGGCTTTGTGCCGTTTGCTCCTGCAAAAGCCGGACATTCTGCTGCTCGATGAACCCACCAACCACCTTGATGCGGAGAGTATCGGGTGGCTTGAGCTGCATCTTCAGAAATACGAAGGCACGATCATCGCGGTAACGCATGACCGTTACTTCCTGGACAATATTGCCGGGTGGATCCTCGAACTCGATTACGGCCGCGGGATACCTTACGAAGGGAATTACTCTTCGTGGCTTGAACAAAAAAGCGCTCGGCTGGCACAAGAGGCCCGTTCCGAGGACAAGCTTCAGAAAACGCTCGAACGCGAGCTTGAATGGATCCGGATGGCACCGAAGGGACGTCATGCGAAATCGAAGGCGCGTATCAATGACTACGAAGAACTCGTCGCCTCGAAATCCGAGGCACGTGCCGACACGCTCGAGATCTACATTCCGCCCGGCCCGCGTCTTGGTGACATCGTTATCGAAGCCCACGGTGTTTCTAAGGCTTATGGCGACACCGTCCTTTTTGAGAACCTTGAATTCTCATTGCCAAAAGGCGGCATTGTTGGCGTTATTGGCCCGAATGGTGCCGGTAAAACTACGCTTTTTCGGCTGATCACCGAACAAGAGCAGCCGGATTCCGGTTCTTTCAAGGTCGGCGAAACGGTCAAGCTCGGTTATGTCGATCAGTCCCGGGATAGCCTGAACGCCGAAAAGACCGTGTTCGAAGAGATCGCGGACGGACTGGATTTTGTGATGCTCGGGAAACGGGAAATGAATGCTCGCACCTATGTGTCGAAGTTCAATTTCTCAGGCCCCGATCAGCAGAAATTTGTCGGACAGTTATCGGGCGGAGAACGCAATCGCGTTCATCTCGCCAAGATGCTGAAGTCCGGTGCGAATGTCATCCTGCTCGATGAGCCGACCAATGATATCGACGTCAATACGATGCGTGCGTTGGAAGAATCGCTTGAAAACTTTGGCGGATGTGCCGTCGTGATCTCACATGACCGCTGGTTCCTCGACCGCATCGCGACGCACATTCTTGCTTTCGAAGGCGACAGCCATGTTGAATATTTCGACGGCAACTACAGCGAATACGAAGCCGACCGCAAACGCCGACTCGGCCACGACGCCGATCAGCCGCACCGGATAAAATATCGCAGCCTTACGAGGGCCTAGCACCAATCGGCGGAGTTCGATGCCTGCAAACGCTTATCGAAAACCACAACGGCAGCCCGTGAAGACCGATCTCGATCGGGCTGTCTTGCTTTTGGGCATTTTTGCAGGCGTCATAACCCTCCACGTGTTCCTGATGTTGGCTCTGAGCGACGCTACGTGGAAGGCTTTGTCGCAAACGCTGCCCTCGCTGGGAACCTCTCTAATCGGCGTAGGGATCACCGTTTTGGTCACCACATTTTCGTTTGTTTTCGTCGCATTGTCGCTCGTTTCGGTCCAGTTTTCACCGCGGGTAGTCAGGCATTTTTGGCACGGTGACCGTTTTCGATCGATCTTTCTTTGGTCCTTCATCTCGATATTTGCTTTTCTGTTCGTCATCCAGTTCTTTCCGTATGTCGAACTTCACCTGCTGGCTGTCATGCTGGCCGCGTACGCGATATTTGTTTTGTTCCCATCGTTCTTGAGTTATCTCGCCGACAACCTTAACGCTGCGAGCATTACAAAGAACATCGCTGACAGAACACTCGACGAGATCGACCGCGACCTGGATAAACTCCCCCGCACTCACTCGATCTATGCTTCGGCCGTATGCTCAGCCAAAACCGGATTTCTTGAACATATCGACACAGAACGCCTTTCGATGGTGTTCTCCGGAGTGAGAGCCGATGAACCGGAAGCTGTACTCAGATCGGTCAATTATTTCGGAAGCTTTGTTGAGGTCGGCTCGCCTCTGGCCGTGATCGAGCCGGAGATCGAGCTGAGCGACTTAACAAGAAATGAGATTCGTGAATGCTTCGTGCTTCATAAGTTTCGCAGCATCGACCAGGACATCGAGTACGGAATACGACAGTTGGTCGATATTGGGGTCAAGGCTATTTCGCCCGCCGTGAACGATCCCACGACGTGCGTAAATTGCATTCATTATCTCGGCGTGATAATCAAAGAGTTGATCGGACGCGAATCGCGTTCTTTGAAATCCCTCAAATTGGAAAAGAAAGGAATTTTGTTGAAGGAACCGTCATTCGAACAATACATCGACGATGCCTTCGACCAGATCTATCAATTCGGTCGAAACGACCACGTTATCGTCCGAGCGATCATCGGCGTCCTTACCGAAGTTATCTCGGCTGCACCCAACCCTGAACGGGCCGCGATCGTGGTAAAGGAAGTAGACGAGATGGAGTTAACCGACCTGTATCAGTCAAGCGGCCGGCCGTTGTTTCCGCTGATCGAAAATCGCAACTACGTCCGTAAGGCCTTGAAGAGATTCTTCCTCGCGGCAGGCGAAAAGTTCGACGGCCTCGGCCAACCTGAGAAGGCCGGGCGCTACAAAGCGGCCGCCGCCGCGGTCGGCGAAAGCGTCGGCGTTTGATGAAGACCGTATCTATTTGCAGATCATGAAAACAAACTCAAAAGATATAGCCGCCTTTTTCGCTATAGCAGTTCTTTTGTTTACCGCATCTTGCGGCGGTAGTACAGATTCAACCAACGCGTCGTCTGCCCTGACTGAACCTTCTGCAAGCCCGGAGGAGCAGGCGAAGGCATTTCAGCCAGCTGCCGAACCTTCGCCGGCGATCCCTGATCTGCAAAAAGAGATAATGGACGACCGTGGAAAGACCACGTCTTCGCCGCTCGGGACATTCGATTTTCGCAATTTTACTTACCCGCTTCCACGCGGCTGGCATCACCCCGACGGCGATGAGATCGTTATCGAGAACGGCAAGCTCCGGCCGAAACTGCGTGACATAAGCGAAGATATGTCCCCCGAAGAGAAGGCCGCGGCACGTGCTGAACGGCGGATCGGAATGTCGTATGTCACGACCAAATTTCTCGACGTCGACAGTGACGGCGAAGACGAAGCGGCTGTTGTCCTGAAGATAGAGACGGGCGGTAATGCGATCCCGCAGCTTGTTTACGTCTTTGGCTGGAAGGACGGCAAGCCTGAGCTGCAGTGGAATTTTCGCACCGGGGACCGTGCCGACGGCGGCCTGAAAGATATTAGGGCCGAGAACGGCGAGATGATCGTTGAACTGTACGGCCAGGACCGCTTTCTGCTTGGCCAGACCGAAACCGGAAAGATAACCGGCGACGAAGAACAGCTCTGCTGCCCGACCTATTTCACACGCACTTTTTACAAATGGAATGGCAAGATCTTTCAGATGCAGCGAAAGCGCCTGACCTTTCAGGTCGCCAACCCATCAGCCCCGCCACTGGAAAATTTCGGCGACATAATGAACGATCCGGTCAAGTCAAAGAAATACCTCGACGCCAAAGCGGGTAAGTAGTCCGCACAGGGATGGATACCGATATTCGGGTCGACTTACTTGTTTTTACTTTATAGCATAAAGTACTTGACACGCAGAACAACTTCACATATTCTGGTTCGCATATGGCATCCATCCAACCCATCCATAAAGAGACTGCCGAACAGAATGAGCCGGTGAATTTGAGCGACCGGGCGATCGATAATCTCCGGTTCATTCGCGAGACGATGGAGCGCTCGACGCATTTCACGGCCGTGCCGGGTTATGGCGGGATACTGATGGGTGTGACCGCGATCGCGGCGGCTTACATAGCGTCGCAGCAGGTTTACTTGCGTGACTGGCTGATCGTGTGGCTCACCGAGGCGTTCCTTGCGGTTGCGATCGGCCTGCTGGCGATGTGGCAAAAGTCGAAGATCGCCGGCGAATCGCTGGTGTCCGCACCGGCAAGGAAATTTGCACTCAGCTTTGCTCCGCCGCTGATCGCGGGCATCGTTATCACGCTTGGGCTGTGGCGTTACAACAACTACGAAACAATGGCTCCCGTATGGATGCTGCTCTACGGAACGGCGATCGTTACTGGCGGGGCTTTCTCGGTAAAGCTGGTACCGGTGATGGGCTGGCTGTTCATGGCCGCCGGTGCGACTGCGTTCATGCTTCCGGCAGCCTATGGAAATTACCTGATGGCGGGAAGCTTCGGCCTGCTGCACATTGTCTTTGGAGCGATCATCGCAAAGCGATATGGCGGCTAAGCCGCAGGGTCGGCACGGACGGATGTTATGAAACGAAAGATCATCGGACTGTATTTGGTGGCAATAGCGTCCGTGTCGTTAGCCGCGGCCCAGACGCCGGACAAGACGAAACTCGACCAGTTCTTCGACCGGCTTGCGGAGAAGAACAAGGCGATGGGCAGCCTTGTTCTTGCGACGGACGGAAAGAGCGTGTATTCACGGACGATCGGTTACGGACGGGTGAACGGATCAGAGAAGAAACCGATCACCGCAGCGAGCAGATTTCGGATCGGATCGATCACGAAGATGTTCACGGCCGCATTGGTCCTTAAGCTCGTTGAGGAAAAGAAACTAAAACTCACTGATACGCTCGACAAGTTCTTTCCGCAGATCGCAAATTCGCAAAAGATCACGATCGGGCAGATCCTATCTCACCGCAGCGGCATTCACGATTCGATAGCCGATCCGAAATTGCGGTCAAAGCCCAGGACGGAGGCTGTTACCAAGGACGAAATGCTTTCGCTCATTGCCAAGGGTACGCCAGATTTCGAGCCGGATACGCAGTACCGCTATAGCAATTCGGGCTATAACCTTTTGGGCCTGATCGTTGAGAAGGTCACAGGTAAGACCTATGAGCAAGTTCTTTCTGCGCGCATTCTGGAAAAGATCGGGCTGAAGGACACTTACGTCGCTGCCGGCAGCATTGACACGAGTAGGAATGAGGCACTTACTTACTCGAACTTCGGTGAAGGATGGAGGCCGGTGGACGAAACACATCCGAGTAATCTGTTCAGCGCTGGGGCGATAGTTTCGACTCCCTACGACCTCGTCAAATTTATACAGGCTCTTTTTGACGGCAAATTGATCACGCGGGAAAGTCTCGCGGTGATGCGAACAATGCGGGACGGCGAGGGGCCGGG
>JANNNS010000290.1:0-11031 GCA_031398645.1 Acidobacteriota bacterium
GCCCTTCCTCCGCCTCGCCTGCCAGGCCAAAGCCAGCGGCAACGTGACCCTCGCGATAGCGCCGTGGAACGCCGTCTTCGGTAAAAAAGTAAGAGGAAACGTAGAAAACGCCGAACTCGAACCGGTAACAACGTCAGCCCAAAAACTGAGAGAAACGATCGCAACGGCTGTAAAGGGAGAATAGGAATTTTGCCACAGAGGTCAGGGAGAACAGAACGAGTTCTTGGAAACACATGGGAATAAAGTCTCAGCCGGAATCTTTTTCCTCTGTGCTCTCTGTGCCCTCTGTGGCAAAAACCGATCAGATGTACTCCTCATCTACAAAGCACCAGGCCCAGTCGTCGAACAACTCGATCGACTTCATCACGGGATGATCGGTGTCGTGAAAATGGGCTGTCGCATGTTTGTTCTTTGAAGTGTCGCAGCATCCAACGTGCCCGCACGTTAGACACAAACGAAGGTGGTTCCATTCGTCGCCCGAGCGAAGACATTCCTCGCAGCCGGACGCACTGGGAAACACGGGCTTGATACGGTCGAGATGTCCGCAGACGGACGCATCGACCGTCGGCACATAAGTTATCTCGGTCTCAAGGCTGATCCCAGTCTCAGCGGAAAACGCCATCGCGTTCTCTTCCTGCGATACGGGCGACTGAGAACGAACCGAAACGGCATCGGCCGAGCCTGGAGCAGCCCGGAACAATGCCGCATTGCTCGCAAACGACTGCGTCGGCCCCGAAAGGATCAGTTCGTCTCCTGCCTGAAGGACAATGTCGCCAGCCGGCTGTTCGAACTCCTCACCATCACGGCGAAGAGACTTGAGCGAAAGCCCGAAGTCCTCCATCAGCTTCAGCGACGCGATCGTCCTGCCTGCGACCGCCGCACCTTCGCGAACCTTGACGGTCCGCGAATCGAAGCAATCCTGTCCGGTCTCGCAGCGAAAGACGGATGTATCGACATCGTCGTCAAATAGAGCCGAGTATCCGTTATGCCGTGCGAGCTGCTCATAGTTCTCGATCTCCTCCGCAGGGATGCGGTAATCGCGGAGCACCTCGCCGAAAAGCTGCACTATCGACTCAAGCTCTTCCGCGATCACAGAATCGGCTCCGGCAGCGGCAAGGCTGTCGACCTCGTCGGTATATCGCGTGCGGACGACGATCCGCATTGTAGGATTCAGGTTGCGTGCGACCGACGTGATCCGGCGGGCCATTGACGGGCTGTCATCGGCGATCACCATCATCTTGGCGTTGTCGATGCCGACGTGATGAAGCAGAAAAGGTTTGGTCGCATCGCCGCGAACTACCGGCAAACCTTCGGACTCGGCCTCGTTCGCGCCTTCCGGGCTAAGCGTCGTGATGACGAACGGAATGCCCGAACCGGAAAGCACCCGGACCAAACCGCGAGCGGCCTGGCCGTAACCGGCGACGATGACGTGATCTTCGAGGGCGAGCCCTTCGCCAAGCGATTCGGGTTCGTCCGATGTGGGAATTCCCGCAAGCTCGCGTTTGCGGACGATCTTTGAAGACAAACCCCTTCCGACGCGCATCAGAAGCGGAGTCAAAACCATAAGTACGACCGTCGCGGCAATAAATGTCTGCGAACCAGCCGTGCTTACACCTGCGGGAAAAAGCCCGACTTCCCGTCCCGCACGTTCGAGCACGAACGAGAATTCGCCGATCTGAGCAAGCATCAGCGCCGACGCAGCCGCAACCGGCGTCGCGTAACCCAAAACACGGACGCTGATCCATGTAGTCGCGACCTTGATCACCAGCACAGCCGCGATCGCAGCGATAACTATAGGGAGGTTGTGAGCAAGAAAGGTCAGGTCCAGCAGCATCCCGACCGATACAAAGAAGGTAGCCGAAAACAATATTTGCAGCGGCAGGGTTTCGCTCAACGCGTGCTGCGAAAAACGGCTCTCGCTCACCATCAGTCCGGCGAGGAAAGCTCCGAGCGAAAGGCTCACACCGGCAAGACTCGTTAGATATGCGGTACCAAAACAGATGGCGATGACGGTTAAAAGAAACAGTTCCGGCGAACACGTCTTCGCCACCGACTCGAGGATCTTCGGCATCACCCGGCGGGCGATCAGGAGCACTGCAACAATGATCAGGACCGCCTTCGTTAACGCCCATCCGATCGCAAATGCTCCGCCGCCGCCGCTGGAACCGAGGCTGGGAACAAGCAGCACCATGACGACGATCGCCAGATCCTGGAATATGAGTAAGCCCAGCCCGACCTGCCCGTGCTCCGAATTCGTCTCGCCATTGTCTGCCAGCAGTTTAAGCACGATAGCCGTCGAACTGAGAGCTACAAGCATCCCGGTAAAGACGCCGATCTTCCAGTTGATACCGAATGCCGCCAGGACGGCAACGGTTGCCGCTATCGAAAGCCCGACCTGCATTATGCCGCCGCCGAAAATGAGTTTCTGGATGCTCGCAAGCTTTTCGAGGCTGAATTCGATGCCGATCGTAAAAAGCAGCAGGATCACACCGATCTCTGCCGTCGCATCTACGATCGCCTGATCTTTGACAAGCCCAATGGCATTGGGCCCGATCAATACACCGGCGATCAGAAAGCCGACGATCGGTACGAGCTTCAAACGAAAGCAAATGTACGCGATCACCGCACCGGCAACAATGACGGCCACGACCTCGGTAATGTATTGCGGTATCGCTCCCGCGGCAAGAAGATTCGGCAGATTCAGATCAAGCATTTCTGACATTTTACACACCTAGCGTTCAAATGCGGATAAAGAAAAACAGGAACGAATAACTCGCTCCTGTTGTTACGTTTTTTGAGCCGATACCGCGGCCCGATACTCCTAAGCTAAGCACCTGTCGCCGACGCTTCCTTGGGAAGACGCTCGTTCACCCAGCCTAGAATGTCCGCCATCACCAGATCCTTGTCGGTGTCGTTCAGCAGATCGTGGTAATGGCCCTCGTAGAGTTTGAGCGTCTTGTCGGTCGAGCCCGCATGGTCGTAGAAATACTGACTGCCCGCCGGACGTGTCGCTTTGTCTTCGGTGCCGTGAATGATTAAGACTGGAACCGTGAAATTCGGCATATTGTCCTTCAACCGAGCGGCCGCCTTCAGCATCTCCGATGCCGTTTCTGCAGGCTGTGACTCGTCCTTGATGAGTGGGTCGTTGTTCATCGCTTCCACCGCAGCAGCGTCGCGGGAGAAGTCGGCATTGTTCAATGAGAAAACATGAAGATGCGGTGCAAGATGGCTTACGCCCTGCAGTGCAAGCTGGACCAGATGCGGCAAGCCGACGTCAAACGCAAAGCTCTCGCAGATCAATCCGGCGATCTCGTCCTGATGTTCGAAAACGTATGAAGTTGCAATGACCCCGCCCGCACTGTGTCCGAGTACGTATATCGGCAAACCCGGATTCTCAGATCTTGCGGTGCTGACTAGTGTGTGAACGTCCGCAAGATAGTCCGAGAACTCCTCCACATAAAAGCGTTCGCCCTCCGAGTTGCCGCGGCCGCGAAGGTCTAGCGCATATGCGGCGAAGCCGTCGGCCGCAAACTTTTCGGCCGGCCACACCATATAGCCGCTATGGGCGTTAAATCCGTGGATAAGTATGGCGACCGCTCGCGACGTTCCTTCCGGCTTCCACGAGCGGGTAGCGATCTTCAAACCGCCGACGCCTTCGAATGATGATTCGTTCATTGATGCTCTCCTTCACGTTTCGGTCGTTAATTTCAGGCGGCTGCCTGTCCGGTCTGCTCCCCCTTGAAAAACGCCAGCAGGTCGGGGTTTACCTGATCATGATGGGTCGTACACATTCCGTGCGGAAGGCCTTCATAAACTTTCAGCGTTGCCTTCGGAGCAAGTTTCGCCGACAGCTGAGCCGAATCGGCGACCGGAACGATCTGATCGTCGTCACCATGCATGACCAGCAGCGGGACGTCGATCTTTTTGAGGTCTTCAGTGAAATCGGTTTCCGAGAACGCCTTGATGCAATCGTACGTCGCTTTAACGCCGGACATCATTCCTTGTCGCCACCAGTTGTCGATGATGCCCTGCGACACTTTGGCACCTGGACGGTTGAATCCGTAGAACGGGCCGGTCGGAATGTCCCGGAACAATTGGGCACGGTCCGCCTCGTGAGCCGTGCGAAAACCGTCGAAAACCTCGATCGGAAGGCCGCCCGGATTGGCTTCTGTCTTTAGCATCAGCGGCGGCACGGCTCCAATGATAACGGCTTTAGCGACGCGGCTTGTGCCGTGGCGGCCGATATAACGGACCACTTCGCCGCCGCCCGTTGAATGGCCCACGTGGATGGCGTCCTTGAGGTCGAGTTTAGCCGTCAGCTCCGCAAGATCGTCTGCGTAGGTATCCATGTCGTTCCCTTCCCACGTCTGACTCGATCGTCCGTGCCCGCGTCGGTCATGAGCTATACAGCGAAATCCGCGCGAAGCAAAATAGAATATCTGGCTGTCCCAATCGTCCGCACTCAAGGGCCAGCCATGGCTGAAAACTATCGGCTGCCCGTTGCCCTGGTCTTTGTAAAAGATCTCTGTTCCGTCTTTGGTCGTGATCGATGGCATAGTGTTCTCCTTGTCCGAAGCCGCGGCCATTGTTGCTTTTGACGGGCGAATCCGCCTAAAGTGAGTTGATGTCGGGCTAGAATAGTGTGATTTCCGAATCAAGTCAAGATTATTGTACTCACTGATATATTAATCGATGTGATACGTGCATAAGGTAGATGTAAACCATTGAAACGAGGACGCCCCAGACAATTCAGCAAAGACGACGCTCTCGATCGCGCCATGCGGGTCTTCTGGCAAAAGGGCTATGAAGGCTCCAGGCTCGAGGACCTCACGGCTGCGATGGGCATCAGCCGCCCAAGCCTCTATGCGGCGTTCGGCGACAAAGCCTCACTCTTTCTAAGTGCTCTCGACCACTATCGCAAAAGTCCTGCGTCCTACGTAAATCGAGCCCTAGCCCAGCCGACCGCGCTCGAGGCGTTCAAGGAGCTTCTCAGCGGCGTCATCGACCTCGTCACCGATCCAAAGAATCCCGGAGGCTGTCTTTTCGTCTGTGCATCCCTGCCGGCAAATGTTGAACCGGAACCGGTGACGAAGGAACTTGCTCGTCGCAGACTAGACGGCGAACGCGACATTGCAAAACGGTTTCGGAAGGCCGCCCGCGAAGGCGATCTGCCGCCGGATGCAGACCCAAAAGCCCTTGCCAAGCTCGCCGCGACGCTGATGTGGGGCATTTCCGTCCAGAGTACAAGCGGCTCAACTCGCGCCGAGCTTCTCAAGATCGCCGACCTCGCGATAGGTGCCTTTCCGAGAACGAAGAAGCGCTGAGTCGCTCGTCCCTAGTTCCCGACGGCATTCTTCAAGCTTGTAAGCTGGCCCAACTCAAAGCTCAGGTTATTCGTCTTGTCGATCAGGACTCTTAGTCGATTTTGATGTGGTTCGTCGGCAAATTCCTCGTCCGTTATGGCCGCGTGTTTCTGGAACCAATCACCGGTCGTTAACCGTGCAAAGTTTTCTCGAAGGACCCCGAGCAGATCGGCCCAAACGCGACGGATCTCGGCGACACTTGCACCGACTTCCTTCGCGTTCGGCTTTGCGGCAGGAAAAACCTCGTCGAGTATCGGAAAGGTTTTCTTTCCCAAACCAAGGAGCGGGATCATTCCATCATTCACGGCCGCTAAACGCCCCAGTATGTAGGAACCAGTTCCGCGGCCGGGAGCTACCTCTTTTTGCAGATCGTCATCCGTCAATTCATACAGCAGTTCGCTTAGGCGAGAGTTCTGGTCATTCCAGACCTCCAACTGCCAGCGTACCGATAATTCCCGTTCATCGAGCCTTTTCTGTGCAATCGCTTGATAAGACATGATCGTTTACCTCCTGAGCAATTAATGAAAAGCTCACACTGCCGACCGCTACCGGCAGCGTGAGTCAGTTTGCGTTTCGCGTTTACCAGGGCAGCTCGTTGCCGAGATGAATAAAGCGGCCGTTGTAACCGTCGGAGGGCAGTGTTGCGAGGTCTACCGATGTCTTAGCACCTTCCTCGACCCCTATTTGGCCGCTGCTGTTCATATCCGTAACGACCGATCCCGGATGTGCGGCGTTGACCTTGATGTTCGTGTCTCTAAGCTCATGTGCGAGGTGAACCGCATAGCCATTCAGCGCGGTTTTCGAGATGTTGTATGCGGGCACTTTATAGTTATAGATCTCAGATTTCGGATCAGAGTGAAGGCCAAGTGATCCGAGGCCGCTTGAGAGAAACACGATCCGTCCTGCATCCGATTTCTTCACCAGCGGTAAGAATGCCTGAGTAACATCGATCGTGTTGAAAAAGTTGGTGTCGAAAGTCTTGCGAAAGGTCTCCGACGAGGTCCGGCTTGCCGGGACCGGCACACCGTTGTCAAGTTCTTCGCCAAGAAAGATACCGGCGTTGTTGATTAGAATATCCAGTTTGCCATATGTGTCCTCGACGTACTTCGCGGCCGTTTCATGGGTCTTCGGATCATCAACATCAAGCCTGATAAACTCGACATCGAGTCCTTCGTTCTTCAATGTCGACTCAGCCTCAAGCCCTTTTTCTTCGCTGCGTGCACCGATCAAAACCTTGATGCCTTGCGTTGCCAATTGTCGTGCGGTCTCAAAACCAATTCCTCGGTTCGCTCCAGTTATCAGTGCAATTTTTTTCGTAGTCATTTTTATTTCCTTCCCTTTTGTCTGTTAATTTATTGTTACTTATTGGGTAACAGTTCGAGCCAAAAAATTTTACCTGGGCAGATCCGCGATCACTTCCGCGAGGCTGATCTCACTCAGGCTTTTCTCCATAGAGTCCTGCGTTTTCGCCAGCACCTTGTCCATTGATTCCTTGATAGCACAGCTCACCTTGCAATGCTGCTGGACCGGATAATCGTGGATCGCGAACGCCTTCGGTGCCTCGACCGCTTTGTAGATCTCGAGCAGCGAGATCTGTTTCGGGTCTCGAGCCAGGGCGGTCGACCCAGTCTTTCCCATTGTCGTACTTACCAAATTTGCCTTCGACAATTTTGACAGCACGCGGCGGACAAAACTTGGACTGGTGTTGACGCTGGCAGCAAGCTGTGTCGATGTCATATCCGACGCACCGGTATAACCCAGTCCCGCCATCATATGTACTGCTATCGAAAATTGCGTGCTCACCGCCATAACTGTTACTTTATGCGATACAGTTCGAATCTGTCAAGGGGAATCGTTCATTTTTTTAGGCGTATGAAAATTTATTGCCGATCCTGCACGACCGAGCGGATCTGCACATAAGTATTCGGCTTCTTCGAGCGGATCTTCAACCGCGGAGAAAGGCCAGTATCGACGCCGCCGAGCTCTGATCTGTACTCGACTTCATAAGCCGTGCGAAGCTGCTGAACGATATCTTCGTAAGCGGTCTGGATCTGTGACAATCGATCGATTTGATAGTAAACTCCGCCGGAAACCTTTGCCAGACGTTCGCCTTCGCCCTTTGCCTTCGAGGTCAGTTCGCCTTGTAGATATCGTTGCCGCAAACTATCCATCGAGGCGTTCGGATTCGATTCGGACGCGGCGATCAAAGCTGACGGAACATACAGCGGATAGATCAGTGCCCCGCTCTCCTGGATCGATGACACCATCGAATCAAACGGTAAGAAGGAACGATTATCGTCGCCGTCCGTGAGCACAACAATAGCAGTCCGTTCACCTTTGAGCGGCCGCAGCGTATCCGCAAGCGTGTAAGCCAGAGCATCGTAATACGCGGTAGCGCCGCCCGCGTCGAATGTGTCCAGGCTCTCTGAAAGAGCATCCTTGTCGGTCGTAAATTTAGAGATGACCTTGACGTCGTCGTTGAAGATCACGATCGCAAGGCGATCACTTTTATCAACAGTATTGACAAAGCTTCGTGCCGCCTTCCTGATGAAAGTCACGTAATTGTCTATGCTGCCCGAAACATCCAGCAGCAAGACCAAGTTGAACGGCGCGGTCGAACGGCGAACGGAAATGATCTCGCGTTTGGCACCACTTTCCAGCACCTCGATGTCGTCTGCGGTCAACTCACCGACCGCCCGATTGTTAATATCACTGACCCTGACCGACGCTACTTTCACACTCGAGACCACCGCTTTCTCGATATTCGGCCGTTCCGCGAACGACGGTTCGAGCTTCATCGGCGGAAGCGTCCTGGTGTAATCCCCGTAATACTGCGGAGCCGCCCGGCGGATCGCCTCCATCAAAAGGGAATCACCGCTGCGAATGATCGCCTTCGCGGCGTTGGTCAAAGGCCGTTCGCGCAGGTCGCTGGATACCTGATTTGGCGGAATGTTTATCAGGATGATCCCGCGGGCAGTCTCGAGATTCAAAGAAACTGCGGCCTGCGCTCTGCCGGCCTTTCCCTTGTCATTTGCTTCAACTGGCTTACCATTGGGAGCCGGGTCGGTCGTGGCGGGCGGAACGACTTGGCCCGGATCTTCCTTAGATTCCGGTGAACTGCTTTCGTCACGATAGGTACCCGATATCTCGAACTTCCCTGCCGAGCGTTCCCTGGCTTTTTCCAGTTCGAAGTCGCTAAGAAATCGTGGACGCGACGCAGTCCATCTCAGCATATACCGGACGTGAGCCGTCGGAACCATGGCCGAGATAGTTCCGGTTCCGGTCAGTACGTCAGCCGACAAAACATCGCCAGAAACACGCACTTCGCCTTCGCCAGTCTCTATCTTGAGGCGCATTTTTGCCGGAACATTCAACGAAATGTCGATCCGCTTTCTTATGTCCGTGGAAACGACTTCAACTCGCACAAGGCTCGACGAGGACGATACCTTAATGTCGCTCGGTGAGATCGATGATGCGGAAGCCGCACTCATTGCAACCGTTCCCTGCGCAGGAGCAGAAGACGAACCTGGATCAGACGTTTCGTTCACCGTCACTTCGACACGGCCGGTTCGATTGACTACCTCGATCCGCGCCCCTTCAGAGACGGAAAACGTGCGGTTGACCTGAGCACTGCCGAGCACCGCGGTCGCCAAAACGATAACGGCGATCACGGCAAATCGAAGTGCTGAGGTAATGAACATTCCCTATGAACGACTCGTGATGCGGCCGGATTGGATGAGGCGTTGCCGGACCCGCTCCTGCCATTTCTTGCGCGGTTTATCGGATTCTTCGAACTGAGAAAGCAGGTCATGCAGCGATTCACCGCCAGCCTGCCGTGTTTTTAAGTAAAGGAGAGCAACGATTATTGCCGTGAAAGAAATCACGACGATCTGTATCGGCAGCAGCAATATCTGCAGCAACGTATCGAGAAAAGTGTCGATCACTTTCACCCGCATCGGCTTGCTCGCGTCGTCAGAGGAAACACGTCTGCCGTTGCCCAAATTGATATTGTAAGATGTGGTCCGTTCTCCCGTCTCGGGATCCGGTTCCGCCGAAGTGGTGGCGGAGACAGTTGGCTCGGCTCTTCGTTCCTGGATCGACGGACGCCGGATCTCCATCGCCTTCGCTGTCATTCCCACAACGAACGAAAGCGTACCCGCCGCAAAGACCGGTATCAAAAACATTATAATGTAGGCTGAAAGAGCCGTAACAAGTGAACGCGATACCAAATTTCTGGACCGTTTGACCGCCTTAAGGCCGCGAAGATTCTCCATCATCGAGACGGGTGCGATCAGCATTAGCGAGACGCTGGCATATAGAAATCCTACGACCGCCGCACACACGCCAACTGCCGCCGCCGCGATCGGAGTGGCGCTGATCATTCCAAAAATGAGCCAAAGGATCCCAAACACTATCCCGAATGCCACGGCGAAAGCCACAGTTGCCAAAAACAGCGGAGCGATCGTCGACAGGATCCCGAGTCCGAGAAACGTTTTCCATTTCTTCCGAGCCTCGACCAAAGCTGGCCGCAGTTTGATCGGACGCAAAGGCACGGCGAGCAATTGGGTCACGATCCAGGTGATCGTCCCGATGATCAAAAAGGCGGAGAATGCCGTCATCAGGCTGTTTGCGACCGCAGCGATCCCGATCACAACATTGGCAACGCCCGAGGGTATGACCTCAAAGGCCTTCAAGTAGCTCAGTGAAACGATGACTGCCGTGAAGAGCGCCATCGGGAGGAAAAAGAATATCGAGAGCGAAAGGAACTTCTGAAGGTGCTCGGTATAGATCATCCCGGCACGCCGAAGCAATCCAAATATTCCCTCCGAACGCGAGTGAAGCTGATTCGCAAATGCCTCAGCCGATTGCGGCCGGTCGGCGACGTCCTTTGCCAGTGAACTGACGATCACCTTTCTCAGCTTTTTCCGTACCCTTTTGGCAACAAGCGGCGGAGGCGGAATGAACTTGTGCGACTCCATCACCTTGGTAAAATCGCCGGTGAATGGCGTGCCTCCCGAAAGCATCTGGTAAGCGATGACCCCAAGGCTGTAAATATCCGACCTCGCATCCAGCTTGTCACCCCTGCATTGCTCGGGCGACATATACAATGGCGTACCAAGAACGGCTCCGACCCTCGTTAACTCGGCACTGGTTGGAGAGTCGAGCAGAGAACTATGCGACGTAGAAGCTCGGCTATCTGATCCGCTAACCCGCTCGGCCGAGATAAGCTGCGTACGAACGGCCTCCTGATCACCCGACGGATCGGCTCCGGCCCTTAATACCAGCGTGCCAGCTTCGTCGCCGTTGGCAGCCGGCTGGATCAGCGTTTCGCGGTCGGACACAGCCGGAGCGATCGCGATCGTCGCCTTATCGCCGATCATTGTCGTCGAAATGCTGTCGTGCAGAGTTTCGTCGTTGGGAAGGTCGGCGATCGTAGCGTTAGCACCGCCTCCAAATGTAGGCGAAGCGGTCGTCCTTATCGCGAAGTCGCCGCTATCGTGAGCCTCGTGGCCGTCATGCGCCTCTAGTTTTGCGATCCCGAAGTCGAGCACCTTAACGGTATATCCGCCGCGTTGATTGGGTTCCAGCCAGATGTTGTCGGGTTTAAGATCGCGGTGAATGATTCCCTGCTCGTGCGCCTCGTGCACCGCGGAACAGACTTGTTCCA
>JANNNS010000158.1:0-7478 GCA_031398645.1 Acidobacteriota bacterium
TTGAAAAGGAATCTGACCGTTTTCACGTCTCGGCGAAAAAGCTCATCAATAATGATAACGAGATGAAGCGGATCGCGAATGAATACGGTCTGGGACGTCCCGAAGACCTGCTGGCGTCGATCGGTTACGGCAAGACGCTGCCGCGGAACGTGCTCTCAAAGTATCTCGGAGCCGAGAAATTTGCCGAATTAGATCCCGAAAAACGCAAGGAAACGCGAATAGAGACGGGGATGAAGGCGGTCAAGAAGTTTATTGGCCTTGGCGAAGACGCGATCATCGTCAAGGGCGTCGATAATCTGCTTACCACGCGTGCCCGCTGCTGTAATCCGCTGAGAGGTGAAGATATCGTCGGGTATATATCGCTCGGCAAGGGCATTGTGGTGCACAATCGACGATGTAAGAATGTAGCCCAATTGATGATCAACCGCGACCGCATCGTGGATGTCGAATGGGCTAAGAGCGACGATAGCCATGCTCAGTCGGTCGGCATCCTGGTCACGACGGAGAACCGGACCGGAATGCTCGCGAGCATAACTAATGCGATCGCTGAGATCAAGACGGGTATTCGTGACGCGAGGGCAAACGTTTCCCGCGATGATCGCGGCCTGATCGAAGTTACGGTCGAAGTTTTCGATAAAAAACATCTCGACAAGGTCATAAGCGCCATCCAGCAACTACCGGGCGTTATAGCCGTCGAACGAATGAATGCCTGACAGCCCCCATGATCCCCTGCCAGTTTCCATTCCGTCTCCATTTTTGCTACAATTCGCGTTTTGCTTAAATAATCCATTGCCGGTTTATTCTCGGCGTATTGGAAAAGGTTTGACGAATGAAAGAAGTTATATCAACCGAGAAAGCACCCGGTGCAATTGGCCCCTATTCGCAGGCAATAAAGACGGGCAACATGGTCTTTTGCTCAGGACAAATACCTATCGACCCGGCTACGGGCGAGTTCGTATCGCAGGACGTGAGCGAGCAGACCGAACAGGTGTTTAAGAATTTGACCGCTGTGCTTGAGGCGGCCGGTGCCAGTCTGGACGACGTAGTAAAGACGACAGTGTTTCTTGCGGATATGGGTGAATTTGCCGCGATGAACGATGTTTATGCCCGCTATTTTGTGGAAAATAAACCGGCAAGGGCGACGGTCCAAGCGGCCCGGCTCCCGCGGGACGCACGGGTTGAGATCGAGTGTATAGCGGTCGTCTAGTTCTACGACGCCTTGGGCTCCGAGAACGTTTGGCGGGAAATAGAAAATGCCAAACACCGAAAACGATCGGCATTTGGCAACTAAACGGTAAGTACTGCTATCAAAGAACTTTTAGGCAGCTTTGACAACTTTGCCCGACTTAATGCAGCGAGTGCAGGCCTTGATCCTGCCGTTGCTTCCGGTCGGGAGTTGAACGCGGACCGGCTGAAGATTCGGGTTGAATCGCCTGCGGGTCTTGTTGTTCGCGTGGGAAACATTGTTTCCGAATTGCGGGCCTTTGCCGCAGATGTCACATCGTTTTGCCATAAGATAATTGCCTCCAATAATTGTGTGAGGTTTGAATAAGAAGTTTTCAAAAACTCAAAAACAGATTTTATACCAGAAATACGACGGGTAAGTCAAGCAATGATAAAGATCGATAAGTCTAAAGGAGTCACATTCAACGTGCATAAATTCAGGTTCAGATTGTTCGCGGTCACCGCCTTAGCGTTTTCCGCCCTTATTTTCACCTCCTGCGGTAGTCCGGCCGGCCCGGCGAATAGTTCGGGGACAGCAGACCCAAACGAAGTAGCCGCCCGCGTAAACGGCAAAGAGATCAAGATGGAGGAGGTCGAAAAGGGCGTCAAAGCTCAGGCTCAGGGACAAGAAGCAAATCTTTCGCCGCTTGAGTTGGCCTCGGCTCGTCTTACGGTGCTCCAGACTCTTATCCAGACCGAAGTAATGTACCAGAAGGCGGAGAAAGAAGGATCGCTTCCGTCGGATGACGACGTCACTGCCGAGATGAACAAACGCAAAACGGCTAGCGGCCTGTCTGCCGAGGAGTTCGATCGACAGATGAAAGCAGCCGGCGAAAATGAAGTTAGCTGGCGCCAGAATGTGAAGAAAGAGCTTGCACTGCAGAAACTGCAGGAGAAGATCACAGGTAAGGTCGAATCACCAAAGGACAAGGAGATCGAAGACTTCTATAACGGCAACAAAGACCAGTTCAAGAATAAGCGGGGCGCTCAGCTTGCTGCTATTGTGATCGACCCGACGAATAGCGGCCAAGGCGACACGACGACCAACGAAGATCAGGCGCGTGCAAAGGCGACGGAGCTGTACAATCGCAGTCAATCGGGTGCTGACTTTGCAACCCTTGCCCGTGAGGGCAGCGAAGATCTCCAGACCCGCTCGAACGGCGGCGACTGGCGTTACTTCAGCGAAGACGAAATGAAGCAGACCTTCGGGGCTCAGGTTGCCGACCTGGTCATGAATAAATTGCAGAACGGCCAGGTCATCCCGGCAGCGATCCCGCTCGAAGGAAAAATACTTATCGTCAAGCTCCAGCGAAAGCAGGAGAAAGACGAGGACCTCACGCTTGAAAGCCCCGGTGTTCGTCAGCGTGTCACAGAGCTTCTGATCAACGCACGTAAGAACCTGCTGTGGCAGTCCTACACGGCACTCGCGACTAACGAGGCGAAGGTGGATAACTTCCTGGCGAAAAAGGTTGTCGATAATCCGAATGAGTTGAGCGGTGCACGCCCGGCAGGAGCAGTGACAACTCCGCCGGCGAACGCGAACGCAAATGCTAACGCATCGTCGAACGCAAACTCGAATACAAACGCGTCGAATACGAACGCGGCTCCGGCGTCGAACGTCGCGGCCAATAACGCTAAGCCGGCTACTAACGCAGCAGCCAATAGGCCGGCGAACGCGAACGCGAACGCGAACGCAAATAGATAGTTCGCGAACCACTTAGGACAAAAGGTAGCCGGCTTTTAACCGAGTCGGCTACTCGTTTTTATGCTATTCAGACTTTCAGACGTAAAGAAATCGTATGCCGGCAACGAGATACTTCGCGGTGTTACCTTTCAGGTAAATCCGGGCGAAAAGGTCGGGCTGGTCGGCCGTAATGGTGCCGGCAAGACGACGGTCTTTCGCCTCATCACCGGTAAGGAAAGTGCGGATTCGGGTGAGATCATCACGATAAACGGCCTGCGAATGGGTCTCTTGGATCAGCATGTCGATTTTGCCGAGAACGAGACCGTGCACACCGCCGCACTCTCGGCGTTCAAAGAGATCCACGATATCGAGGCGGAGATGCGGGCGCTCGAGAAGCAGATGGAGACGGATCATTCCGACGAGATACTTGAGCGATACGCCGATCTGCAGACACGATTCGAACACGCTGACGGGTTCACCTACGCGGCACGTGCCGAATCCATTCTGCTTGGGCTGGGCTTTGCACGCGAAATGTGGACGGCAGAGACAAGTACGCTCTCAGGCGGGCAGAAGAACAGGCTTGGCATGGCTCGGCTTCTTCTATCCGGAGCCGACGTGCTGCTTCTCGACGAGCCGACCAATCACCTCGACGTCGAGGCGGTCGAGTGGCTTGAAGAGTTCCTGACCGCGTTTGATAAAACGTATGTCGTCATCAGCCACGACCGTTATTTCCTCGACCGGACGACGAACCGAATCATCGAGATCGATCGGGGGCAGGCCGTAACCTACAAGGGGAACTACTCTGATTACCTTGTCGAACGTGAACTTAGACGAGAGCAGCAGCAGCGGGAGTACGACAACCAGCAATCGCTGATCAACAAGACGCAGGAGTTCATTCGCAAGAATCTGGAAGGCCAGAAGACAAAGCAGGCCAAGTCGCGCCGCAACATGCTGGAACGGATGGATCGGCTCGAGGCAGTTGTGGCAGAAAAGTCGGGCGGGAGTTTTGGACTCAAGAAGGTCGAGCGTACAGGGAACAATGTACTTACGCTGGAAGATCTGGAGATCGGATATCCGACCCGCTCGCTAGCCCGCGGACTGAATCTTTCGCTTCACCGCGGCGAGGCTCTTGGGATCATTGGCGCCAACGGAACGGGTAAGACCACGCTGCTCAAGACCATCCTCGGTGATCTGCGCGAACTAAACGGCCAGCTTTTGTGGGGCACAAAGACGAACATTGGATATTATTCACAGAATCTCGAAGGGCTGGAACCGAGAAATGAGGTCATCCAGGAGCTTCGACGCGTCGCACCCATGGCCGACAACGGAACTCTTCGCGGTTTTCTGGCAAAATTTCTATTCATGGGTGAGGACGTTTTCAAACCCGTGTCGGCACTATCCGGCGGCGAGAAAGGAAGGCTTGCACTTGCAAAACTGATCTACTCCGAGAAAAACGTTCTAGTGCTTGATGAGCCGACCAATCACCTCGATATCCCATCGCGCGAGTCTCTAGAGAATGCGTTGGCCGAATATGCCGGGACGGTTATCGTTGTCAGTCATGACAGATTCTTCCTGGACGAGATCGCGACGCAGATCCTCTCGTTCGAACGTGATGGTTCGATCCTGCAGAATAGCGGGAACTATACGGAATTTCACGATTGGAAGATCACAAAACAGGCGGCAGAGCGATCGTCAGGAGTGACATCGGCAGCAGCGGATGCCGTGCCGGCTGCACCTGACGTGACGAGTGACCAAGCGGGCTCGACGCTAAGCAAAAATCAGCGTGAGAGGATCGAGAAGCGGATCTCAGAGATAGAGTCGGAAATATCCGAATTTGAAGAGGGTGCAAAGGCAAAGACCGCGGCGCTATCAAGTCCGGGAATTGCCGGTGATTACTCAAAGCTAAAGGCGGCAACCGACGAGATCGCCGCTATCGAATCGAAAACGAAAGCTCTTTACCAGGAATGGGATGAGCTCTCGGCGAGCCTCTGAGAGCTTACGATTCAAGGCGATAATTCGGAGCTTCCTTCGTAATTATCACGTCGTGAACGTGCGACTCCCGCAGGCCGGCGGAAGTGATCCGCACAAACTTTGCGTTGTTTTGAAGGTCGCTTATTGTCTTGCATCCGGTATAGCCCATACCTGCTCTGAGTCCGCCGATAAGCTGCGTGACCATCTCGGCAATCGTTCCTTTATACGCCACGCGCCCCTCGATCCCCTCGGGAACAAATTTTGAATCGACGGTCGTCGTCTCCTGAGCATAGCGGTCACTCGACCCCTTCTTCATCGCGCCGATCGATCCCATCCCGCGATAGGTTTTGAAGTTGCGGCCCTGGTACAGGATAACTTCGCCCGGGGCTTCTTCGGTGCCGGCGAAAAGGGAGCCGATCATGATCGAGTCGGCACCGGCAGCGATGGCCTTAGCGACATCGCCTGAAAATTTAATACCGCCGTCGGCGATAATCGGGACGCCGGTTCCTTTTGCCGCCTCGACTGCTTCGTAGATCGCCATGATCTGCGGTACGCCAGCACCAGTAACGACGCGGGTCGTGCAGATCGAGCCGGGCCCGATACCGATCTTTACCGCATCGACGCCTGCTGCGATCAGTTCTTTGGTAGCCTCGGCCGTGGCTACATTGCCGGCGACCAACTCAATATCAGGAAACTGCGACTTGATCTTCTTCACTGCTTCGATCACACGTGAGCTGTGCCCGTGCGCCGTATCGATCACGATCGCATCAACGCGTGCATTCACCAGGGCAGATGCACGCTCGAGAAAATCACCGGTCGCCCCAACCGCGGCAGCACACCTCAAGCGGCCAAGATCGTCTTTTGCGGCGTTGGGAAAATTGATCGCTTTTTGGATGTCTTTGACGGTGATCAGGCCCTTAAGGTGGCCCTCAGCATCGACGACGAGGAGTTTCTCGATCCTGTGTTTTTGCAGCTTTACCTTTGCTTCGTCGAGGGTCGTGCCGACCGGAACGGTCACGAGGGGCTGAGGCGTCATCACCTCCGAAACTGGAATATCAAATCGTGTCTCAAAACGGAGGTCACGATTCGTGATGATCCCGGCGAGTCGTCCATCGTCATCGACCACAGGAACGCCGCTTATTTTGAAGCGGCCCATTATTGCCAGTGCTTCAGACACTAAAGCGCTCTGGTGGATCGTGACCGGATCGACGATCATTCCTGACTCGCTTCGTTTAACCTTGTCTACCTCTTCCGATTGCTCCCCGATGGAAAAATTCTTATGAATAACACCAATTCCGCCCTGCTGTGCAAGCGCAATGGCGAGGCCTGCCTCCGTCACTGTATCCATTGCGGACGAGCATAGCGGGATGTTCAGAGCGATACCGCGCGAAAACCTCGTCCGCGTGTCGACCTCGCCCGGCAGCACTTCCGAATAGGCCGGCACCAATAGAACATCATCAAATGTCAGGCCTTCTTTAATTTCGTCGATCTTCATAGTCTAATCCTGCGTACAGAAAAGCCCGCACTTGTTTCTGCGGGCCGTGTCGGCATTAAGTCTGGTGTGAAAGGCAATGTTTGCCCCGAGGCGATTCATATTAGTTCGGCTGCTGCGAATTAGTCGGTCGGCCAACAACCACCGGCGTCTGCGTAGCGCGGGCCGGTGGGCGACCCGTCATCGTCGGCGCTGCGGGCGGTCGCTCTGTATTCGATGTTGCGGTATTCGCCGCCGTGTTGGCTACTGAATTCACCGCTCTTGGCGTGGCCGGACGAGGTGACGAGGGAGCCGAAACAGGAGCGGTTGTCGATGTATTCGCTTCAGCCGCTGCCGGCGAACCAACAGAATAACTGCCAGTCTCCCAAACCTGGGCTAAATTACTTCCATTGATCTCGATCTCAATAGTGGCCGCCTTTGGATTTGCCGGCTGCGACGGCAGCGTGATCTGCTTTCCGTTAAGTTTAAGTTGGGCGAACTCGGCCCGCGATCTAGAGTAACGAAGTTTGAGGCTTTCCTTCGGCTCGAAGAGCTCTGAACTTCCCGGAGCAAGCAGTTTCTCAGTGCCCTTGGCGTTATCGACCACGGATGTGAGCGAGACGGCGTCGCCCACTGCAAGAAATTCAACCTTGAGAGAATTCATTGCCGGAGCCTGTGACGCCGGAGCAGGCTGGGCCGGATTCGCGTTCGCGGAACTACTCGTATTCGCAGTCGGGCTCCCAGAATTGCTCACTACCTGCGGTTCCTCCTGTCGATTTTGAATGTAGTTAACCAGAAAGAGAACGCCGGCCGTCATCAAACCGAGAATTACCGCAGCGAACAAGATCGTAGGAAGCATCGACGACGCAGCCCGGTCATCAGTCAATACCTCCGGCCGATAAGTCTTCAATTTGTCTTCTTCGGGTTCCTCAGCCGCGATCTGCCGGGAATAGTCCTGCAGAGCCTCCTGCTCGTCGACCCCAACATACTTCGCGTACGACTTAATGAAACCCTTGTTGAATATCCCGCCCGGGAGAGTTTTATAGCTGTCGGCATCAATAGCTTCGAGATAGAGAGGCGAAATTCTCGTCTGCTCGGCGACCCCGCGCCTTTTACCTTAAGCGTTGT
>JANNNS010000181.1:0-37197 GCA_031398645.1 Acidobacteriota bacterium
CAGTGGTTCCTGTCGCGGACGACCGATGGCTTTGGCTCACAGAACTGGGGCCAGGCCGGAGATATCCCGGTCGCGGCCGACTACGACGGCGACGGCAAGGCTGATGTTGCGGTGTTCAGGCCCACGAACGGGACATGGTACATCGTGAACTCATCGACCGGCCAATTGATCCAACAGTTCGGCCAAGCCGGTGACGTGCCGACCCAGAGTGCTTACATCTATTAGAGGCGTTTTTAACAGGATGGACAGGATTATGCAGGATGATCGTCTTATCCTGCATATCCTGTTCATCTTGTTTCGGCCTTCGGAAGATATATGGGCGAACCGCCTTGGTCAGCGGAAGCCGCTGCCAGCCGTCCTTGGAAGGCGGTGTTGGATGTATCGCCCTTACTTCGTGCGGGCTTTTGCATCGGACGGATAACACCTCGGTCAGCCGAGCGGCTGCCACCCCTCCTTTTCCAAGGGAACTCGGAGGAAGAACCCACCCGCTCACGCAGGTGGTTCTGACAGGATCGAGCCGCGGGTTCTGACAAAAGGTTGCGCCTGTTCTGACCTATTTGATCTGGAGTTCAAAGGGCATTAGGAGCATGGCTTCGCCTCGTTTCATTTGGTCGAAGAGGGCGGCGAATTTTAGGGCTCGGCGGGCGTCGGCGGGGAGCGAGTCGATCAGCGCCTTTTGAGCTTTTTGGTCGGCGGTTATCTGGGCTGCCTCGTCTTCGAAAAACGATTCAAAGAACGGCTTTGGTGTTGGGAAGACAACGCGCTTTACGTCTTTGTCGGCGGGCAGGTTCGCGAGCTGTTTTGCGATATCTATCGCTTTTTCAAGGCCGCCAAACTCGTCGATCAAGCCGTTTCCTTTCGCTTGCGTGCCGGTCCAGACGCGGCCCTGGCCGAGTTCGTTGGCCTTTTCGACGGACATACTACGTCCGGCGGCGACCTTGGGAATAAAGTTGTCGAAATAGATGCCGTTGGTCTGGGCTTCCATCTTGGCTCGTTCCTCGGGCGTCCATTTTTCGGTCTCGCGGAAGATGCCAGAGTTCTTGCCGCGCATCGTGTATTGATTCGTAATACCGAGCCAATCGTAAAGGCCGCGGACAACAGGTTTGCCCATAAATACGCCGATCGAACCGGTAACGGTCGAGGGTTGAGCGACGATCTTATTCGCGTTCGTGGCGATGTAGTAACCGCCCGAAGCGGCAACGTCACCCATTGAAACGACGACGGGCTTTTTGGCTTTGGCGTTCTCGATAGCGAACCACATCAGATCCGATGCGAGTGCCGATCCGCCCGGCGAATCCACGCGAAGGACGATCGCCTTGACCGACTTGTCGTTGGCGGCGTCGTTCACAGCCTGCACGATCGTGTCCGAACCGACCATCTCGCCGCCGAATGGGCCGTCGCTGGAGCGGCCGATATTGATCGCACCGCTCGCAAAAATGACCGCGACGCGTTCGCCATTGTTGAGCCCGAGCGAGTCGGACGGGATCTCTTTATACTGGCCGGAACGCATTACGCGAAGGTCTTCTGCCTCGCCGTAGCCGAGACGCGTTTTCAGGTCGTGATAAACCTCTTCACGATATGACGCTCCGTCGATAAGCCCCAATGCTTGTGCCTGACGGGCGTTGTATGGGGCTTCGTCGACAAGCTTTTTGACGTCTTCAACATTTTTCTTGCGGGTCTCGGCAATGGCGTTCGTGAAGCGTCCGTAGTACTCGTCGAGCAGTGCGTTGACCACCTCTTTCTGGCCTTCGCCCATCTCTTTTTTGGTGTATTGATCGGGGGCGTTCTTGTATTTAGGACCGATCTGGATAACGTCCGCTTCGATGCCGAGCTTGTCGAGCGAGCCTTTATAGAACATCGCTTCGGCGGCGAATCCATTAATGTAAATATCGCCCGACGGCGGCAAAAAGATCTTGTCGGCGGCGGTCGCGATGTAATATTCCATGTTCGAGCCGATCTCCATGTAGGCGTAGGCGGGCTTGCCTGAACTGCGAAAATCAGCGATCGCATCACGAAGTTCGTCGGCGCGTCCCCAACCGATGCCAGGAAAGTTTATGTCAAGAAAAACGGCACTAATTCGGCTGTCAACCTTGGCTTTTCTAAGCTGGGTGAGCAGGCCGGTAAAAGATTGCGGCTGAGCAAAACCTACGGCTCGGGCAAAGGCGTCGTCCGGTGTGTAGTCGGGCAAAGAGCCGGAAACGTTCAGGATAAGAACGCTGTTCTGCGCGACGGTCGGCTGACTGATCGAACTGGCGATAAGAGCGATGCCGATGACCAGAACTAGAAAGAGTACGAGAGCGATAGCCCCGCCGATGATGAGTACCTTGGTTGTTTTTGAAGCTGCCATTTTAATTTGTTCGGCGAGTCTGCCGCCGTAACCATTATAACTTTACGCTTCGGGCAAAAAAAGGTTCATTTGTAAAAGTGGTGTATTTGGCCGCGCAAAGTATGGGGCCATATGAGCAATGTGAGCATATCCCCCTTACTTCGTGCGGGCTTTTGCACATCGCTGTCTCAGGCAAGCGTTTCATTTTTCAGTTAGTTGCATCATATACTCTAATATTCGGCTTGCGAGGCTATTTGCACCCTTCGGACGCCGCTTTTATTTATGGCAAAGAAAGGATCGGTCCTGATCTGTGACGACGAAGAAATAATGCGCGAGGTGCTGGAAACTATTCTTTCCAGTGCCGGTTACCGCGTGGATCTGGCGAAGACCGGCGAGGAAGCTCTGGAGCTTTACGGCCAGAAGCCGTACGACCTTGTTCTGATGGATGTTTCAATGCCCGGGATGGGCGGTTTGACCGCGCTCGAGGAGCTTATGAAGCTCGATCCGGAGGCGGTCGTGCTGATGATAACGGCATTCGCAACGTTCGACACGGCCATCTCCGCGTGGGAAAAAGGGGCGACCGGTGTTATACGTAAACCGTTCCAGAATGAACAGATACTGGCTTTTGTAGCGAAGGGCATCAAGAAACGCCGCAAGGAAGAAGAACGCCAGACGCTGCGTCAGGTGATGACGCGCTCGGTCAAGCGCGACGCGATCGTCGGACGGTCGGAAAAGATGGAAGAGATCTTCCGCTTGGTCGACCGTGTCGCACCGGCCCGCTCGACGGTTTTGATCACTGGCGAGAGCGGAACCGGCAAGGAATTGATGGCGAAGGCCATTCACGAAGCCAGCCCGCGGGCGGACTTTCCGTTCGTTGTCGTGAACTGCTCGAACATCCCATCGGAACTGCTCGAATCGGAGCTTTTTGGCCATACGAAAGGTGCATTTACGGGTGCGGTCGCGGCAAAAAAGGGGCTGTTCGAGGTGGCGGATACGGGCTCGATCTTTTTGGATGAGATAGGTGATCTGAGGCCGGAAACTCAGGTTCGGCTACTGCGCGTTATTCAGGAAAGGGAGTTCACGCCGATCGGCGAAACGGCGCCGTTGAAAGTCGATGTGCGAATAATCGCGGCGACGAACGTCGACCTAAAGGAAGCCGTCAAGACCGGTACGTTTCGCGAAGACCTGTATTACCGGCTGTCGGTCGTGCCGATCGAACTGCCTGCACTTCGCCAGCGGACCGAGGACATTTTGCCGCTGACTAAGCATTTTATTCAGAAATATAATGCTGAAAATCTGCGTGAGATCTCGGAAAATTTGTCGCCGGAAGTCCTATCGCTGCTTGAGAATTATTACTATCCGGGCAATGTTCGCGAGCTTGAGAATATCATCGAACGCGCCGTGGTGATCGCGGCCTCGAACGAGATAACGGTCGATTGCCTGAGGCCGGAAGTGCGCGATCCGGAGCTCGCTTTCAAGATGGTGAAGCAGAGCGAAGGCGTTTCTGAAGAGATCGATCTGGCACGGGGCGTGAACTTTTACGACCAGGTAAAACGTTTTGAAATAGACCTGATCCGGCGGGCTTTGGACCAGACCGGAGGCCATCAATCACGTGCCGCGAGACTGCTTGGGCTGAACGCTACCACCCTTAATTCCAAGATAAAATCCTACAATATTCACACCCGCACTTAACGGCCAAAAGTTGACTAAAATGGCCCCGAATTCAAAAATTCGGAAAATAATTCAAGATACTAGATATTTTGGGTCTTAAACAGGTATTTAGGTCCTTTGTCCACAACACTTAGGCCGTCGTCCATTGTGGCATACTATTTGTCTATTTATTTCAACGTTCTCTTTCCACAAAAGGACTAAACAAGAGTAAGCAAAGATTTAGAAGTACATTAGGAGGAGTAAAATGAAGAGGTTTTCAATCGCTTTCATGCTGGTTGTTCTCAGTTCGGCAATTGCCCTGGCTCAGGGTACGACCGGCAGCCTCAAGGGTACCGTTTCGGGCCCTGACGGCGTTCTGCCGGGTGCGACTGTTGTCGCAACGGACTCGAACACCCGCAGAGAGCAGACAGTAACATCCGGCGGTGACGGCTCATTTGCGTTCAACCAGCTGGAGTTTGGTACATACACCATCAGGGTAACAGCCGCGGGTTTCAAAACCCTTATTGCCAACGAGCAGAAAATTGACGTCGGCCGCGAAGCCACGCTCAACCTTACGCTCGAGATCGGTGATGTAACGGCCGAGGTCGTTGTGACCGCCGGTGCCGACGTTGTTACATCAACAACCGCTCAGGTCAGCAACACGGTCAGCCCGCAGCAGATCCTTTCGCTGCCATTGCTGGTCCGTAACCCGCTTGCCCTGACCAGCCTTCAGGCAGGTGTTTCGTCAAACAGTGCACAGAACACCACGATCAACGGCATGCGTACCACGTTTACGAACATCACGCGTGACGGTATCAACATTCAGGATACATTCATCCGCTCGAACGCTACGGACTTTGCTCCGGGCCGTCCGTCGGTTGACGACACAGGCGAGTTCACGATCACGACCACCAACCAGGAAGCCGACCAAGGCTACGGCGGTGCTCAGATCCGTCTTGTGACCCCGCGTGGCACAAAAGATTTTCACGGCGCTTTGTTTGCGTATAACCGCAACTCGGAATTTGCGGCGAACAGCTTCTTTAACAACAAGAACGGTACAGCCAAGGGCTTCCGCAACCGTAATCAGTACGGTGGTAAGGCCAGCTGGCGTCTTCCGGTCCCGGGGATCGGCGAAGGAACGCCGGAGATCTTTTGGGACAAGGGCTTCTTCTTCTTTGCTTACGAAGGAATTAGGGATCCCGTAACTGCCGCCGCGACGAGGACGATACTTTCGCCGTCGGCTCGCGGAGGAGCATTCACGTACACGCGTACAAACAATACAGATGTGACGCCATTCTGCCCCTCGCAAAACATCGGAACCACGTGCACGATCCCGAATCTTCTTACTTTCGCACAAGCGACATTCCCGACGTCGGGAATTCCTTCAACGGTTCCGGGCATCGTTCAGCAACAAGTCTTCGCTCCGATGCCAACCGCCAGCAACTTCACCGGCGGTGATGGGCTGAACACGCTTGGCTATCGCTTTCTGCGCGGTTCGAGTTCAACTCGCGACCAGTATTCCACCAGAATCGACGTGGATTTCGACGATAGAAACACCCTTTCAGGTATCTATAACTACAACAAAGAGGTCAACCAGCGACCGGACGTAGATACCGCGGGCTACAACGTAACACCGGACGTTGACCAATTCTCGGACAACCGCCAGTTTACGATGTCGTTCCGTCGGGTTTTCTCGAATAACTTCATCAACGATTTCCGGGGCGGTATTTTTACCAGCGTTGTTCCCTTCGACAGAACGGACGTTTCGCCGGACTACATCCTTTCCGTACCGCTAGTAACTTCACCTCTCCAGTTCCTGGATCAGGGCCGAAATACAAAGGCGTTTAACTTCCAGAGCAATGCAGACTGGATCCTTGGCGATCACACGATCCGCTTCGGCGGCCAGACTCAGATCTTTAGAGTTAATGCTTACAACGATGCTGCTATCCTTCCGGTGGTCACTCTGGCTACGGGAACTAACTCATCGTTCGTTCAGTCGAACTTCACTGGCATTGGGGGAATCAATACAACCCAGGTCGGCACAGCTAATGGTTTGCTCTCGCTTCTTGGCGGCCTTTACAACAACGTAGCCCAATCGTTCAACCAGGCTTCGATCGACACCGGTTTCCAACGCGGAGCGACGGCCCTTACGCCATTCCGTTATGAGAACCATGCATTGTATGTTGCAGATCGATGGAGCGCGGCTAAAGGATTGACGCTAAATCTGGGTGTTCGTTATGAACTATTCCCGGCTTTGCGTTTGAACAACGGTCTCGCACTTGAGCCTGTCATCGGCAGCGCCGATAGCTTGATCTCCGATATTCTGAATCCTAACGGCGTCTATGCTCCGATAGGCGGTAACGCAGAACGGAGGAACGCCTATTACAAGACGGACTACAACAACTTTGCACCGAATCTTGGCATTGCCTGGACACCTTCATTCGAGGGCGGTCCGCTGGGATGGCTCTTTGGTGAGAATAAGACTGTTGTTCGAGCGGGTTATAGCCATGTTTACGGCAACGACTCGATCGTAACGTCGATCAATAATGCTGCGGTAGGTAATGCAGGGCTAGGACGAACTGCACTAACGCTTACTCAGGCCAATTCACGCCTTTCGAGTGGTCCGCCGCCGACGGTTCCGACGCCTGCTAACCCAACGTTCCCGCGTAGCTATCTGGTCAACAACGGCCCGAATATCGGTAACTTCTTTGGTACTGTGTTCGCAATTGATCCGGAACTGCAGACGCCGAAGGTTGAACAGTACAGCTTTGGTGTCCAGCGTGAACTTTTTGGCGGAATGGCGATGGAGATCCGTTACGTTGGAAGTCGCAGTACCAACCTTGGACGCGGAATCGACCTCGGCCAGATCGATATCAGGAATAATGGATTCTTGGCGGACTTTCTCCGGGCACAGAATAACCTCCGCGTTGGCGGAAGCCCATTCTGTGCGACTGCCGGTTGTGTCCCGCTTACCATTTTCCAGAACGGCGGTGCGTCTACGCCGGGCCGCGTTGTTATTGGCGGCACGAACGGTTTAGCCGCATCTACATTCACGAGTGCTTTGAACAATGGAACACCGGCTGATCTGGCTGTTTCGATCGTGAACAGCACAAACCCGATCAACATTAACAACCAGCCGTGCATCGGTTCGGCTGGTTCGTTCGTGTGTAATCCTAACGCGACTCCTTATGTTCGATTCCTTCCGAATCCGGGATCGGGTGTAATCGACCTTTTCCTTAACGACGGAAAGTACCGGTACGATTCACTACAGACTGAGATACGGAAACGCTTTTCAGCCGGGCTTTATTTCCAGGTGAACTACACTTACTCGAAGAACCTTACGAATGCCATTGGCACATCGCAGGCCCTATTTGAGCCGTACCTGGATAATGCCAATCAAGACTGGGATTACCAGCGTGCCGACTTTGACACGACGCATGTCTTTAACTTTAACGGTATCTATCAGCTGCCGTTTGGTCAGGGAAAGCGATTCCTTAACTACGGCGGCGTTGCCGATAAGATCCTCGGTGGTTGGGAATTGTCCGGCCTTGGACAGTGGCAGTCTGGTGCTCCTATAACCTTTGTCGATACCCGCGGTACCTATAACCGCACGGGCCGGTCAGGAAGGCAGACACCGTTTACGAACCTATCCAATCAGCAGATTCAAGATCTTGTTGGGTTCTTCCAGCAGCCTGTCAATGGTGTTGACCGGCTTTACTGGATCAATCCATCGATCTTGAATGCAAACGGACAGGCATCGGCCGGCTACAGCCTGACGGGTACGACCTTTGCTAATCAGGTGTTCTTCAACGTGAATCCTGGGCAGACGGGCAACGTCGGACGTGCCGTGATCGATGGTCCGAAATACTTCAACGTCAACATGGCGCTTTTGAAGAGCATCCGGTTCACCGAATCTATGCGTGTTCAGCTTCGCATGGAGGTCTTCAACGTATTGAATAACACAAACTTCGTGCAAAACACGCAGTTTGCAAATATCAATAGCACAACGTTTGGCCAGATCAGCGCTGCCTTCGGGCCGCGTGAGATCCAGTTTGCTGCTCGTTTCGAGTGGTAATTTAGTCAGGCTTTTTTCGAGCCATACTTGATACCCGTCGGTCTTCGGACCGGCGGGTTTTTTGTTTTCCGAGTATCTATCTCTCAAATATTAAATCTTATTCGATAAGATACTTCGGACGCGGCCGCATAGACGTAAGCCCAAGATCTCCTCTAACCCCAATAAATACGGTGCTTGTCGAGTCGGAATAAGCCTTGCCTTTATTTTGAGGTACCGGTTTTTTCCGCCAAATCTAGGCGGCCGGAAATGGACTTATTTTTTGGAGTTTGAGGAGAAAGTCATGGGAACAGATATTGAAAAAAGGCGGCTTGCAAGATTCGGCCGCCCCATATTCGAAGCCGCACGGCTGATCGCGTGTGCCTTCATGCTTGTGTTCGTGCTGATGCCGATCGACGGTTTAGCCCAATCCAATTCAGGCGTGACCGGAGTGGTGACCGACGCTGGCGGCGCACTAGTGCCAGGGGCCGAGGTTAAGCTGACCGACACCAAGACATCGCGTGAGCTTACTACAAAGACGAACGACCAAGGCGTTTATTCATTCAGCAATGTGCCGCAGGGAAGCGGCTATACACTTATTTTCACAGCGACCGGATTTCAGCGGTACATTCTCAGCGATGTGCAGCTTGGGATCGGAAAGACAGAAACTTTTAATGCGCAATTATCTGCGGGCGACGTTTCGGCTTCGGTCGAAGTAACATCCACCACCGGTGAAGCCACGCTGAACACGACCGATCCAAGCCTTGGCAACGTCATCAGCGAACGGCAGATCCGCGAGCTGCCGATCCAGCTAAGGAACAGCCCGGCATCGTTGATCGGACTCCAGCCCGGCGTCATCGGAAATAACGTCGGAACCGGAGCGACCAACCGCGTAGGTTCGGTGACGGGTTCACGGGCCGACCAGGGGAACATCACGGTTGACGGGATCGATTCCAATGACGTTGCGACCGGCCAGGCCTTCGAGACGATAGGCAACCTGCCCATCGATTCGGTTCAGGAATTTCGTGCCGTAACAACTAATCCGAACTCTTCGGAAGGACGATCGAGCGGCGGCCAGATCCAGTTGGGAACACGCAGCGGGACTAACACCTATCACGGATCGTTGCGGGAATTTTTCCGTTCGGACAAGACGGCGGCAAACACATTTTTTAATAATCGCAACGGCATCGAACGGCCAAAGCTTCAGCGGCATCAATTCGGCGGAAGCATCAGCGGCCCGCTTCCATTCCCGAACGTAGGCGACCTGAACGGACCGCTCTTTACGAGCGGCAAGGACAGGCTGTTCTTTTTCTTCGATTACGAAGGCAGGCGTGATGATTCTGAAGTGACGCGGGCACGCGTCGTTCCGCTGCAGCACGTGCGCGAAGGCCGGATCGCCTATATGAACAATAATCCTGCCTGCGCCGCGATCCCGGTCGCGCAGATCAGGCTCGATACAAATCCGCAGTGCATTTCGTTTGCTTCAACCGCTCTCTCGGCAACGCTCGATCCACGCGGCGTAGGCGTGAACCAGCAACTCGTTTCGTTCATCAACAGCCGCTATCCGGCCGCGAACGATGTGAGCGGCGGCAATGGCCTGAATACCGGACTGGTCCGATTCAATGCACCGGTGCTTTTGAACTACAACACCTACACGACCCGAATTGACGGGAACATCAACGATCGCCAGCGTGCCTTCGGACGGCTTACGCTGACCCGCAACGATCAGACAAACGCCGAAGCTCTCTTTCCCGGCGACCCGGACAGCGAGCAGCTTCTCGATAAGAGTTATCAGCTCGTCGGCGGACATACATGGGTGATCTCGTCAGCCGTCACAAATCAATTCACGGTCGGCGTATCACGGCAGCTCTGGGATTTCCCGGTGCCGGAATCAGCGGCTTATCCGACGATCTTTACGTTTACTCCTTTCCAGGACCCCTACGCTGACATCAGCTTCCAAAATCGTGACGTGATCGTGCCGACGATCCGCAATGACTCGACCTGGACGGCCGGAAACCACACCTTTACCTTCGGCGGGCAGTTCAAGCCGATCCGCCAAAAATCGGTACTGATCAACGACTTTAACTTTGCTACCGTCGGCCTGGGCGGGAACACAAATGCCCTCAACGCGACCCTTCGTCCGACGGATATTCGTCCGAGTGCGACAGCATTCGGCAACTGGGATTCGAACTTTGCGTTCCTTCTTGGCCGCATCGGACAGCTCAACACGAACTACGTTTACGATGTTGACGGAACCGTTCAGCCATTGGGCACGGGTAAGGCCCGCGACTTCGTTTACAACGAATACGAGCTCTATGTTCAGGACAACTGGAAGTTCAGAAGCGACCTCACCCTCAATCTCGGTGTGCGGTGGCATCTGTATCCTGCCCCGTATGAGAAGAACGGATTTCAGGCCGGCAACAATGTCGATTTTGACGAGCTGGCGCGGGTCCGTATCGCGAACGGCCTTGCCGGAATAAGCGGTGATGACGCCGAGCCGCTTTTGCAATACGACCTGATCGGCAAAGGCAACGGCCGCCGGCCGATGTACGAAACGGACTGGAACAACTTCGCACCGAGAATAGGTTTTGCGTGGAACCCTTCGTTTAGCGGCGGCGTTCTCGGCAAACTATTCGGCGACCGAAAGACGGTTATTCGCGGCGGAGCCTCACAGGTGTTCGACCGGGTCGGCGGTGCTCTGACCTTTATTCAGGATCAGGGATCGTACATTTTTGACAATCAGGCATCACGGTCATTCGGTGTGCTCAACCCGCGCACGTCGCTGCTCAACGATCCTCGTTTCACAAATATCGGAAGCCTTCCGATACAAAACACCGCTCCGATCAGCACGCGGCCTTTCACGCCTGATCCGTTCGGACAGGCCTCGGGGCAATTCAATTACGCGATCGCCCAGAACTTCGAGATACCTTTTGCGTATCAATGGAGCTTCGGCATGCAGCGTGAACTTCCGGGCAATATGCTGATCGACGTTTCCTACGTCGGCCGCCGCGGCAAGAGGCTGCTTGCCCAATCCGACGCTGCACAGATCGTCGATTTTCGTGATTCGGCGTCGGGGCAGTTCATGCTGGCCGCATTCAACAACATCCAAAGCCAACTGCTTGCGGGAGCACCGATAACGTCACAACCTTGGGTTGAAAATCAGGTCGGCCGAATGTCAATGCTCAGCTACGGGCTGACATGTCCGCAGCTTGGCCAGGCATTCCTCGGTTTCACGCCGGCGAATTGTACGCAGCTTATCGCCGATCCGAACTTCGGACTTTCGTCGGGGCTGCTTGAAGTCGGCGGAACTGCCGACACTGTGAACGGCTTGTTCGGGAATGGCCTGCTTGATTCGAACATCGGCCTCGGGCGCCAGTTTGCGACCAATGCCTACATCACAAATCAGGGAGCTTCGCAGTATGACGGCTTGCTGATCAGCTTGAGAAAGCGCTTTTCGAAAGGCTTTCAGTATGACGTTAACTACACCTGGTCACATGCGATCGACAATCAATCGAGCGTGACCAATGCCAGCATTGGTGGCCTTATGTACGACGCGTTCAACGGTACAGCGGGCCGCGGCAACGCCGACTTTGATATCCGCCACCTGTTCAACGCGAATGCTATCTGGGATCTGCCGATCGGCCGCGGCCGTGCACTCGGCGGCAATATGCCGAAATGGGCAAATGCCTTTATCGGCGGCTGGACGGTCGCAGGTATTTTCACGGCCCGCAGCGGATTGCCGGATACGATGCTGTCAGGCTCGTACTCGGTGAGCTATCTGACGCCGGATCTTGCTGGTGTGCCGCCGGTGTTGGTCAACGGATCGAACACAAATTTCGCCGTGAACATTCGCGACGAGGGTGACGGCATTCAGTACTTTGCCGATCCGGACGCCGTGCAGGCTGCATTCCGCTATCCGCGTCACGGAGAAATCGGCAACCGCAACACCTTCCGCAGTGAAGGGTTCTGGAACATCGACATGGTCGTTTCGAAGAAATTCGGAATGCCGTGGGGCGAGAATCATAATCTGACCTTCCGTGCGGAAGCATACAACCTGACCAACAGCAACTTTTTTGCACCGCCGAACCTGACCTATAATTCGGCGAACTTCGGAAGAGTGACGGCGGTTCAGAGTGCGGCTCGTGTCCTTCAGTTTGCTTTGCGTTACGATTTTTGATCGCTTCGCTAAAGCAAACGACTTGTCCATCACAAACTCAGCCCTCCGGTTTCGGCCGGAGGGCTTTTTTGTGTTTGAAGCGGAGAACTTCGCTAAAGACGCGGCGGCGTTTACACTGCTTTAAACCAATGTCACTCACCTCGCTCATATTGCTGATAGTTCTTTTCTTCCTGACGAGCATCATCGGCGTCGTCACGGGCAGCAATTCGCTTGTCACGGTACCCGTGATGTTTCAATTCGGGATCGATGAGAAGGTCGCGATCGCTACGAATATGTTCGGGCTGACGTTTATGGCGATCGGCGGGACGATACCATTTGTTCGCCAGTCCAAGATCGACTATAAGAAAGTCTCGCCGCTGATAGTTCTGACGCTGATCGGCTCGGCGCTTGGAGCCGCGTTGGTCGGGGTGATCACTAATCAAGGTTTGAAGCTGATCGTCTCGGTCGCGATGATCGTGGTCGCGGTGTTCACGCTGCTGCGACGTGAGAACAACACGGCTGACCGAAAGTTTGTGACGCCGAACAAGGCCGTCGTTTATATACTCGCGTTCATTCTTGCGATCTATGGCGGATTGTACAGCGGAGGATATGTAACGATCCTGACGGCGATGCTGGTCGCGTTTTTCGCAATGCCGTTCGGCGAAGCGGTCGGAGCGACGAAGCTGATCAACGTGTTCTCCTCGCTGATCGCGACCGTCGTGTTTATCTGGCAGGGCCTGGTCGATTATAAGCTCGGCATGATCCTAGCGGTGACGATGTTCATCGGCGCCTATATCGGCGCTCACTATGCGACGCGGATGAACGAAACGTGGCTGCAGCGGATATTTCTTTCGACCGTCGTTCTCCTCGCGATCAAGACCTTATACGATCTTTCACTCGCCCTATTCTAGAGGGCTCTTTGGTTTAGCTTCGGTCCGCTTGACCGACGCAGGCGGCCTGCCTTGAGTTGCGCCCGAAGGCTTCGCGGTGTTTGCTGCGGCCGGTGCGGGCTTATCATTCTGAGGCGTCTTCGCGGCAGAATTGGCGGTCGAAGACGGCTGAGTGTTAGCGGCAGGTGTCTTGGGTGTCGGCGTCGGTTTTTCCGCAGTGTCAGTATTTGCCGGAACCGGTACGAGGATCACCTGGCTGCCATCGGGCGGCATAAACGGACTGCCAGTGCTCGGGTCAATGTTGTAATATTGCCCGCCGGGCGGAATATAGACCGGTGGAGGAGCTCCGGGTGGTGGTGCACCTCCGGCGGCCCATGGATTATAGCTGTCGCCGCCGGGCAGTGTCCCGGGCGGCTGAGCCATTATGTCGCTGTTGCTCATCGAACCGGGAAGCGAGCCGGGCATTGCGATAAGATTCTGCTCTTCGGCACCGGTCGCCGGATTGATGGGCTGGACTGGCTGCCCGTTAGCGTCCGGCTGCAGCTGAGTAAGCGGGATCGTCTGCTTGCTCGAAGTTCCGTAGATCAGAGCGGCGGCGAGAACGCCAATGCCGATAACCATCGCGGCGGCCGTTTTCCAAAATCTGCCAGAACCCGACCCAACTCCCGCAAGCTCGGCCTTATCCAATTCTTCGACAAACTCGGCCGCAGTTTGGAAGCGTTCATCAGGATCCTTCGCGAGAGCTTTCCGTACGACCGCCTCGAGCGCCTGGGGTATGTCTTTTCTATACTCGCTCAATGCGGCCGGATCTTCTTCGGCGTGCTTGAGCATGACGTCGGTCGGTGTTTCTCCCTTAAAGGGTACTTCGCCGGCGAGCATTTGAAACAGAATTATGCCGAGGCTGTAAATATCGGAACGTCCGTCAACGTTGTGAAGGCCCGAGAAGGTCTCAGGTGCCAAATACGCAACCCCAATGGATGGCTTGGTATCCGAACGCTTATGGTAGCTTGCGGAAACCGGTTCGAAATCAAACACTTTCACGCTTGAGGCTTCGGCCGAATTAGAAACGAGGATGGTGTCGGGCGTTAGATTGCCGTGAATAAATCCGTTCTCGTGGGCGGTGTTTAAAGCATCCGCGATCTGACGAGCGATCGAAATTGCCCGGTCAACCGAGAATTGCCCCCCGGTGCCGATCCAATTCTTGAGCGGCTCGCCGTCGAAGCCCTCGTAAACCACATAGTAAGACTGGTCTTTGTTCGATCCGAAATCGTTGACCGCAAGAATGTGAGGGCTCGCCAGGGCGGATGCCGAGCGGGCCTCGGCCGTGAACTGGCTGAGGATCTCTTCGTCCAATGCGAGTGAGCCCGGCAGCACCTTGAGCGTGACCGGCTTGTCCATGAAAAGGTGCCGGCCGCGATAAAAATCGCCCAGCTCGCCGTTTCTGAGCAGCGAGTCAAGCCGATACTTTTCGGCAATAACGATTCCAGTTAACTGTTCAGCCATCTTTAGATTAGAACGGATTTCGGCAATTGGAGTTGCAAGTAATTAACTGCGGCTGCCTTCACGCAACGTACAAAGTTTGCTACAACAAATTGGGCTTTAGCCCAGCCCCGTCAGGTTGGGGCTAAAGCCCGTGTGCGGATCCCAAAGTTGCAGTACCGTAGCCTAAAGGCAACGGTAGTTAATTGAGCAATTCCCCGCGATTTACAGCTTAACGAAGACGATCACGAGTGCGAAAAGTACGAGCGATTCGATCAGTGCGAGAGCAATGATCATAAGCGTCTGGATGGTGCTGGCGGCACCCGGATTACGGGCAGCACCTTCAGCAGCACGCGAACCCACCAAACCCTGTGCGATGCCGGCCAAACCGGCCGCCAGGCCGAAGCCGATGCCGCCGCCGATCGCCTTGGACGCGTCAACTGTGAACTGGTTGTCCGCCGCACCCTGAGCCAGGGCCGGAATGGCCATCAGTGCCAACGCAACCGTTGCAAAGAAAGCATACTTTAATTTGTTCATTTTGATATTCTCCTGTTCTATTTTTATCTACGATCTCCCAGGAGTTCTCGTTCCTCGAACTTGCTGCTGCGGTTATTATTTCGCCTCACTTCCGGTATTCGCTTGATTTTATACTCCCCAAGAGTCAAGCGCGCCTGTAGCGTGCGGGCATATCTGCTATAAAACGCAAGTTTTCAAACGATCTCTCCAAGGACTGTCCGGCACGCGGCCGGTAATGAACGCATGACGCGTTCAAATTTCTTTGTATCTAGGCCGTTGCCGTCACTGGTTCGCCGTGATGCTCATCTGCGTGATGTTCGTCGCCGTGGTGTTCATCATGCGGGGCGTGTGAAACTTCACCGATATAGATCAGCGAAAGCAGCGTAAACACGAATGCCTGAACCACCGCAACGAACACGCCGAGCACCGTTAGCACAAGAGGCATAAGTACCTGTGTGAACGGCGGAAACAAATTTGTGATCTGAATGAAAACCTGCTCATCCGCGAACATATTCGCGAAAAGGCGAACGCCGAGCGTCATCGGGCGGATCGAATTCGATATCAGCTCGATCGCAAAGATCAGCGGCGTAATGAAGATCGCGATCATGATAGGCAGCCGCGGGCCGGCAAAGTGGCGCAGGTGCCCGAGTACTCCATTCTCGGCGATGCCGACATAGTTGTAGTAGACGAACGACGATATGCCGAGGGCGAAGGTCACGTTGACAGATGCGGTCGGCGACATGAAGAGCGGGAACTGGCCCATCAGGTTCGACACAAGGATGAGGATGGCAAACGTGGCAACGACCGGAAGATGCCGGTAACCGTGCTCGCCTATGATGCTCGTGATCATGTCCTTGATCGCAAGATATCCGGCTTCAAGCGTCAACTGGCCTTTATCCGGGTCGTCTTCGGAAAGTTTACCCTTCAGCAGATAAACGATGAACATCGTCAAGATACAGGCGATCACAAACATGATCGTGTACCACGGAATCGCGTTCTCGACCGTATATTTCCCGAAAACGGCTTCGGCGTTGGTACCGAAATTAGCCAGAAGAGCGTCCCACCGAGGCTTTGTGTAAGCCACCTGAAACTCGTGGACGGGCCTGCCAAAGTAGTGATTTATAAATTCAACGATCAGCGGCACGTGGTGGCCGCCTTCAGCTAATAAGAACATTTTGTTAATTTTCGCCCGTCCGAACCGGGCCGGAAATTATATTAAAAATACCTTCAAAAACTACCGCAAAACCGAAACTCCCCATTCCGAGGATAATGCCGATCGCCGAAACAGAGCTCGTGGCATAAAGGATCGCGACTATCGCCGCAAGGACGATATAGCGGCCGAAATACTTCAAGCCCAGCATTCGCGGCCGTTTGCCCGTACTCGCCGCAAGGTCGAAGATCTTCTTTAGAGAAAACTTCAGCCAATAGTAGTTCACGAACGCGAGCAGATTACCGATCAGCACACCCATTCCGAACGGCACCGACACCAACAAGGCGCCGAGCACACTGCCGACAAAGCCTATCACGCCCATGATCTTCAAGATCCGTCCATGCGACAGCGGCTTTACGGTTTGTTCCGGCGCAATAGGTTCGGTCTCGTCGCTCATTGCGAATCCTAAATTTTACTAGGAAACGGCTCGATTCTCAAACGGCGGCAGAGAGTTTTCCCGCAGCATTTTTCGACGGTTTGCGAGACTATTTATTCAGGATCTGAGAAGAAAGACGGAAAAGCTGGATAAAGCCGATCAGGGCTCCGATCCCACTGCCGACGACGAGGCCCCACGGAGCACTGCCAAAGAGAAGGTCGGCTCCCCAACCGAGGATCATCATGAATACAACGGAAGCAAAAAAAACAACGCCCATGGACCACGCCAAGCCGCTCTTACGGGCCGTTTCGCCAATGGATTCAGGCTGTGCATTGGAAAGAACGAACGGCTCGTCTTCACGCGGGGGCGGATCATAGCCGCTGTTGTCAGAGTCGAAAAGGCCGATCACATCACTTTTCGCTTTCCGTCCGGATGGCCCGGTGCCCTCGGCCTGCTTTTCCTCATCCGAGTCGAGAAAATTTTTGATCATACATTCTGCCGTCTAAGGCGTTACCGCGTTCAGCATCGTTAAGAGTTTATCCTGAACTTCTACATTTGTGACCAATTTTGTGTGACCTTCGCATTGAAATATTTCGGCCTTTATAGGCAGGATCTTGTTGTTGGGGTCTGCGACGACATCCTCGGCTACAAGTGAACGCTTGAGTACGACACTGTCGCCGGGACTAAAAAGAAGCGGTTTTAGCTGCTCAGCTGTCACCTTTTCACCGTCGGACGCAGTGAATGACTCGGCCTTAAAGCTGGTGATCCATCGGTCCTTTTTCTCGTTGCGCCGAAGAAGGAGGGCGTTCTGGGTTTCTTTGCAGTCGCCGCCTACGAGATAGAATGACACAGGAATTGTCCTGTTCGATCGCGCATTCAGTGCCACCTGGAAACGCTTTGCACGGGCAAGCACCGCGTTGAAATAACTGCGAGCGTTCCTGACCTCGGCCGGCGAGAATTTCTTTTCGTAATCATCGTCTCGCCAAATTCCCCAATTGTAAGTTTCCCACGTTGCCGGGTCGTAGATATCGACCTTCATCAACTGAAGCTTTTCGTCGTAGACCCTCAGGGTTCCATCGTGCGGCAGGAGTTGATAGATCGAAGGGATCGTGAAGACGTCGAACCGGTTGATGTTCTGGATGAACGGGAGGTTAAGTCCACCGCCAATGTACGAAAACCCATTCAAGAGGGCGTTGACTGACGAGACGGAGCCGGTGTTAGGAGTTCCAAGGAGGAAAATCTTGTCGAAATGCCTTGCACCCGCCCAAGTAGGGTTTATCCCTCGGGTGGGAATATCCGCATTACCGTACATTGCGGCATAGCGGGCAAGGAGGCCGCCCATTGAATGAGCGACGATGTTGAATTTCAATTGAGGTTTGCCGAGCTTTCGCTTTAAGGCCTCGATCCGTCGGATAAGGAGCCGTGCGCTTTCGACGTTGTCGCGTCGCCAATCATAGGGAAACACGTAGAAAGTGTCCTTATCCCCGTCTTTTGCCGGAGCATCCCATTTACCCTCTTTATAGCCGCCGCGAGCTTCTAATGAACTGATAAGCTTTTCATAGACCTCGATCTCGGGTAGAAAACTGACGATCTTTACACCACGCATTATGTCGCGGGCAACCAGGCTGTCGCGGTTGCGGGCAAGATTTGGAGAGATCGGCAGCCGTAGATCGTCATCCTTTGCTCGGACAGGCTTGAACCAGACCTGTTCTCCCGTTTTACTGTTATAGAGGTCGGATCCGGTTAGGCCCGGAATAATTATGATCGGCGCTTTGCCGGTATTGACAGGTTCCTGTCCAGTGCTGCTAGCCGCTGAGGCGGCGAAGAGGAACAGGGAAAAAATGAACAGCTTGCTAAAAGTGCGCATATCTTATTTGGTGGGCTTAAAGAGGATGGGAACGACCCCGTGTCCGATCTAATTCTAGCAGACCTTACCGCCTGCCGATCAGCCGGGTCTCCCGCGGAGAGACCATTTCGTATCTAGTGCCTCGCCATTTGATGCTCCGCGAAGCCAATGCGGCTGCCGAGTTAAAAAAGAAAATAGCGGGCGTGAAGGCCCATAAGGTGAGTTGAGAAAGCATCTGGCGGTCAAGATGGGCAGAATGCCCGGGCATAACGAGTTTGACCGCAGCGAGTCGAAGCCAGGCTTTAGCGACGCTGAGCACCGTAACCGAAACGAGCGTGATCATTGCCGCCGCCCACGTAAGCGTACTCATCGGAAATAGGAAGAGAATGATCAGTGACGCGGACATGACGAGATTGAACAGGCCGGAGCCCACGAACGAAAGTACCCACAGTTTTGGTGCATACACCTGCGTGATCTTCATTTGGCGATTGGTAAATTCAAATAACTCGCCGATAGAGCAATTTTCGATGGAGGGGGTGAGGGCTTGAGGAACAAACGAGATCTTTTTGCCGGCGGCTTTCATCGCCCTGGTCACGGCAAAATCGTCAGAAAGTGTTCCTGCCCATTGCTCGCGAATATTGAGTTCGTCAAAAATGGCTCGCCTGATCGCCATCGAGCCGCCCCAGCAAAAATTAGAAGCTGTGTTGGCCCCGAGGGCGGAAGCGATCGAAGCGTTCCACGATGACCGCAGCTCACTGGCGAGGCTCGGAGTTTTTGAGATGAACCACCGATAACCGGTTGACGCACCGATACTTTCCTCCGCGAGCGGCGCTGTAAGCGATCGCAGCCAGTTCGGGCTTGGCCGCGCGTCGGAATCAACAAAAACGAATACTTCGGAGCGAGGGTCGGCGTGGATAACGGCCTCGCGAAGGTTCTCGACCTTTTGGCTGGAGTAAATGGCCTTGTCGGCAATGACGAGTTTTGAGTTCTCATGAGACACAGCCTCGATCACCGCCACCGCGGGATCATTCTCATCATCGACAACAAAGATGACCTCATAGGCTGGGTAGTCTTGATCTAGAAGTGCTTTGAGATTCTCTTCAAGGCCCTCGTCTAATCCTTTGCAGGGAGCGATGACCGTGGCGAACGGGGTGAATTGGGACGGCGGCTTTGCGAGTTCGCGTTTGAAATAATTGAGGTAATCGATCCCGCCGCGAAGTGACTTGTAGCTAAGGAATACCAGCAGGGCCGCAGCGAGATAGTAGACGAAGATCATTGTGAAAGTAGCCGGGCCAACGCCTCGATCGTTCTAGCGGTCGCCCCTCGATTTGCTTTCATAACGGCGGCGGCGTTGCGGCCGAGCGCGTTTCGCTGTTGGTCGCTTTCCATGAGGTCGGACAGACTAAGGAAAAGTTCGTCGACGAGTTGATCACCAGTTTTTGCCGGAAGCTGGATGACCGCGTTGTTGCCGCGAAACGTTCGCAGCACATCTTCAAAATTATGCGTGTGGTGGCCGGTAACTATTGCCTTCCCGGCAGATGCGGGTTCAAGGATGCTTTGTCCACCGTGCGGGATCATCGAGCCGCCCACCACTACGATCTCGGCAAGAGAATAGGCAGCCCGCAGTTCGCCGATGCTGTCGAGAAGGACAATGTCTGCGTTGGCGTCGTCGGTGGATGCGGCATCCGAACGGCGGACAAATTTGTATCTTGTCCATTCGCATGCCGGATCGTTTCGAAAATCGCGAACTAGTTTTGCAACCGCGTCGAACCGTTCAGGATGGCGCGGAGCTATCAAAAGCCTTGGCTTCGTTGACCCGCCGGCGGCAAGCGAACAGAAAGCCTCAAGCATCCAGCGTTCCTCGTGATCGTGTGTGCTCGCCGCAATTATCAGCGGCCGATGACCCGAAATCTTGAATCTGTTGTCGAGATCGCGGGTGATCGCTTCGTCATCGCCGTTCAGCTCGAGGTCGAATTTTAGGTTGCCGGTCGTTGTCGTAAGACTGCGGTCCATGCCGAGAGAAACTATGCGTTCGGCATCCTTTTCACTCTGCATCAATGCCAGATCGATATTATTCAGAATATTTCTTATTAACGAACCAGCAAGGGAATAGCGTTTTGAAGATCTTTCGGAGAGGCGGCCGTTAACGATCACGACCTTCGAACCAATGAGTTTAGCTTCGCGGATAAACCGAGGCCAAATCTCGGTTTCCATCAGCAGGACGATCGACGGCTCGTAATTTTCCAGGGCTTTGCGGACGCTGAATTTCCAGTCGAAAGGGAAGTAGAAGACCGCGGCGGCCTTACCGGCAAAAATTTGCTGAGCCAAATCCTGCCCGGTCTTCGTGGTCGTCGAAACTACGAGTCTATGATCCGTAAAGTTTGAGACGATCGCATCGACCAAAGGCCGTGCGGCGTTCGTCTCGCCTACCGAGACGCAATGCAGCCATATGACCTTACAATCGTCGTGCTCGAATTGGGGATAATCTCCGAGCCGTTCGCGAAAGCCTGAGGAGTACTTTTCCCGCCGTAGCAGAAACAGCGGGAGAATCAAGAAAAAGGCTATCGATAATGCGATGGAATATAGAAAGTACATTCAATTGCCGTTGCCTTCAGGCAGCCGTATCGCAAATGAAAAATAGAATGGGCTCTAGCCCAACAAAATGATTGGGGCTAAAGCCCTTTGACCAATTGAATATATCATCCGTCGCCTAAAGGCAACGGCAATTTATTTGACGCGTTCGATATACTTTGCTTCGGTCGGGTTGACGCGGATCTTCTCGCCTTCTAAAACGAAGGGCGGAACCGATACTGTGACACCGTTTTCCAGCGTTGCCGGCTTGTTCGAATTCGAAGCGGTCGCCCCTTTTAGATTGGGATCGGTGCGTGTGACGGTCAACTCCATCGAATCGGGAAGCTTTACTCCGATCGGTGTGCCGTCGTAGAACTCGACCTCGATCTTGAGGCCCGCCATCAGCCACTGAGCCGCGTCGCCGAGCTCTTCTTCGGTAAGGGCGACCTGCTCAAAACTTTCCTGATTCATGAAATGATGGTGCGAGCCGTCGGAATACAGGTACTCCATCTTGTGCTGCTCGAGAGTGATCTTCTCGAGCGTGTCGTTCGACCGAAAACGGTATTCAAACGAGTTTCCCGTCAACAGATTTCGAAGCCGTGCCTGCACCATCGCACGCAGATTGCCCGGCGTGTGGTGATGAAACTCCATCACCTTCACAGGGTTTCCCTCGTGCAGAATAACCATTCCTTTTCTTATATCGTTTGCCGAAATTGCCATAAGTCTTTCTAAATAGATAGTTGAAAATCAAAGTCAACAGTTTAGTAAATGCTTGTTAAAAAGGGCAAAGGTGAAAAAGTGGAAAAGTTCAGGACGTTGAACGGTCTCTTCAACGTTTTTCACTTTTTAACTCTTTCACTTTTCCGCTTTATAAGGAATCGGCGGTGGTTCTTCGCCTTCTTTTGGCGGATCCTTCTTCAGCATCTTGTAAATGCCGACGATCTGGTCGATCCATTTTGTAGACTCTTCGTGATTCGGGTCGATCTTTAAGGCGCGGCGATAATCACCGAGGGCGGAGGCGTATTGGCGAGCGTTTGTTAGAGCGAATCCGCGGTCGAAGTATGCATCGGCAAGGGTTTTCTTTGCCGCTTCATCGGCGGGTTTTGATTTATAAACTCTCTCGGCTGCCACGATCGTCCCATCAAATTTCGCGGTATCGATCGGGTCGCCCATCGCTGCCGACTTGTATGGAGCGGAGCCATTTGAGTTCGATAATTTGGGCGGCTGATTTTCGGTCGTGTGGGCGGTTACAGTTTCAGGCCTTTCGCTCCGGACGGTCGGCTGGTTCGAGGTGTTCGTACTCTGCGAAACAGGCTGAACATTGTTCGTACAGCCCGCGACGATTGCTGTGAGCGAGATCGTTAAAATTAACTTCATATAATCCTTATTATTATGCGGAATAACTGAAAAGTGATAACTGAGAACTAATAATTAATAGACGACCTCTCAAGTGTCACCTGTGCGGACAGGTCGTCTAATTCTTATCAATATAGGGCCTGGCCTGGACGATATAGATCCGGCCATTCAATATTCCCCATTCTATATCCTGTTCCTTCTTGCCAAAAATGCCGCGGATGCGGATCGCGGTCTTGGCGAGAGCTCTGGCCTGCAGATCGGACAACACACGTTTTTGTGCATTGGCGCATTTGTCGGTAGTTGATCTCAAATCACCGTTATCATCAAACGCCAGTGAGCTTTCCTGCTGCGAAAGCGTCATAACGACCACGGAATTCGAACGCGGGTTGAACAGTATCTGTTCTGGAAGGCCGCTATTATCCACAACCTTCGAGTTATGACCGCAAACTGCGCTTATATAAACCGAGTCGCTGCTTTCCTTGTCGAACGGATCTCTCGTGATCATCACTCCGCCCTTCTGCATATCCACGCCGAGTTGGATCAGGGCCGACATGTAAACGTCTTTCTGGCTGATGTAATTTCGGACGCGTGCGTCATAGGCCTCAAACTTCCACAGCGAGCCCCAAACCTTCTTTACTCCCTCGATGAGCTTTTCTGCGTTGCGGACATTCGGCACGCTCGAATACAATCCGGCTCCGCTGAAATTTGGAAGGTCCTCGGAATTCGATGAGCTTCGGATAAAGACCGGACGGCCGCCCAGCTGTGTCCGCCATTGCCGGACGATCTCTGCTTTTAGAGCTTCGTCGAAAGGAGCGTTCTGTATTTCCGCCCGAAATTGCTCAAGCTTTTGTCGGCGGACTCGTGGGTTGTGGACGAACTCGAGATCGTCCTGCCACTCGGCGACCTTTTCGTCAAAGCCGTTGTCCTTCATGAACTTGTCGTACCAGAAATAGGGCACAGAGAAACCGTCGGGGATCGTAATGCCCGCGACGCGTGCTCGGATCATCTCGCCCTGATTCGCGGCTTTCGATCCATATCGAACGCTGTCCTTCGCACGCATTTCACTAAGGCCCGCAAGGCGTTTCACCGTCAAGTCGACCGGGGGAATTACCTGATCGGGAGATTTGAAATCTTCCTTTATCGCTTCGAGCGATGCACGCTTTAAGTCGTACTTCGTCAGGCTGGCATCGAGTTCGTAAACGAAAGTATCGTATTCGCGAAACAGTTTATCAGCGTCTTTTATGTAGACGTTCGGGATGTTCCAGCCCTTTGCCAAGATGTTGATGTGCGAGAGCGGCGACGACGGCTTTGCCACAATAATGCCACGGACGGGCGGCAGCGATTGCGGTAGCTCTTTAAGGACGATGATCTCGTTGTCGCCGATCTCGACTGTGTCGTCCATCTTATCGATGATGTGAATGCGGCCTACAGCCTTCCCAGTGTTGAGCGCAAGATATTCCTGGTTTTTATTCAGCTCGTCCTGCGATATGCGTTCTATGCCGAGTGACTCGGATACGTCTTCCTGACGCAGCGAGTTTGGCTTGTAGGCGATCTTTTCGAAAAAGTGAGCGTTGATGGCGTCGTTCGCTGTCTTGATGAGCTCGGCCGGAGCCATATCGCCTTCCCACAGCTCCCAGGTGAATTTCTCGACCGGTTTCTGCCATGCAATGGTCCCGACGATAAAGCGGCGATCTTCGTCAATGTAGATCGGCTTGAAAACGTCGGCCCCGCGAGGAACCAGATATGTCGCGAGCAAAAAATCCTTGTGGAATCGAAAACGCTGGGAATTTACGAAATAGATCTTGTTCTTTGATCGCCGGTCGATGACGAACATCGCGTGGGGAAGCGAATACGGGGTGTTCGGATGATATACGCGGGCGATCGAATCAAACTCTTCTCGGGAGGCGATCTTTAGCAGAGAGTTCTTCTTTGAGTCGGGGCGCTTGTCCATCGCTCCGGCCGGCTGATTCATCGGCGACGGCTTTCGCGACATCTGACCATTCGCTGTCGCAACGGAGCCTAAAAGATAAAGAGTGACAACAAGCTGTGTAATTATGATCTTCATGCAATGCTCGATTTTTGCCTTGTCCGGAATGTCTCGTCCCTCATTGAATCAAGCTGCTCCAGTGATTCAACGCTCACATTCATATCCCGATAGATTCCTTCGTCGATGCGATAGATCCATCCGTGGATCGACAATTCCTGGTTGCGGTCCCACGCATCTTGGACGATCGTTGTCTCGCCTACGCTGATTATTTGTTCGATGACGTTTATCTCGCACAATTTGTCCAGCCTCGAATCATAATCAGGCAGCTTTTCAAGTTCAGCCTGATATTTGTGCATCGTGTCCTGAATGTGACGAAGCCAGTTATCCACCAATCCGTAACGTGCGTCATCAAATGCCGCCTTAACTCCGCCGCAGTTATAGTGGCCACAAACGATAATGTGCCTGACTTTTAGCACCTCGACCGCGAACTGCATGACTGCCAGGCAGTTCATATCGCTATGGTTAACCAGGTTTGCGACATTTCGGTGAACGAACATCTCGCCGGGCAGCATTCCGACGCTGGATGTAGGCGAGATGCGGCTGTCCGAGCAGCCGATCCAGAGAAATTCAGGGTTTTGGGATTCAGACAAGCGCTCAAAGAACTGAGGGTCTTCGGCTTTCAGAGCTTCGGCCCATTCACGGTTGCTTTCTAGAAGGTCTTCGATCTTTTTCACAGGGATATTTTAGCCTAAGCGGAACGCATCGGCTATTGCGGGAGAATTTTTGGGGCTTTATTCAGGCGGCGGAGTCTTCCCGGTCAGGGTGCATCTCGGCTTCACGAATGCGGTTACGCTCCTTGACCTGGAACCGAACGCTCAGAAAAAACGCCACGCATCCCAGTACAGCAGAGACGAACGCGCCGTCCTTATTGCCGGACCAGAAGAAATAAGCAGCGGTGCCGGCGAGGATAAGCGCGATCAATTGAAAAATACGTTCCATGGAACTTAGCTTGCCTTGCGTGCCACGTCCTTGAGGTCGTCGCCGCTGAAGAGTGAACGTACTCCCGAGAAAAGCCTGATGACGGCCCGGTAGATCTTGGGAAAGAACCAGAAAACAAAGATGGCGAAGAGGCCGAGAATTATAGCGATTATTACCGGGGCAAAGACCGCCAGGAACGTTCCGGCGAAGGCGATGATGTCTTCAACTATAGACAATGCCCAGTTTGAGACCGGCTCAGGTGAGAGGTTTGCTCCCATCCGAACTGCGGCCTTTGTTCCGTGTGACGCAAAGGCAAATCCGCCGCCGATGAGCGTTGCGGGGATCACGATCGCCGGGTCCATGTCGGATACAGCGGCATAAGCCATCACTGCACCGGCGGGAACGCGGATAAATGTGTGAACGACATCCCAAACGCTGTCGACATAAGGTATCTTGTCGGCGAAAAACTCGATTGCGTACAGTCCGCCCGCGATCCCGATGATGACCCAGTTATCGAGCACATCGAGTCCTCCGGGCAGCCGAACGCCGCCGAGCTTTTGCAGCAAGCCGAGAACCGACACGGTCGCGTAAAGATTGATCCCGCTCGTCCATGCCGAGCCGAGAGCTAAACTTAGTGTCGAGAACCATTCCATGGAGATACCTCTCTAAGACTCAAGAAGCTTGGTAAAGCCAGCTTGCTCAAAGTGATGATCGGTTGTTAGGGCCCGGTCTATACTAAGATCATTCATCAACACGAAGCTGACTGAATCACAAAGTGACCAATTCTTATCGCGTCTTGCTGCGAGAAGTGTGGCTGCACGTCTGGTGATTGCCTCGCCCACCCAAATGATCTCGACCTCATAATCCCTTAGAAGGTAGGACAAGAATTCAAGCATTTTTGAACGGTGAGCTCTTCTCGAATCGGTCAACGCCACAAATTCGGCCACGATGAAGCTGTGCGTCAAATGGCGAGAAGCCTCGCGGTAAATATTTACGGCATCCTGGTGGCTGGCTTGTCGGGTGTCGAAGATGCTGAACCAACCGGACGTATCAATAAGCATCAATTCTCCAAGGAATGATCATTCAAGTAGGATGCGGCCAATTCAGCGTCAATCCTTTCATTGTTGGCGGAATTCGGGTCGCCGCTGTCGATCATGCCGAAGTGTTTCCTGACCAGTCCCGACTCCTTTCTGGGAGCAAAAGAGATCGTGAGCCGTGTTACCAGCTCTTGGCGTTCCTCGATCGGAAGCCTCATTGCAGCGTCAAGCACAGTATTTAGATTCGGACTCATAGCTAACTCCCCGTCGCAGGATTCTAACATACAATTTACGCGTTTTCTTCGTCTTCGGTTCCGTCGCCGTCCTTTTTAAACCCGAACTTTTCAAGCCTGTACTGCAGGGTTCTAAAGGTTAGGCCGAGCATTTTTGCAGACTTGGTAATGTTATTGTCGGTCCGGTCCATAGCCTGCATGATCAGGCTGCGTTCGACGTCTTCGAAGTTGACGCCTTCAGGCGGCAGTTTGAACTGAGAATCGCCCTCGACCGAAGCAGTCCTTGTTCCTGAAGTCATCTCCGGCGGCAGATCGTCCAGCGTGACAGTGTCATTTTCACAGAGCAAGATCGCCCGTTCGAGTGCAGATTCGAGCTGGCGGACGTTGCCGAGATAGTGGTAGTCGTTGAGGAGTTTCTTTGCTCCAGCTTCGATCGTGATCTCGCGTTCGGTTCCGCGGGTATGCTTTTTTACGAAATAATCGATAAGTACGGGAATATCCGTACGACGTTCCCGGAGCGGCGGTATTTCGATAGAAAGGACGTTGAGACGATAATATAGGTCTTCACGGAACCTCTTTTCTTCGGTCATTTTGAGCAGATCGCGGTTCGTGGCAGCTAGGACCCGGACATCGACGGGTATTTCCTTGATGCCGCCGACTCGCCGGATCTCGCGCTCCTGCAAAGCACGCAGTAATTTAGCCTGGAGAGCAATGTCCAACTCACCGATCTCGTCCAGAAATAGCGTTCCGCGATCGGCTATTTCGAATAAGCCCTTTTTCTCGCCGACGGCTCCTGTGAACGAACCCTTTTCATGTCCGAAGAGTTCTGACTCGAGCAGATTTTCGTTGATAGCGGCACAGTTTACGGCCTGGAATGTTTCGCTCGCCCGCAAGCTGTTCATATGGATCGAACGTGCGATCAGTTCCTTTCCAGTACCGCTTTCACCGCGGATCAAAACCGTCGAGTTCGATTTTGCGATCTTGAGGATCAGCTTTTTCACCTTGTCCATCTCGGGCGAGACCGAGACGATCTCAGTGTCGAGAGCCGAGAGCTTATTAAGGGAACGTGACACCGTGTCGAGCAATTTGGCACTGTCATACGGTTTCTGAAGGTAATCGAAAGCCCCGAGGCGAAGGGCATCGACGGCGGAATCTACTGAACCGTGAGCGGTGAGCAGGATAACGATGATCGATTTATCGAAATTGGTCAGTTCCTTTAGCAGGTCTAACCCCGACATTCCGGTCATCTTCAGATCCGTCAAGACCAGGTCGAAACGACGCGATTCGACAAATTTCATCGCTGCTTCGCCCGAACTCGCGGTCGTTACGTCGTAACCTTCGCCCGACAGTATCGTTTCGAGGATTTCCCTCTGATTTTTCTCGTCATCTACGACGAGGATCGATTTTCTTGCCATAGATTTTTTCACCACAGAGGACACAGACAGCAGCACTGAGAAAGTTGAGGAACCGCCGACGAAAAATCCACTATTCTCTGTCTGTCCCCGTGTGGCTAAGATTCGCTTTTAGGTAATCTTACCGTAAATTTCGTGCCTTCGCTTTCTGCCGATTCGACAGTTATCGTTCCATTGTGGATCTCGACTATTTTATAGACGATCGCGAGGCCGAGACCCGTGCCTGTCTCCTTGGTCGAAAAATAGGGCTCGAATATTTTCGAGAGGTTCTCGGCCGGAATGCCGTTGCCGGTGTCGGAAACTTCGAATCGCACAAACCCGCCGTCAGGCGATATTCGGATGTTCAGTTTGCCGCCTTCGCTGCCCATTGCCTGAACCGCGTTGATAAAGAGGTTATTGAAAACGGAGCGAAGGAACTCAGGGTCGCCGAGGACCTTGGGAACATCTTCATGCTCGACCACGCTAATTTTGATGTGGTTTTCGGCAGCCTGGCCCTCGACGAGCCGTAGCGATTCCTCGACGATCTGACGAGGCTCGACCGGACGCAAATCTGCCTTAGCCGGCCTTGAGTAGTTCAGAAAGTCGCTGATCTGCTGGTTGATCCGAGCGACCTCGGCCTTTAGCTGCGAGGTAAGCTTGTTAAAGGTCTCCTTTCGATCGGGTTCTTCCGGGGCGTATTTTGATCGAAGATGATCGAGTGTGAGATTTATGTAATTCAGCGGATTTCGTATTTCATGTGCGATCGCGGAGCCGAGCCGTCCGATCACCGCGCTCTTTTCCGCCTGCTGGAGCTGATCCTCAAGCTCCTTCGATTTCTCCAATTCGGCGGTCATTTCGTTGAACCTTAGAGCCAATTGGCCCATTTCGTCTCCGCGAGACTCGTCCGGCACACGCACGCGGAGGTCGCCGTCAGCTACGCGGCGGGCGGCCGCAGATAGGTTCGCGATCGGCCGCGTGAAGCGCCATACGAGCCAGAGCGTGATCAGGGTCGAGATCAACAGAACGGCCAGCGTTACCAACAGCGGCCGAGCTGCCCGCCGGCCGGCCGGCCTCGCTTTTATCGTTCTTGAGCAGCACCATTACGTACCAACGGCCCTTGCTTGTTTCGATCGGTACGGCGTGAGCCTCGTCGTCGCTGTTCTTGGTCGCCTTTTTGTTTGGAAAGCGCCTGACGTCCTCGCCAAGGCGACTGCCCTCCATCAGAGGCGGCAGGTCGGTCAGGTCAGCAAGCATTTTGTATTGAAGGTTTCCGTCGGGGCCCGCCGTCGGCCAGTAATTTTCGCTGAGGCTGTCGCTGACCCGCCATTGATCGTCAATTATAATGATGTCAATTATTCGTGACCGTGTGGCCTCGTCCAAAAACGTCTGTCCCGGCCGGTCGATGAGGTCGGTCACGCGTTCCTCAGGCGAGGTCAGGCCGGCCGTGCCGAGGGCAATGCCCGCAACCAGAGCCTGGGCCTGATCGTCACGAAGCTCTATATTCTCTTGCTGCGTGAGGTAATTGAGATAATACTGCACGCCCAGCGTCGCCACGATGAGCAACGTCAGGATCAGCAAAAGCCTGGCTCTAAATGTCTTAAAGAAATTCATCTAACGGACGCCATAGTGAACGAGCGTTTATTTTCTCTTGCACATCCTATAACCGGATGTTATAGTCACGCTTAGCATTTTCGCACACTCTTGAACAATCAACTGAATTCGATCTGATTTTAAGTTCCGGAGTTTTCCCCTTTTAAACAATTTAATCCACTGGCTGGGCCGAGGTAAAACATGAAGTTAATGTGTTCGGAAAACCGTCTTATGAAATTGTCAATTGCCGTTCTGCTGTCTGTATGTATCTTCGCATTTGGTGTAGATGCCCAAACGAAAAGGTCTGCTCCGGCCAAGAAAGCCGTAGCCAAGAAGACGGAAAAACAGAGCAGCAACAATAAGACGACAGCAAAGAAGGACACAAAGAAAGGAAAGGCTTCGGTAAGTGGAAAAGCGACTGCAAATCAAAAGGCAAAAACTACCTCAACCCGCGACAAGGTAACCGCAAAAGCAAAGGCGAACGAAAAAGACTCTAAGAAGAAAGTTGATCCGAAAAAGGCCGCTGAGCAGAAACGCGCAGAAGCCGCACGGAAACGCCAGGAAGAAATTCGCCGCCAGGCTGCCATCGCCGAACAACGCCGCCGCGAACAGGCCGCACGCGAAGCCCGCGAACGCCGCCTCGCATTCGAGCGTGGCTTGCGCACCGAAACAGTTAAGAATATTGAAAATGACAACACCGAAGGTGAAGACCTCGCGGTTCGCCGAGCAGCTGTTAATGCGCTGGGATCGAGGGCAGGCACCGTCGTTGTAATGGAAGCAAAGACCGGCAAACTCTTGACGGTCGTGAATCAGGACTGGGCGATCAAGGAGGGGTTCAAACCTTGCTCGACGATCAAACTCGTTACGGGTGTCGCCGGGATCAATGAGCACGTGATCAATGAAGAAGGCGTCGTCGGCAATTCGTCGGCCGGAATCAAGCTTGACTGGGCCTTGGCTCGTTCGCACAACGGTTATTTTCAACGGGTTGGAGCGAACGTAGGCAACGCGAAGATGATCGACTATGCGAAAAAGCTTGGTTTGGGCGAACAGACGGGCGTTAACGCTGAGGGTGAAACGGCGGGTAAGCTGCCCTACGGCAACAATAATGCACGCATTTACTCACATGGTGACGATTTTGAAGTAACGCCGCTTCAACTTGCTGTAATGGTCTCAGCTCTCACAAATGGTGGGAAAAAGGTCGTGCCTACGTTCCCCAAGGTCAGAGTTGAAAAGACAAGTTACAGAGCGAAAAGCAACTCAAATATCGGAATACCACAGGCGAATTTTGAAGGCGTACTGCCCGGAATGGCGGGTGCGGCCGAGTATGGCACTGCACGCCGCGGTGTCGATGCGACAATGGGCGTTGCCGGGAAGACCGGATCGTGTATTGGAAGGGGCTCGTGGGTCGGCCTATTCGCCTCTGTTGCTCCGATCGAGGATCCGAAGTACGCCGTTGTCGTGATCACACGCGGGCAGAGCGAACGTGGTAAATATGCCGCTGCGATCGCCGGTCAGATCTACAATGCACTTCGCCCTCGCATTACGCGCGATCCCGAGAACATTTGGGCGAAACGTACAATGAAGCAAACGGCTCCCGCCGAGACGCAATTGGCACGCGGGGACGATGAGGACGAGGACGAAGCGGACGAGAATGCCGCCAACGGGGAAGCACCGATCGTAGTTGGCCGTGCAACACAGTCGGCAGCCCCTCAGCCCGCTGTTAAGAAGATGATCCAGAAGACAAGCCAGTCCAAGCCCGTCTTCTCGCCTGTCATCATCGAGTACGACCGCAGCGGAGCCGAGAAAAAAAGGCCGCTGGTTGTAAAGAATTAGTACATTTGGATGGCCGAAACTGCTTCGGCACGGTAAATGCACCACTACATTTCGTTGTATTGAAATGAGTTGGTGCATTTTGCGTTTCCGACAGGATTTTTCGCTTGACACGCACGCGATATTTGAATGATTATTGACCTTTCCAAATATCGCGGTTAACGGCTATAATAATTGGCGTTCCAAGCAGGTTCTGTCCTAAAATTTTGCAACTAATTTTTTTTGCGATACATCTGAACCAACGCGAACGGACAATGCAGAATTGTTCGGGAGACGCGAGATTTCAAGTCAGGTTTTAGTATCAGTTGGAGGGTGAGTTAATGAACAAGATCTTTAGATTTACTGGTTTGGCTGTATTCGCCGCCGCCGTTCTCGGCTTTTCGGCGACACAAGGTTTTGCACAGGATCCGTGTGCCGACACTGACGCTCAGACCGCGTTGTACACAAAGTTTACAGAGCTGTATCCCAAGACAGATCTCGAAAGCCGTAAAGGTGCGATCACTGCGGGTAAAGAGTTTCTTGAAAAGTACGGAGCATGCGAGACCGTAAAGCAACAGAATGATTATTTCAAGACCGCGGTGCCTGCGTTGGAAGCATCGGTCAAGAAAATGGTAGAAGATGATGAGAGAAAGAAGCTTTTCAAGCGATACGATGATGCCGTTTTGGCTGACAATGCGGACGAGATCCTTGCGGCTGGAAAACTGATCCTCGCTCAGCAACCTGACAACGTAAACATTAAAGTTCCCATGGGAATGATCGGCTTGGTCAAATCCTACGCGAAGGAGAACAAGTACGCCGATGATTCGATCAGGTTTGCTCAGATGGCGTTGACCGACCTCGAAGGCGGCAAGCCGTGTAACCGTAAGGACAAGGCGGGGAATGAGACGTGTGGCGTTCTGAAGTGGGAGATGCCCCGAGCAGATGTTATCAACGAATTGACCTATGCCACGGCTTATCTGAAGTATTACGCGAAAGGCGACAAGAAAGGAGCCTTGCCGACCTACTATAAGCTTTCGCAGGGAACTTCGAAGTACAAGGAAGAGCCCAGGATCTATGCGACCATGGGTGCTTACTATATCGAAGAATCGTCTCCTATTCGAAAAGAGATCGTTGCTTTGATCGAGAAACAGAAGATCGCCGCGACGGATGAAGAGAAGTTGAAGCTCGAGGACGAGATCAAAGCTAAGGTCGCTCTCCTTAATGGTTACAATGAGCGGGCACTCGACGCCTTTGGCCGTGCCTACAAATTTGCCGAGAAGAGGGGTGCCGCTGAAGCAGCACTGAAGGCTGAGACCTATAAGACGCTTCAGGCCCTGTTCCAGAGCCGGTTTGCCAAGACGGACGGTTTGGACAAGTGGGTTGCTGACTCGACGATGAAGCCGCTGCCGAATCCTACGACCGAGGTGACACCGGTCTCCGATCCTGAGCCAGCGACCACCACGACCACCACATCCTCACCGGCCGGTACTGCGGCGGCGCAGCCTGCCGCTAACGGCAAAACGGCCGTGGCTAAGCCTAAGAACTAACCCTTTTTACCAGTGATCTAAAGATCGGCCGGGCGGCTAAAAATCGCCCGGCTTTCTTTTTGTCCTCATTCTGAATAGAATTGTCAGGATAGGCGGATGAATCTGGCAAAGCTTGAAAAACTGCTTGGTTATGAGTTCGGTGATGCTGAGACACTGAGGCGGGCACTTACCCATCGCTCGTGGGCCCACGAACATTTTCCCGGAGAATCCGAAGAGAAATTACGCGAAGTTCAGAACGAGTCGCTCGAGTTCGTCGGCGATTCCGTACTTGGGCTAGTGATCGCAGAGAACCTTTTCCGTCAGAACCCGGACTTGAGTGAGGGAGACCTCACCTTGATGAAGCATCATCTGGTCAGCACCGTAACGCTTGCCAGGATCGCTTCCGGTATGGGATTAGGCGAATTTGTCCGGGTAGGCCGCGGTGAGGAGAAAACGGGCGGCCGGGAAAAGACGGCGATCCTCGCAAATACGCTGGAAGCGATACTGGGAGCGGTCTTCTTTGACGGTGGATATCGGGCGGCGGCAGACTGCGTACTGCGGATATTTTCCGCGGAACTGGCAAATGCAACACCGCGAAGCTCGCACGATTTCAAGACGCAGCTGCAGGAAGTGCTGCAGGCAAGAAAACTGGCGGCACCGACCTATTCGCTGGTCTCATCTGAAGGAATGCCGCATTCGAGGACGTTCGTTGTAGAGGCTTCCTGGAGCGGCGGGCGAACTGTTGGCTCAGGCCGGTCGATCAAGTCTGCCGAGATGGTTGCCGCCAGCGAAGCGCTTGATATTCTTAGCAAAGACGACGACGCCAAACAAATTGGATAGCCTTACGTAATAGTTTTTTATGAGTGAAGTAGAACCGAAAATTGCGGCGGACCTGCCGGAAGAAGAGAAGAAGCCTACCGGACCGCCAAAATCGGTGTTTCGCGAGTATCTTGAATCGTTCACCATCACCCTTGTGATGGCGATCTTTGGAATGACGTTCGTTCTTCAGGCAGTCACCGTGCCGACAGGGTCGATGCAGAACACGATCCTCGTGGGCGATTATTTGCTGGTCAATAAATTCATTTTCACGCCCGGCGGATATGACCTTCCGTTCCTGCCGCAACGCGAAATACAACGCGGCGACATCATTGTTTTTAAGTATCCAGGCGATCAGAAGGATCCGCGACAAGATGCTTCCCGCGGACTCGTAAAATACCAGATCAACTACGTTAAGCGTGTGATCGGGCTTCCCGGCGAAACGATACAGTTCAAGAATAACCAGGTTTTCATTAACGGCCAGCTTTTGCCGGAGTACCGTATTATCGGTGACCAACCGACGCTTGGTGACGACCAATCGGCGCTGGTAACGCGGGAATTCGAGGATAGGGAAGCGGATGACAAATGGAGCGTCTATTACTCAAGCGAAACGATGAAACAAGTTCAGAACGGCGGTAATCGTTCCAACCGAGGTTTTGATTTCGGTGTTGAAGGAACCGAGATGCGAGTCCCGCCGAATAGCTTTTTCGCCATGGGTGACAGCCGCGATCAGAGCGATGATAGCCGCGGCTGGGGCTTTGTTCCACGCGAACTTATCATTGGCCGCGCGATGTTCGTTTACTGGTCCTGCGACCGCGGAGCATCTGAGGGAATGCTAGGATGTCTTACGCATCCGCGTCTTAACCGGATAGGTACGTTTGTGAAATAGTGGCACATGCGCAAGCCCGCACAAAGTAAGGGCGAAAGAGCCAAGCCCTTACTTCGTGCGGGCTTTCGCAATTGTATTTATGAAGCTCAACTTTTGCGAGGAAGTTTCCGGTGCTTTGCATTTTGACCGGCCCGTGGTCGCTCTGGAATCGACTGTGATCGCTCACGGCCTTCCGTATCCGCAGAACATAGAAACAGCCTACAAGCTCGAACGGATAGTCCGCGAGAACGGAGCTACGCCCGCTACTATTGGGATCTTTGACGGAGAGGTCACAGTCGGGCTGAACGACGAACAGATCGAACTGCTTGCGACTTCGGCTGATGTAAAAAAGATATCGCGTCGTGATCTGCCGATCGCGGCAGCCCGAAAATACGTCGGGGCAACAACTGTCGCGTCGACCAGCTTTCTTGCACACGCAGCGGGAATAAGGGTCTTTGCCACCGGCGGCATCGGCGGCGTTCATCGCGGGGATGGAACCGATGTCTCGGCCGATCTGCCTGAATTGGCCCAGACGCCGATTGTGATCGTTTGTTCCGGTGCAAAGATCGTACTTGATCTTCCGGCGACGCGCGAATGGCTTGAGACTTATGGAATTCCCGTCCTCGGCTGGCACTGCAACAATATGCCGGCATTTTATTCACGGTCGAGCGGGCTTACGGTGGATCAGCGAGTGGACAGCGTCCGCGAGGTGTCGGCGATCGTCAAGGCACGGGACGAGATGGGTCTGAAGAACGCGATCCTGGTCACCGTCCCCGTTCCTGACGCGGCTGAGATCCCTTCATTCGAGATCGAGTCGATCGTTGCCCAAGCTATGCTGAAGGCAGAGAAGGAAAAGATAAGCGGCAAAGATGCGACGCCGTATTTGCTTTCTCAAATGTCCGAGATGAGCGAGGGAAAGACCCTTGCCGCAAATATCGCCCTGCTTGAGAACAATGCGCGCATTGCTGCCGAGATCTCGATCGGGATCGAACGCGCTATTGCGTAGCGGTGGCAGAACCTCGACTCATTTTTTCCTTTAGAGACGTCACTCGTTTTTGAGCTTCGGCAGCCTCATTGCTGGACGGAAACTGCGAGATTATTTCCAGCCAGCTAGTTCCCTCGTAATGATAAAGCCGCGTATTCGGGTTGAAAAGGAAGATGATACCGAGCTTTCGATAGCGGTCGAGCATGTTGAAGTTCAAATAATAGCTGTGCATCGGGGCGGCCGACGCGGCCATTTCACGTCGGTCGAGACGCGACCCGGCGGCCTTTGAGAGCGTTGCCGCCGTTTCCTCAAGCAGGTCGCCGAAGAGCAGAAGGATCGCCGGCCGGAACGGTGATCGCGGAAACAATTCAAAAAAGGCTCCGGCCAGCTCGATCTGGTCAAACCCATTCGAAGCCTGTACCAGGCGTGCAAGCCGAGCGTCATCGCCCTCGCGAAACTTGCCGAACACCGCGTCCGCCTGGACCCATCCGGAACTCGTCGGCGGAGCGGTCACCCGGTAAAACTTTACTCCGTCGGCCTCGGTCACGCCAAGGATCCTGACCGTTCGTCCACGTCGCATACGTTGAACCGATTCAGCGAAAAGGCTCGGCTTTGCGCGAAGGACCGAAAGTGTTTCATCCATTACTACCGCTGTGCTGCCGATCTCTTTTGATCTCTGGACGGGTGTAGAGCTGGCCTTTCCGGCGGGCGGCCGTGTGCGGCGTTGTGCGTCCGCGGCAACGGAAAAGATGACCGCGACGAGAAAGGTGAGGGTGATCCATCGTGAGAGTTTCATAGTTCTGGCCTATCGTGCTCCTTTTACTGCTTTGCCCATACGGTCGCTCAAACCGTTGTGGTGAAAATGACAGATGGCGATCGCAAGGGCATCGGACGCATCGTGCGGCGTCGGAATGGTCTTTAAATTGAGCAGTATTCGCACCATCTCGGCGACCTGCTGTTTCTCGGCATTACCATAACCTACGACGGTCTTTTTTATCAGTCTGGGAGCATACTCTGCGATCGAAAGGCCGCGTTGTTCCGCCAACAGGAGCATAACGCCGCGAACCTGCCCGAGCTTCATCGCGACATTTACGTTTATTGAATAGAACGCTTCTTCGATCGCAAGAGCGTCGGGTTCCAGCCGTTGGACGATCTCTTCGATACTCGCAAATATCTTCGCCAGCCGTTTTGAGAACGCCTCGCGCGGATTTGATCGTACGGTGCCTAAATCGACCAGCGAATACTTGTTTCCGCTGCCCTCGACAATGCCCCAGCCAAGCGTTTCGCTGCCGGGATCGATTCCTAAAACTCTCATCCTACTCACTTTGCGGGTGCGGAACACTGACAAGATAGCGTATGTTTTTCCGGAAAAGCAAGTTTTTCCCGGACAAATGGCCGTTTGTAAATCGCCGAAATAAGGCTTATGATTTCAAGGTAATTATACCCTCAAGTTCAAGAAAATGACTGCTCACTCTGAGGCTTCCTCGCCCAAACAATCTGTCCGGACGCTTCTAGCCGGTATTGTCGATTACGCCGGGCTCTTTCCCCCG
>JANNNS010000186.1:0-1532 GCA_031398645.1 Acidobacteriota bacterium
GGCCGGCGCCACATCTCTCTTCGCAATCGACCCGGACGGCAGACAGATTGCGGGGCTTGAGATTGAGGTAGGACGTGATCTCGACGTTCTGCGCCAAACGCTGAGAACGGCTCTGCCGAAAGCGCGGATCGAGGTGAGGTCCTCTGGACCGTCGATTTTACTGGTCGGTGAGGTTACAAACGTCTCTGAGGCAACCCAAGCGGTGGATATTGCGGAGACGTTTGCTGTCGCATCGAACGGGGGGAACACGAAAGGCGCGGTCGTCAACTCGTTGTCTGTTCGTGAGCGCGACCAGGTCATGGTGCGCGTCGTCATCGCCGAGGTCTCGCGCAAGGCGATCAAACAGCTCGGCGTCAATCTCAGCGGGCAGTGGAAGATCGGCAATTTTTCGGTATCGCCTTCGACCGATACCCCATTCTCGCTACAGCCGCAGCAACTGTCCGCCACATCGATTTCAGCTGGGATCGGAAATTCAACGAATGTGACCATGCGCGCAATCGAGCGCGCCGGCCTGTCCCGTGTCCTGGCTGAACCAACTGTGACTGCGATATCAGGTGAGAGCGCCAAATTTACTGCTGGTGGTGAAGTGCCGATTCCGAGCGGGTATACGTGTGATACTAGTGGAAAATGTACATTAGGTGTCAGCTACAAAGCCATCGGAGTCGCTCTTAATTTTACCCCTATTGTTCTCTCCAACAATAGAATTAGCATGCGTATAGCCACAGAAGTTACCGAGCTCGATTTTGAGAACCAGCTCCGGCTCAGCAACACGACCAGTTCGAACAGCGAATCGGTGAATGCGCCAGCTTTTCGGGTCCGAAAATCAGACACCACGGTCGAACTTCCTTCAGGAGGGACAGTCGCTACCGCCGGCCTGATCCAACGCGTCACCAAACAGACAATCAACGGCTTCCCAGGGTTGATGAACGTTCCCGTGATAGGCGTGTTGTTTAGATCGCGCGACTATCAGCGTGAAGAAACCGAACTCATGATAACGGCAACGCCCTACATCGCCAAGGCGATGGACCCCGATCAGATTCAGCGGCCAGGCGATGGATTTGTCGAAGCGCATGACGCCCAAGCAATTTTATTGGGCCGCCTGAACAAAATCTACGGAACTGTAGGCGGACCTCCCCCAACGGCATATAAAGGCCGGGCGGGCTTCATCACTGAGTGAGTTTGTCAGAGTCCGTTTGAGAATTCTCACGGATGGACGATACGGCGCAGCATGAGGCTTCCGAGCGCGACGTGGATCATGGCTTCGGAGACGTCGAGGCACTGTTCCTAGTCGCGGACGGGGCGTTTTCAGCGGGTCATCCAGTCGAAGGTTCGCTCGACGACCCACCGCCTCGGTAGCACCTTGAAGCCGGGCTCCTTCTCAGTGCGGCGGACGACCTCGATGACGAAGTCGCGATAGGCGGCGGCGTCCATGAGGCGGGTGCGATCATAGGCACCGTCGGCGAACAAATGCTTGAGCCAGGGCCAGCGTTTGCGGATGGCGGCGACGATGGATTGGGCGCCGGCGCTGTCGG
>JANNNS010000201.1:0-25433 GCA_031398645.1 Acidobacteriota bacterium
TTGTCATGCTAATGGAAAAACCTCCGGTCGTGACAAGGCAGTACGAATACAAACTACTTGCGACATCAAGAACCTCAACTCTTCAGAAAGAGGTCACCGAAGCAAAAGATGCCGGATATCGGATCGTCGGCATGGTCAGCAGAGGCGAACATATGGTCGTAATGGAGCGCGACGTGGAACCGGTAAAAAGGTGAATTCAGTCGTGGGTAACCCGGGATCAAAATTGATTCTGGACTCAGACTGTGTGTCGCTGAAAGAGACAAAGTTAATAGCGTAGGGTGAAGCGAGGGACGAGCGAAACCCTACGGATCGGCCTTCAAGACGCGACAGACCCTGAAGGGGTCGCAACAGCGCTGGACGTTTGCGTCGTCGTCCCATGTATAATATTCTTGACCAGCCACGCAACACCTGCTAACATCAAAACGACGGGTGAGAGGCTCTGCTTCACCGGGCTCTTTGAAACTTCAACGCTGGATATCGCGCCCGCCGATGACTCACTGGCTTCTACGGTGTAACTGCTGCAATACATAATGTTACGCCGAAAAGCGTCCCACAGAGCCATACGTCTCAGTTTTGGGACGCTTTTGGCATTAAGCATAATAGCCACAACATTTAGGCCGTCCCACATTGGGACACTATCCGAACGGATCGTTCCACTATTGCACTTCTATTTGATTATGGAACAATTTCGGGGTTAAACCCATTTATGACAGCATTTGGCCCGTTCCAAAATAGGCAGTCAGTGGAACGGCCCTCCGTCAAGCCTGTTGCCTTTTCGGAATATCCAATGTAGATTGCAGTACAGAAACTTTCCCTTTAATATCTGCATCAAAAATGGATATGGCCGCCACGACTCATCCCTCTGTGGGCGGCTTTGGTCAATCAGGAGGCTTTCCGCATGAAGAACCCGTTCTTAGAGAATTTCCGCCCGTACATTCCGGCCAGTGTCACAAATTTACGCGAGCTCTCGATCTTTCCGCTCTTTGTCGGAACGCTCCTCGGCATTATCTTCGGAGCTTCGTCGCTCTATCTTGTTCTGAAAACAGGGCTTACGGTCTCGGCTTCGATACCGGTCGCGGTCATCGCGATCACGCTTTTCAGGCTGTTGTCCAAGGCCGGAGCGAGAGATGCGACCATCCTGGAGAGCAATATCATGCAAACGGCCGGTTCGGCGGGTGAGTCGATCGCGTTTGGCGTAGGCGTTACGATGCCGGCGATCCTGATCCTTGGGTTCGACCTCGATATCTGGCGCGTGACACTGGTTGCCGTCCTTGGTGGGTTGCTCGGTATTTTGATGATGATCCCGCTCCGTCGTGCTCTCATCAGGGACCAGCACGGCATCCTGAAATATCCTGAAGGAACGGCGTGCGCTCAGGTGCTCATCGCCGGTGCGTCCCGCGAATCGCGAGAGGCCGCACACGTCGCGGGCGGCGATGTCTCGACCGACGCTGAGGTGCTGCACCGCGGCAAGATAATTGCGGTCGGCTTCGGACTCGGGTTTTTATACAAGTCGGTGATGGACGTATTCAGCGCGTGGAACCCGGAACCCGGGAAAGACCTTCCGGACAGCGTGCTTAAGGGCGGTTCGTTCCATCTTGAGAATAATCCGGCATTGCTCGGGGTCGGCTACATTATCGGCCCGTACATTTCGGCTATCATGCTCGGCGGCGGCATTTTGTCTTACTTGATCCTGATCCCGTTGATCAAGTTTTTCGGCGACGCGCTTTCGAGTCCGCTTGCACCGGCGGTAGGCAAAACGATAGCGGAGATGTCGCCCGGCCAAGTCCGGGGTGAGTACATACTGTATATCGGGGCTGGCGCGGTCACGGCGGCGGGGATCATCTCGCTTGGACGTTCACTTCCCACGATTTGGAGCGGCTTGAAGTCGGGGCTTGCTGACCTTCGCGGCACGTCGTCAGCGGACGGAGCCAGCGTCCCGCGTACCGATCAGGACCTTTCGATGAAGTATGTGATCATCGGAGCGATAATTTTGCTCGCGGCGATAATGCTTTCACCGTCACTCGGGCTTTTCCTGTTCGATAATCCGGTCGTGTCGATCCTGGGCGCTCTTCTGATCCTGGTACTTGGATTTTTGTTCGTGACCGTCTCGTCGCGCCTTACCGGTGAGGTTGGTTCGTCATCGAATCCGATCTCCGGAATGACGGTAGCGACCCTGTTGTTCACTTGCCTCGTTTTCCTCGCACTCGGATGGACGGCCTCGGATCCCTACTTCGTAACCGCGCTTTCCATCGGCGGCATTGTCTGTATCGCGGCATCAAATGGCGGTACTACATCACAGGACCTAAAGACTGGCTTTTGGGTCGGCGGCACACCTCGAAAGCAACAGGTAGCTATTCTGGTCGGAGCCTTAGCCTCAGCTTTGATACTCGGGCCTCTGCTTCTTTTCCTGAATGATAATGGCACTTTCTATCAGAAAGTTGATGCGGCGAGTTTTCCAGCCGGTTTTACTGTTACCGAGGACAAGCTGTTTCGACAAGGCGGACAGTTGCAGAGCGAACACGTGGTGCATGGCGAATTCAAGTCGGATACTGCCGAGTACCGTGTTTGGCAAAATACTGATCCGACCAGTGGACAGGTCGGCAAGTATCTCGTAAATAATCAGGGCCAACCTGTTTATTTGGTCGATCCGGCAATTAATGGCGTCGTAAAGGAAGACGCAAATGGAAACAAGCTCACCCGATACGACGCTCCTAAGGCAACGCTGATGAGCTACATCATCAAGGGAGTTTTGGGTCAAGATCTGCCGTGGGGACTTGTTCTCATAGGCGCAATGATCGCAGTGATGCTTGAGATCGTTGGTGTGCCTTCGCTTGCCTTTGCGGTCGGCCTATACCTTCCGATCGCGACCTCGGCGCCCATTTTTGTCGGAGGCGTGATCCGTAAGATCGTGGATGTTTACCTAAAGCGAAAACTCGCTCAAAAGAATCTGAGCGAAGAAGAGATCGTCGCGGAAACTGATAAATCGCATGGCGTACTCATGGCCTCAGGCTATATCGCCGGTGCGGCGGTGGCGGGCATACTCTTCGCCATCTTCGCCTTCTTGCCCACACTCGAAAAGCTATCACAGGCGTCCAACGCCTGGGCGAAGGCGAATAACCCGTTCTTCGAGGGCCCAAGTGCCTGGTGGCTCGGATTTTTACCATTCATCGTGATCTGTGTGATCCTGTATTTGGTAGGTCGTGAAAAGCTGTTAGCGGCCAAGAAGACCGAATAGATGTAAAATTTCAAAAATATTTTACAACTTCTCAGCGGACACGCTATACTGACTATGGCGTGTCCTTTTTTAACCCCGGCCGCGCTATCAAAGTTGTAAAAGTCCACACGTCAATCCTAGTCGAATCCAAGGGATCTATCGCGATGAAGAATCTTGCCTTCAGGCCTGCACTGAGCTTAGTTTTCATATTGTCGACGCTTTTGACGGGCGCCTGTTCGGTTGCCGAAACAAAGACCGAAGCCGAGTCCGTCGCTGCAAACGCCGCTGCGGCAAAGTCAGCGGAACCAGCCGCGAAAGGGCCAACCATCAAGATCGAGCCAAATTCGCCGGCGGATATTGTCCGAATATTTTACGGCCACTTGCGTGAAAAACGCTTTCGCGAGGCGATCTATCTGACGAATCTTCGCCCAGCCATCGAACAGCTTTCGGACACCGAGTTGAAAGACTACCAGGTCGATCTCGAGAATGTTGCCAGAAACGTTCCGTCCGAGATCGAGATAAACGGCGAGATCGTATCCGGCGATCAAGCAACCGTAACGGCAAGGCTACCCGGCGATGACCCGCAAAAATCGGAACTGCAGGAGATCCGTCTGCGAAAGGATAAGAACGGCTGGCGGATACTGACCGTCGACGAGGATGCCGAGAAGCGGATAAGAGAGGAAGGTAAGTTCTATCTTCGCAATCTGCGGATCGAGACCCATCAGGACGAGGCAAAGGCAATGCTCGACCGCATCGCCAAGGCTCAGATAGCGTTCGCCGCTCAGAACGGGGGAAAGTTCGCCGAGATGAGGAAGCTGGTGGACGAACAGCTTCTCCCGTCAGATGCCCTGTCGGCGGAGACGACGGGTTACATCTATTCCGTAACATTGACAGATGGCGGTGCGAAGTATTTCGCCACTGCAACGCCAGCTGAGTACGGCAAAAGCGGAGTGAACTCATTTCTTGTCCGTTTGGGTGAAAAAGGTTCGCCGATGTTGACCAGCAAAGATAACGGCGGCAAACCGATACAAAATTGAGTGGAACGCCCTCGCCATTCGATGTTTTAATTAATACGGCGAGAATTTCTCTCCGGCCGACCCCCAAGGTTCAGTCTCACATTCAAAGGCAATAAAGATGTTACGAGAACTGGTCTCACGATTTAGCAGCACCATCGCCGAACGGCGGGCCTCGGTCAGAAAGAAATACAACGTTCCTGTTAAGGTTTGCTTTGCACCGGACAAAACTCCGGTGAAGGGCCGCTGTGAGGATGCGTTTCTCTCCGGCGAGACAAGCGATGTCAGCGAAACTGGCATCGGGTTCATCGTTTCTTCGATTCGCATCAAAGAAAGGTACCTTGTCGGCCAGGACCGCGTCCTGAATGTCGAACTCGACCTGTCAGGCAGGAAGGTCCGAATGCAGGTCCGCGGTGTTCGATACGAACGCATCGGCATTCACCTTTCAACCGAGCGATATTTGGTCGGTGCCTCGATAGTCGATGTAAACGAGGAAGATAAGACCGCTTACGAACACCTTCTACAGCACGGGCATAAAGCCAACAAGCCCCTGACCTCGATCATTGAACTAGGTGTCGAATAGCATAGGTTTTTTTGGATCTATATGAAGAGCTGTCCACTCCGGGCAGCCCTTTTTGTTTTTAACAGCGGATAGTGATTTACTTTTCATATGAAGGACAGGGTTGGGATCGGAGTGATCGGAACGGGTTTCGCACGCAAGGTGCAGATACCTGCCTTTGCCGCATGTGAGAATGCCGAGGTCGTGTCGGTCGCAAGCGGAAGCCTGGCGAATGCCGAGACGACAGCCAAAGAGTTCGGCATCGGGCACTTTACTGACGATTGGCATGAAACAATTTCGCGAGATGATGTAGACCTGGTTTGCATCACAACGCCCCCGAATTTGCACAAGGAAATGACCCTGTTCGCGATCGAACACGGCAAGCATGTCCTGTGCGAGAAGCCTATGGCGATGTCGGTCGGAGAGGCCGAAGAAATGATCACTGCTGCAAATGCAGAAGGTGTGCTCGCACTGATCGATTTCGAACTTAGGTTTCAGCCCGGACGACAGCGGGCTTACGCGATGATCCGCGACGGCGAGATCGGAAAGATCCGACATACGAAATGGAACTTTCGCGCACCGCAACGCGGCAACCCGAACTTGCCGTGGAACTGGTGGTCCGACATTGAACAGGGCGGCGGAGCATTAGGAGCGATCAATTCACATATCATCGACTCGTTTCATTGGTTCCTGGACACCGAAGTCTCGAGCGTTTTCTGCCAGCTTCAGTCGCACGTTAAACGGCGTCCGTTCGAAGGCGATTTTCGCGAAGTGACCACAGATGACGAGGCCAACATGATCCTGCGATTCGCGGACAGCGAGTTCTGTTCCGACGCGACCGGGATCGTGTCCGTTTCGATGGTCGAACAGCCGGAATATGTTAGCCGGTTAGAGATCTTTGGCACAGAAGGCGCGATCAGGATCGATCATCGCGGTGACCTGTTCGTTGCCAAAAACGGCGACACTGATTGGACCGAGATCGAGGTAGGTCTAGGCAAGACCGTTCCCGGCTATGCCGACACGGGATTTCCGCGTGGGTTTATGGAGTTTGCTCCCCGTATTGTCGAAGCGATACAAAGCGGCAACAATCTGATCGAATTCGCCGCAACGTTCAAGGACGGATTAAAGGTTCAGCGGATTCAGGACGCCGCTCGCATTTCGAACGAACGGGTTGTAACTGTAAACTGCCTGGTCGATTCAGCGCTTAGCAAATAAAAATGACTTTTCAAGTCTCCATGGACCGCCTAGGTAGGTCCAGAGATTGAGGCCAATGACAACGCCGTCAAACGGCTGATGTGTTCGGCTAATTTCCTGAAACAGTTGACGGGCTATCTGCGGATCTGTCTTGTTTTGAATAGTGATGTGAGGTTGGAATTTCTGCCTGTCTTGCGGTGTCAGGTGGTGGTGCCAATGAGCGGCCAGTTTCGTTCGCAAGTTCACCAGTTCGACCGAAGTGATGTTCATCGCGACTCCGCGACCTAAAAAACGCCAGGAATCAAATGCAATAGAGAACGCCGGACGAACAGCAAACGATTCTAAGTGCGCAGCTATCTCATCAAGATTCTCACCCGGGAGATGGTGAAAAAGAGTAACGTGGGCAGCCAGAAAATTCCGCTCGGGAGGAAAGTGTTTTATTCGCAGTCGGTCGAAGTAATCGGACGAGGCTGTGTCCAGTTTTGCCGTGATTATCAGCGGAAGAGTCTTCATCCGGCCTATTTCATATATTTATCCAGAAAATCAGCCACTCTGGGATAGAGATCTAACCGGTTTTTGAGTTTTGAGATGCCGTGGCCTTCGTCGTCGTAGAGTTTGTATTCCACGACAGCGTTGCGTTTTTTGAGTGCGTCTACCATTTGTTCGCCTTCCGTATACGGAACGCGAGGGTCATTTTTGCCGGAAATTACAAACAGCGGTGTTTTTATTTGGTCGATCTTGCGAATGGGTGAGATCCGCCGGAGGAAATCGATGTCGCGGTCGAGCCGGCCATATTCGACCTCACGCTGTCGGCGGCGATAACCGGATGTGTTCTGCAAAAACGTTTCCCAATTAGTGATCGCCACAGTCCCGACCGCCGCCGCCCACAGGTCCGGGTAAAGCGTGATCGCCGCCATTGTCATGTAGCCGCCGTAGCTGCCGCCGGTGACCGCAATTCGCTTAGGATCGGCCCCGCCTTTTTTAACAAGCCACTCGTGAGACGCCGCAAGATCTTTCACCGAATCTTCGCGTTTTTCCACGTCATCCAGATGCGTAAATGTTTTGCCATAACCGGTCGAGCCGCGGACGTTTGTCGCGAGGATCGCGTAGCCGCGTGAGAGATAATATTGATAGAGCCCGCTGAAACCGGGACGCTCTTGTCCTTCAGGTCCGCCATGGACGGAGACTATCACTGGTAAAAACGTCAACTGTTTGCCAAAGGAAACATCATTCGTTTGCCACTTTGGTTTGTAATACCACGCCGGGATCTCCCTCCCATCGAAACTCAGAAATCTGATCAACTCCGGTTTAACGAAGCGCTTGGCGTCGACACCTCCGCGATCACTGTTAGTAACTTGAACAAGTTTCTTCGTATTCAAGTCGTAAAGCCAAATATCACCATTTTGCGTTGCTGAACTGAATGAGAACGCTAGTTTGCTCTCATCATCTGAGATCGTGATGCCGCCGATGATGCCCTGGGCGGGAAGTTTGATCGATTCGGCTTTTGCGCTGACGGTAGAGATCAGCGGCTTGCCGCCTGTTTCGATCTTTCGCAGATAAAGCTCCGAAAACCCGTCGCGGTTAACGGTGTAGGCTACCAGGCCATGGCCGTCGCTTATGGTCACTCCACCCACATCCCATTTGTGATCGTCGATGATGCGTGTTTCGCGGTTGGCTTCGGACCAATCATCACCCGCCGCATTTTTCTTTCGCATATAGGCGAGGCCGGAGAATTCGCGTTTGTCGTTGGTGGTAAGGACGATGCCGTCAGCGAGGAAATGGACGTCACCGAATTCGGATGCGTCCGAGTGCGGTGTCAGGAGCGTTTCTTTTTTGGTGGCGACATCGACCATGAACAGGTCGTTGTCGAGGCTTTTTTCGATGCCGTCGCGTGACAGGACAAACTTCGATCCGGAGTTGTTGACGGCGGCGATGTTGATGTTGCCGTCGTATTGATAAAGCAGTTCTTCCTTGCCGGTAGCGATCTCCATCGAGTAAACGTCAAAGAAAGTGCGGTTGCGTTTGTTTGAGGCGTAATAGATCTTTTTCCCGTCGCTGGAAACTTCGGCGAAGTTGTTGCGGACTTTTGGGTCGTCGGTCAGCGCAAGAACTCCCGAGCCGTCCGTCTTCATCCAAAAGAATTGCGTGTTCTCGTCCCCGCCGCGGGCCTTGCCGAAGATAATGCCGCTGTTGTCGGGCAGCCAGCGGACAAATCCGACGTTGTCCTCATAATTGGTGATCTGCTTTGGCGTTCCGTTCGGCAGATCGATCATCCACACCTGCGATGTTCCGGTCGCGTTCGTTAGATAAGCCATCTTGCTTCCATCAGGCGAAAGCGTCGGCGATCCGGCGGACTTTATGTTCAGGTACTGCTGGATCGTGTACTTCTGGGCACCAGCTGAGACGGTAAAAAGGACAAACGCTATAAACACGGCGAGAACTTTGCGCATAATTTCTCCGGAAACGAATGAGGAATGATCGGCTTCACACCCATTATCGTCTATTCTCGAAGGCGTTTTCAACTTGCGGCTCTCCCGCTCCATCGGCCATCCGGTATTCTCAAATCGATGATCGGCGTGGTAGGCTCTTAGGTTCGAAGAAATGAAGGAAGAGATCAAAGAAACACGCCTTGATAATGGCCTTGTGGTGCTAAGTGACCGGATGCCCGATGTTCGTTCGGCGACACTTGGGTTCTTTTACCGGGTAGGTTCGCGGAACGAGCCCGACGAGCTGAACGGCATCACGCACTTTATCGAACACTGCGTATTTAAGGGTTCGGCGAAAAGGTCGGCACTGGATATCGCGATCGAACAGGACCGCCTCGGCGGCGGGCTGGATGCGTTTACGACCCACGAGGAGACCGGGTTCGTTATCAAGGTCGTCGACGATCAGTTCGAGCGGGCTTTCAACCTAATGGCCGATATGCTGACCGCCCCTCGCTTTGACGAATCAGACCTCATAAATGAACGCCGCGTGATCATCGAAGAGATAAAGATGAACGAGGACTCGCCGGACGAGGTGCTCAGCGACATATTTCATCGCGAGTTTTTCCGCGGACATCAGCTCGGCATGTCGATCGCGGGCACTCCTGACACTGTCTCCACCTTTTCGGCCGAGCGCACCGCGGACTATCACCGACATACGTTCAATCCCTCGAACCTTATCGTCGCCGCGGCAGGAAACATTGAGCACGATCGTCTGATGGCGTTGCTCGACGTTATCGTAAAGGATTCGCGGTCGCACCCCGATGTTCCTCGGCTCGAACTCAGCGTACCTGTTCCCGAAGCTCCGATCGTGATCGAACGCCGCTCTGATCTCGAACAGGCCCACGTGCTGATCGCCACTCCGATCGTTGCCGCTCCCGACCCGCGACGATATGCTGCCGACCTTCTTGCCAACGCCCTCGGCGGCGGAACGTCCAGCCGTCTGTGGCAAAAAATTCGCGAGGAACGCGGGTTGGCATACAGCGTTGGGGCATCGACCGGAATGTTCAACGACTGCGGCTTCCTCGCGGTTTCGGCGGCAACCTCGCCGGATCAGGTAGCCGAAGTTACCGACATTGTGATCGAAGAGATGCGTGCAGTGGTGAAAGAAGGCGTCTCGCAGGACGAACTCGACCTTATGAAAGATCAGGCCAGAGCGTCGATACTGCTCGGACTTGAAGATTCTGCGGCAAGGGCGGCCACGCTAGCCCAATGCGAGATGGTCCACGGCCGCCAGATCTCGGTCGAGGAAACTTTGATCAATCTCGAAGCAGTCACGACCGATGACCTGCACGATGTTGCTCGCGAATTCTTTCAAACCGAAAGGGTCGCGTATGTGGCCCTCGGTAATCTGAAAAAACTCGACGTTCCGCGCGAGCGTCTGCGTCTTGATTGATCGGTGAAACAGGTGACGACAGTTCTCAAAGCTCCGGATACCTGCTTTGGCCTCGATCAGCATAGTCGATGGGATCTTTGACACCAGCAAGCTTGAACCCACGAAGCCGAAGCGCACAAGAGTCGCACGTTCCGCAGGCAAATTCGCTGTTTCGATAACAGGACCACGTTAACTGAAGCGGAGCGTTGAGTTCCATGCCCTTCAGCACGATCTTCGCCTTCGATAGTTCGATGATCGGCGTACGGATCTGGATCTTGCTATCAGGCTTAGTTCCAGTGTCAATGGTTCTTTGAAATGCTTCGTAAAACTCGGGGCGGCAATCCGGATAGCCGCTGGAATCTTCCGCGACGGCTCCGATGTAGATCGAGTTTGCTCCGATGACCTCGGCCCAGCTGACAGCGATCGACAGCATATTCGCATTGCGAAATGGAACGTAGCTGGTCGGAATTTCTTTTGAAACTAGATCGGCTTCGGACACGGCGATATTCGCGTCGGTCAGGGACGAGCCACCGATTTTCGCAAGATACTCGATCGAAACATCCAGCCGCTCTTTGACACCATAGTGGTCCGCGATCTCGTTGAACGCCCGCCGTTCACGAGCCTCAGTCCGCTGGCCATACGAAACATGCAGCATAGCGATGCGGTCGGACTCACTCCGCGCGATCGCAGCGGTAACGCACGAATCCATTCCGCCCGAAACAAGGATTATCGCCTTAGACTCCACGTGTATCGGCTCCCCAGATAAATTTGTGCAGCTGCAGATTTAGCCTGACGCTCAGGCCGCTGGTCGCGACCGCTTCGGCTATCTCGGCAAGATCGCTGATGCCGTGAACAGGTGAGATCAAAACTTCTTTCGCGCGGCCCAGAAGGCCGTATTTCACGATCGTCGCGTTCGCAAACTCCAGGTCGGCCAGGTCAGCGACGACGAACTTAACCTCATCAAGCTCTGACCGAAGACGTTCAAGATTCGGCCAGTGATTGCGTTCTGCCTCACCTGATGCGGGGCACTTAACGTCGAGAATTATTTTGGCACGCGGGTCAACCGCCTCGGTCGAAACAAAGCCGCTGGTTTCGAGAAGTACCTCGTAGCCCCGATCGCACAGTTCCTTGATAAAGGGAAAAACGTTCTTCTGCGCGAGAGGTTCGCCGCCCGTTACCTCCACCAGATTGCACCCGAATGCGTCGAGGCGGCTAAAGATCTCGTCGAAAGTCATCCGCTCGCCGCCCGTGAATGTATATTCACTGTCACACCAGACACAGCGCATCGGGCAGCCTGTCAGGCGGACGAAAGAACATGGCCGGCCGGCATGCGACGACTCGCCCTGGATCGACAGAAATATCTCGGTTATGCGCAGAGAATTTGACACGATTTACACGAATAGCACGAATCGTCATCAATAGACAATTCGCGCTCTTTCGTACGTGTGTAGCGGATACGCCGTGACCAGACAGAAGCGCATTCTGACAAATTTGCCGCTTTGGGTTAATATTTGAATTATGCGAGAGCAACTGAAACGATTCATTGACCAGATGGAAGACAATTCCATCGCCGTCATTCCCGCGGCACACGAAGCTACCCGCAGCTATGATACCGAGTTCAAATTCCGGCAGGATTCAGATTTCTGTTACCTGACCGGTTTCCCGGAGCCCGATGCCGTAGCCGTGATCGACCCCTCCAGCAAGAAGCCGTTCACGCTATACGTCCGTCCGCGTGACCGTGAGATGGAGACGTGGTTTGGCCGTCGTGAAGGTGTAGAAGGAGCGGTCAAGAACTACGGTGCTGACAAGGCACTCCCAATAGAAAAGTTCGCGGCAGACTTGCCGAAGCTGCTCGATGGTCACGACCGGCTGTACTATCGCTTCGCGGTAGATAAGGTGCTGGATCAACAGATACTGAGCTATCTCTCGGGACAGCGGCAGCGACGTCTGAAGACGGCTTATCCTCCGCATACGATCGTCGATCCAACGGTGATCATCGGCGACATGCGTCTCCACAAGTCGGCCGACGAAGTAAAGCTAATGCAGAAGGCCGCTACTATCTCGGCCGAGGCTCATATTCTGGCGATGAAAAAGACCAAGCCGGGAATGAACGAATTCCAGGTTGAATCGCTGATCGAAGCGTACATGCGGGAAAACGGCGCAAGCGGCGTGGCATATAACTCGATCATCGGCGGCGGTGAGAACGCGACGATCCTTCATTATGTCGAGAACAACCGCCCGCTGAACGATGGCGACTTATTGCTCATCGACGCCGGTGCGGAGTATCAGGGATACGCGGCGGACATTACCCGCACCTTCCCGGTCAACGGCAAGTACTCAAAGGCCCAGCGAGAGGTCTATGATGTCGTCCTTGACGTCCAGCTTCAATGTATCGAAGCGACTAAGGTCGGGAACACTGTGCTAAAGCGGCAGGAACTTTCGATCGAACTCTTGACCGAGGGCATGAAGAAACTTGGCCTTCTCAAGGGCAAGACAAAAGACCTTATCAAGAAAAAGTCGTACATGAAGTACTATATGCACGGAGTTGGCCATTACCTTGGGCTTGACGTACACGATGCGGGACGATACTTCACCGACCAGACCGCGAAGAACTCCCGGTCGTTCGCCCCGGGAATGGTATTGACGGTCGAGCCCGGCCTGTACATCCCACCTGACGACAAAACAGCCCCGGCGAAATACCGCGGGATCGGCATACGCATCGAGGATGATGTTGTAGTCACAGAGGACGGCAATTTCAATCTGACCGCAAAGGTGCCGAAGAATCCGGATGAGATCGAGGCAATAATGGCGACGCGTTGACCTAGTGACGGCGGAATGAAATCAATAGAAGGGCCGTCAGAGAATAATTTTCTGACGGCCTTTTGTGAGAGCGGAAGATCGACCTAGTAGTTCTGAATATTTAGAACCTGGTTTAGGATCGTACCGAGGATGTTCAGCGGCCCATTCTCGTTCGAACCGTACTCGTAACTGCCGTTGTAGCCGTTCTGGTAGCGGCTGTTCGAACCGTCCTGATAGCCTCGCTGAAAACCCTGTTGGAAGTAGTACTGATATTGGCTTCGGTTAACGTGGCTCTGATAGCCGACCGATCCACTTCGGTAGACGTTCGTATTCGACCAACTGTTGTTGCGGCGATTATTGCGGTCCGAACGGCCTGCGGTGAAGCCCTGTCGGTATCCTTCGTTCACAGCCTGACGCAGAAGTTCGGCTCCACGACTGTCCGTGTTGTAGTAGGAACCGTTACGGTAGACGCGGTACCGATTGCTGTTCGAGACATTGTTATTGTTGTTGTAATTCCCGTTCCGGCGATCGCGCATCGTGCGTTCGTTGTTCATACGCGTATTACGCGTGTTCCACGCTGCTTGACGCTGCTGTTCTATCTTTTCCTGGGCCTTCCGGATCTTTTCCTGCTGCTTCTCGATCTTGCGCTGGTTGCGATCGTCATTTCGACGGCCCTGTGCATTCGCCAACTCACTGGTACCAAGCACCGTGAACAAACCAAGTGCTGTCACAGCAACCAATTTCTTAATATTAAATGAACTCATAATGACTCCTTACCTTCCCTGAATCGCTTTAATTCTCGCTGCACTCCCGTATGGACAACCGCGATCGTAAAGTCTCGTAAATAATTGATAAGTGGGCACTTATCATTCTCAACCAAAGTATGTATCAATACGCGTGCCACTAAGGGCAGGCCTAGTGTTCGGCTACACTTACCAGCCCTGGATATGTGGCTCATTACATAACCCGTAGCAAACCGTGTACTATCCGCGCGGGTAGTGTGTCCGATTCGCACCGACCGAAACCATAGGGCAACCGTTTCAGGTTCCCTACCTGCCAACGTATTGCCAGCCTGGCCTAGATGCAATCGTGTATCGGACACATCCCTACATCATTCAGTTCTATATGGAGATAAAAGACGCGTGTTTCTTCGACATGGGCTGAACAAAGGTCAACGTGGTTCGGACGCTCGGCTAAAGCGACACGGCAGGGGCCGTCTTTCATCATTTCGATGGGCATCCCGAGCCGCACGTGAGTGCTGGCAGTTTTTCCGCACTGGTCCCACTGGCAATTGATCCGAGACGGCTGCATTTGAGTTTTCAGATATACTTTGAACCGATCGGCGTCCTTATCCCGCTAAGAGGGTCGGCCATCCAACACCTTCGCAGCGGCGACCTGTTCGATGCGTCCGCTTTCTCTTCGTTCAGAGATCCAACGCATTACGGTGGAGTCAAGCTGCCGTCGGGTTAAAGTCTCGGCCTTCTCGCTCGCTGGCTGGCCTATTGACGTAGTGGCCAGACTGCGCAAGGCTAGGCCTCTAGCGGCCTTCTTCGCCTCTGCATCTTTGCGTTTGATTATCTTTATTGAGGCTTTCTTCAATTTGCGGGTTTCATATCTTTCCAATTAAAAAAATGAAGGACGGCATACTTGATGCCATCCTTCCCATCGACCCATTGTTCGTAAATCCCTTGATCGTTCGCATGCGACCCTCGACAGAGATAATTTGTTACTGATATGTATCGAGGGACGACTCAGTGTCCCCAAAAGGATGACTACAGACTATCTCACTCTGTGGTCGATGTAAGTTGCTTAACACACACATAGAAAATTACTGGTAAAACCTTCGCAGATGCAGCCAAGACCACTTCTATTCAGCAAAAATATGGGAGCCCATCTAAGCGAAGGCAATAGCCCACTCGAAACGGTTTGTGTGTTTTAGCACATTGCGAAATTAGCCGTTCCGCTATCCCCGATGTCGATCTGTGAGCGCTATCGCATACCGACGGTTATTTTATGTGTTAGTATGTCGGCGGCGGCAGTACTTGACTCAGGTCGAATTGAAGGCCAATGGCATCCCTAACACTAGCTCAAGCTCGGAAGAACTTTCTCCTTGGTTCTCTACAGGAGGAGGATCTGGCTGCCCTGCTTCCGAATCTTGAGCCAGTGTCCCTCCCGCTTGGAAAAGTCCTTTATGAATCCGGAGACAAGCTTGAATTTGCCTTGTTTCCAACTACGGCGATCGTTTCGCTTCTGTATGTTATGGAAAACGGTGGGACCGCCGAGATCGGGATCGTCGGCAACGATGGCATCCTCGGCGTAGCTCTTTTTCTAGGCGGCGACACAACGACCAGCCGTGCGATCATCCAGAGTGCCGGTGAAGGATTGCGAATGAGGCCAAAGAACCTGCGTGATGAATTTTCGCGAGGAGGCCGCTTCCAGGATCTGCTATTGCGGTATACGCAGGCACTAATGACGCAGATCTCTCAGACCGCCGTTTGCAACCGCTTGCACGCGGTCGAGGAACAGTTATGCCGGTGGCTTTTGCTTAGCCACGACCGGCTTGATTCGGACGAACTCGTAATGACCCACGACCTCATCTCGAATATGCTGGGCGTCCGTCGCGAAGGAATCACCCTGGCGGCGAAAAAACTTGCCGCAAGAAAACTCATCAAGAATACTCGCGGCACGATAACAATAATTGACCGCCAGGGTATGGAGGATGCTGCGTGCGAGTGTTACCAGATCGTCAATACGGAATATAACCGCCTGCTCGGCCGAGGTATTTCTCGCACATTTGCATGATCTTCTAACTCAGTTTTCAGCATTGCCTCCTATCTCCTCTTCTTTGTGATACTGTCATATTGACTGAACGTTCTTTCAAACTTTCCATCATGCGACATTAGGACCGGCTCGACCCTCCGTCTTCTTGTGCCGTCTGTTGTTATTCACAACGTGACAGTAAATAAGGAGTTCCTAAATGGCCGCCCTCGCAGTATCCCGCAACCGGCTTCTTGCCGCTATGCCTCCAAGTCAGTTTCAGAGTCTTTATTCGAGATCCGCCGTCGTACCTCTTATCTATGGCAAACGCCTCTATGATGCAGGGGAAACCCTGAAATACGTCTATTTTGTCGAAACCGGAATTATCTCGCTATTGTCGAAGGTCGGCAAGGATTCATCCATCGAGGTCGGCCTTATCGGCAATGAGGGAATGGCCGGCGTTTCCGCCTTTCTGGGCGTAAACACTTCACCGAATCTCGCGATCGTTCAAGGAACGGGAACGGCCACAAGAATGACGGTTCGCGACTTTCGGCTATCATGCGGAGAGTGCCAGAAACTGACTCGTCAGACCAACATCTTCATCAATTCGCTAATGGTTCAGATCTCTCAGTCGGCGGCGTGCAACCGCTTTCACCCGATAGAAGCTCGACTTGCCCGCTGGCTGTTGATGACTCAGGACCGCATGCATGAAGATGAGTTTCAGGTGACGCAAGAGTTCCTTTCAAACATGCTCGGCGTAAGACGTGAGGGCGTGAACAAGGCCGTAGGAAGTCTGCAGCGGCGCGGACTCATCAGTCACAGCCGTGGACTAATAAGAGTGCATAAACGCTCGGAACTTGAGGCGAATGCCTGCGAATGCTACGAAATAATAAGAAAAACCTACGAAGATGCTCTGCGATAAATCCGTGAATCCGGTTCGCTACGCTTGCGAACGAACAGGCCCGAAGGCGTATTTATGCGGAAACCCGGCGACCTGCCCCTTACAGCTATTGACTCTCAAATGCTAAGGCTTCGGCCTCGAAACCGTTAACACGGCCGAATATGCGGATGGGCTGTATTTTGAGGTGGTTGATTGGCGTGGTTTAAGGTCTTTGAGCGCAACGGAGAGACCTCGGAATACGGCGGGCTTGTCAGTTTGATTTGTGTTGAGTTCGAAATCGGCGGACTTTCCGTTCTTGCTGAGCCGAACTGTGATCCGGGCGACGCCTGCCCACACACAGTTTACGTCTGCCGGACAGCGGGAATCTTCACTGAGCTCCAGGAACTTTATGGTGACCCGGCCGGTCTTGGTCGTCTTCTGCTCGCCATTTTTCAGTACAAGCTGTTCTACGCCCTGTGCCGACACGAAGGTGCCGGCGAACAGAATCGTCAATGTAAATAAAAATGCTCTCATGAAGGCCTCCATTCACGGCCGATCCGCGACCCGATCATAATTAGAACGGCCGGAGCGCGGAGAAATTGCGTGAAAAGATCACAACTAGATGCTCCAGAGCCGAACGGACCCGCTCGATCTCAGGGCCTAACTAGATAGCCTGTTTGATCTTTTCTTCGATCGCTCGGGCGAATTCGTTCGTTTTTGCCGTGCCGCCGAGGTCTCTTGTTATCGACTTCCCGTCTGCGAATACGGCCAGCAGAGCATCATTTAGTTTGCGGCCTGCCTCTTTTTCACCGATGTGGTTGAGCATCAGGATGGCAGACATTATCAGTGCGGTTGGGTTAGCAATTCCCTGCCCGGCAATATCCGGAGCGGAACCGTGGACAGCCTCAAAGACGGAAGCCAACTCGCCGATGTTCGCGCCCGGAGCAAGCCCGAGCCCGCCTATCAATCCAGCACACAGGTCTGAGACGATGTCGCCGTACAGATTCTCGAGCACCAGGACATCGAACTGTTCCGGCCGCATTACAAGCTGCATACAACAATTGTCGATGATCTTGTCGTCGGCTTCGATCTCCGGATAGTCTTTTGCGACGTTGTAGAAACACTCAAGGAAAAGTCCGTCAGAGAGCTTCATGATGTTCGCCTTATGAACAGCCGTCACTTTCTTACGATCGTTGTCGCGTGCGTATTCGAAGGCATATCTGGCTATACGCGTCGATGCCTTTTCGGTGATTATCTTTATGCTCTCGACTACGCCGGGAACGACCACGTGCTCGAGACCGGCGTAAAGATCCTCGGTATTCTCGCGGACGATGACGAGGTCGAGTCCGGGATTGCGGCAGGGCACATTTGGCAAAGCCTTGATCGGGCGGACGTTGGCATACAGGTCGAGCGACTTGCGCAGGCCGACATTCACTGAGGTAAAGCCCTTGCCGATCGGCGTCATCTGTGGCCCTTTAAGAGCGATCTTGTTACGTTTGATGGACTCGATGGTAACGTCGGGCAACGTTGAGCCGTATTTCTCTTGGGCTTGCGAGCCCAAGATCTGGGTTTCCCATTCGATATCGACACCTGTGGCCTCAACAACGCGGACCGTCGCAGCAATGATCTCAGGTCCAATGCCGTCGCCGGGAATTAGAGTGATATTATGTTTCATTTAGTGGATTCCGATGTCTCAGCTCGGATTCTGCAAAAATATAATTACAAGGCTAATTTACAGGCGCTGACCATAAAGGACAAGTCACAGAAATTGACGAATTACGACGTATTGATCATTGGTGGGGGAGTGATCGGGCTTAGCCTGGCCCGCGAACTGCACCGGCTTGGCGCGGGACCGATAGCTGTGGTTGAGCGCGGGAAAGTCGGGCGCGAAGCTTCGTTCGCGGCGGCGGGAATGCTTGCTCCCAACGCGGAAAATGAGATTATTGACGATTTTTACGGGCTTTGCGATGGCTCACGGTCGATGTTCCCAATATTCGCCGATGAACTACATTTGGAAACTGAGATCGACATAGAACTTGACCGGACTGGCACCCTCTACGCCGCGTTCACCGAGGCAGATTCGCACCACCTGGACCTGAGATTTTCGAGGCAGATCGCTGCCGGAATACCGGTCACTAGACTGTCGGCGAAGGTAACGCTCTCGATGGAACCCAGACTCTCCGCCTCGGTGCGTGAAAGCCTCTACTTCCCGAATGACTGGCAGGTCGAGAACCGGAAGCTGCTCGCTGCTCTTGAGAAATATGCGAGAGGGAACGGGATCGAGATCATAGACGAAACCTCAGTGGATGAGCTAGTGGTCGAGGGTACTCGACCCATTGGTGTTGCGGCAGGAGAACGGAAGCTATTTTCGCAAGTGACAGTGTTAGCAACGGGTGCGTGGACCTCGCTCATCAAAATGGGCAACGTCCGCCTACCGCTAACTGTCAGGCCGATTCGCGGGCAGATGGTCAGCTTCGGCCCGTTGGAAAGGATCTTGCGGCACGTGATATACAGCCCGCGAGGTTATTTGGTGCCTCGTGCTGACGGGCGTATCCTGGCCGGTGCGACGGTCGAAGATGTTGGATTTGACTGTTCGGTAACAGTTGAGGCGGCGAATGAACTGAAGCTTAACGCGTGTGAGATCGCGCCGGATTTGACGGACATTGATGTGGCTGAGAACTGGGCGGGCTTGAGGCCATTCGCGGCCGATGGATCGCCGATAATTGGTCCAATGCCCGGTATGGACTGCCTTTTCGTTGCCACCGCCCATTATCGAAACGGCATCCTGCTTGCACCGATGACGGCGAAGATAATCGCCGATCGGATAATCAATAAGACGGATTCGCCGTACTTTAAGCTTTTCGGGCCGGAACGCTTTCTGAACAAACTTAACGCGAACGCATAGTAGATCTTGAGTATGAAGTTGTTTGTATTTATTGCAATTTTGGCGATGGCCGTTACGGTCGAGGCCCAGTCGGGTCGGGCCGCTCCGCAAGCTTCGCCAAATGCGACTTCCTCGTCGGCTGACATTCCAATCAGATCTTTGTTCGATGAGGTAAACAGTTACAACAAGGCAAAGTTCGCTGAATACGAGCAGAAGAAGATGGCGTACAGCGAAGCCTTAAGGCTGCAGACCGAGCGAGAGCAAAAGCAGCTTGCGGCAAAATACGCAGCGGCAGCCGGCGTTAGGGCCGATCTGTCGGCCGAAGATCACTACTATATCGGCCTTTTGCATTGGATCGCCGAAAATTTAGACCGTACTAGCGAATCACTGCGAAAATATCTGGTTTCACCGGACGCTTCCGCGGATAAAGCTCAAACCGCAAGGTCCATCGTCGCCGTCATCGCGGCGAAGCAAAAACGGTTCGATGACGCTCTGGCAATGATCGCGGAATATTCAAAGAACACGCCGGCAAAGCTCAGCGATCGCACGCGGATGGAAACGGAGCTTGCGAAGGCCTACTTCAGCGAGAAGAGATTTGCCGACGCTGCATTGCATTCCGCTGAGGCTTATAAGGCCGCTAAGGCTGTCCTGATCGACAGCGGGATCACTCAACGCGGGCTCGACGAAACGCTCGACACGGGAATGCAGCTTTTTGAAAGTCATCGAGCCGCCGGAAATACCAAGGAAGCAGAGCAAGCTCTCGACGATCTACGAAAGGCTGGTGGATCTGCTGGCTCGCCAAGTCTTTTTGCATATGCTGCGGACAAGCAGATCACCTACTTGATCGAGAGCGGCCGCAAACCGTACGCGATGGAGATCTACCTGAGTTCGCTGATCGCCGCCGGTAAGGAACTGCCGTCGAAGGCCACGCAGGACGATGCGGTCAGACGCTTAAAGAAGCGCGAGAAACAGTACAAGCTTTTGGGCGAAAAGGCTCCGGAACTTACCGGGATCGATCAATGGTTTCCGGGGTCGCCAAAAACGCTGCAGGCCTTGCGGGGCAAAGTGGTGCTTCTCGATTTTTGGGCAACGTGGTGCGGGCCTTGTTTTGATGCTTTTCCGGCTTTAGCGGAGTGGCACCGTGATCAGGGTGCCGACGGCCTGGTCGTCTTGGGAATCACAAGATATTACGGCCAGTCCGGCGGTATCCAGATGGATAACCCGAATGAGATCGCGTTTTTGAAAGCCTTCAAGGAAAAGCACGGCCTGCCTTATGATTTTGTCGTGGCCAAAGATCAGTCCTCGCAACAGTTATACGGCGCGACCGGCCTGCCGACCGCAGTTCTGATAGACCGCAAAGGCGTGATACGCTATATCGAAAGCGGCACCAACCCGACGCGTATCGAGGAAATGCGCGAGGTAATGCTAAGACTTCTGGCCGAGAAATAAAGCATGAAGGCGAAAAAATCGGAGGTCAGTAAAACTAAGACTCAGAGCTTTTACGATCGCATCGCCGAGGTTCACAACCTTGCCCTACGGGTAAATGGTTATAAGGCCTCGGTCGCAAAATATCTACGTTCGCTCGACCTCGAGATCGGGCCTGAGTCGCTTGTGCTCGACGGCGGCAGCGGCACCGGCATCGTTACGCTCGGATTTCACGAGGCAGGTTTCAGGCCGCGGCAGACTATCGCCTTCGACCTCTCAGGCAAGTCGCTGAAGATCGCGCAGGAACAGTTCAGGAAAGAGAAAAAGGCTGATCATGCACGGATCTCGGCCGTTCAAGGCAACATCCTCGATCTGCCGTTCAATGACAACACTTTCGATCTTGTCCTGACCTGCGGTGTCCTCGAATATGTCTCTCTCGACCTCGGGTTGCGTGAAATGTCACGCGTACTAAAGCCCGGCGGCAAGCTTGTCTTCATCCCGGTAAAACCTTCGCTCGTCGGCAGCGTTCTCGAATTTCTTTACAAATTTAAGATCCACCCGGTCGAAAATGTAAGGAAGATTTCACAACAGTACTTTAATATTGTGGGGAATCATAAATTTCCCGTAACGGAGCCGATCGGGTGGTCAAAATCGATATTCCTCCTCGAAAAGAGGCCCGCCTCCGAGTCTTAACCTGATGAAAAAGAAGAGCATCCGCCCGCTGATCATCGGTCACCGCGGGGCAAGCGCGTCCGCACCCGAAAATACGCTTGCGGCTTTCGGAATGGCTATACAGGCTGGAGCCGACGGCATTGAATTCGATGTACGTCTTGCACGCGATGGCGTTCCGGTAGTCTTTCACGACGCCACGCTAAACCGGACAGCACGAATGAATTCGGCCGTGTCGGAGCTGACTTCGAGGGAACTTGCAAAGATCGACGTCGGAAGCTGGTTCGCAAAGGTCAACAAAAACCGCAAAAGTGGCAGCTTCGGCGGTGAACGATTGCCCACACTTGCCGTGGCCCTTGAATCTCTGAAAGGGTTTGACGGCCTTATTTTTATCGAGCTTAAGTGTGGCGAGCGTGAAGTTGAGGCGTTGACGGCCGCCGTCTGTGCCGTGCTCGCCGATTCGCCGATGCTTCCACAAGTCATGCTAAAGAGCTTCAAGTTGGCCGTGATCCCGCGCGCCAAGATGCATCTACCCTCACTTCGCACGGCGGCTCTTTTTGCCCCAAAGATCATGACGATACTGCGAAAGGAGAAGCACCTCGTAAAGATCGCAGACGAGTTCGGAGCAGACGAACTGTCGATCCACTACTCACTCGCCACACAGAAATTAATGGAAAAGGCCGGCAAACGCGGCCTTCCTGTAAATATCTGGACGGCCGACAATCCAAGGTGGGTCAAACGCGGGATCCGTCTCGGACTAAGGTCCATAATCACAAACGACCCGGCAAGAATGCTCGCCCGACGGGAGCAGATCTATGCCGAGTCGCGTTGATACTATCGGATGATCACTGTTTCGGCCGGGCGAATTTCGTATCATCGATCGGTGCTCCGTGCTTAACCTCAGTCGAGGTAAGAATGATCGTAAAGCTTGGTGTCTGAGTGCGGACGCGAAACGGCATCAGGATGCCATCGACCGTACGATGGTCTTCGTAGAAAAAGGTCATCGCCTGATTACCTTCGGGAGCAAAAGCCGTCATATCTGATCGGACCAGAAGTCCGCTCTGGGTATCGAAGTACCATGTCTCTGCGGGTGCTCCTTCAGCCTCGGCTACTATTACGTAAGCAACCTTTTCCCCAACCTTTTCGATTCCCTTTAAGGTCATCTTCGGAAACAATTTTTCGAGGCGTGCATCGCGATAGAAATCGTTGGTCAGCTTCGACTGGGCAAGCTCACCGCCCGTCTTTTCGCGGCTTCCCTGGATCGGATTGATCGCCCAGGCCGTCTTCCCATCGGTGCCCTCAAGCAGGTCGCCTACACCATCTATCGTCATCTTCGTGAAAGACTTCGAATCGGGAGCGGAATAAGCTTCAAACGTTCCCTTCAGATTCATCGGGACGAGTTCCATGGTGCCAGTCGTTACGCGGGTCTTTGGTTTCTGGATGGCATCGCGGCCGCCAATAGCCTTGACGTACTTATCAAGGACCTCTTTAACTGTCGGCAGTTTCGCTGCCTTAACGGGTTCCGCCTTCTGGGCCAAAGCGGAAGCGGCAAATGCAAGAGTAAGGATCGCTGTGAGTATTGCTTTGAATTTCATAATTTCTATTCTACCTGAGTTCATCGTGCTCCCGCAGCGGAGCGGCTTTCCAACACGAGTTTGATCGCGGCCGCGAGCTGTGCGTCACCGCCGGCAAGGAGGGCGGTTCGTGTCTGTTTTACTTCAATGTCAGGAATTACGCCGCGGCCTTCGATGAGAATATTCTTTGGCGAGCGATAATCGGAGATCACATATTGAAAAAGATAGCCGGTTGGCAGCTTTTCAAAGATCGACGGTAAAACTGCCCCGGCGGACGTTTCGCCGACCAAAGTAGCACGGCCGGTTTCCTGCATTCCGGCGGCGAACACCTCACTGGTCGAGCCGGTACCATGGTCGGTCAGGATAATGATTCGGCCGGCAAATGGATCGGGCTGTGGAAAGGCGACAAACTCTGTCGAACCATTGCGCATTCGCATTGACCCGAGCGAGGCCTTCTCCTTGAACAGCATGCCGGCCAGCCCGGGAGCCATTCCGCCGACACCTCCTGGATTTCCGCGAAGGTCTATGATGATCGCCTTTGCCTTCTCAAACTCCCTGACCGCCTTCCTCAGCTTGGCCATTTGCGGGATCACCCACATATTGAAGCGGATATAGCCGATATTATCGGGCAGCAGCTTTGATTCGAAAACTACTTCCTGAGGCGGAAAGTTGCCAAGGGGCTGAGACATTTCTCCGTTAAAGCCGGCACGGGCGATGTTGAATTTCAACGGGCGTTCGCCGTCTGCCAGCACCTCAAGCACGAGAGTCGTGTCGGGCTTAGCATTTATTGCCGCTTCAACTGTGCGTTCGACATAGACCTTTCGCATGCCTTCGGTAACCTGACGCAACGCGAGAGCTTTCTCAAGCTGGGCCGTGATCTCCTTCCATGCTTTTCCATCAATACTCAGGAGCGAGTGGCCCGTCTTTATACCGGCTTTTGCCGCGGGCGAGTCCGGGTCAACACGGCTGATCACAGGAACGCCATCGATCATAACAAGATCGATCCCGGTGACGCCGCGTCCGGTCTGAGCGGCGACCATCTCGGCAGCAGGCGGGTGAATGCCGAAATGCGAGAGCTTCAATTCTGAAAGCATTTGCCGCAGAACGTCATGAAAATCATTGTCGGAAACAGCGGCCATCGCCTTGGGCTCGTACGTTTCGCGAATTCGTTTCCAATCGACGCCGCCAAATGTCGGGTCATAATGCTTTTCATTAACGGTCGTCCAAACCTTATCAAAGCTCTTTTGTCGCGTGTCGCGACTTTCGGCCGTTATCGGCGTTATCGCTGCGACAGCCGGAGATTGAGTGAATGAGTGGACAAAAGAAGCGGCAATTAGGACTAGGGTAGATAGCAACTTCATAGTGCTGGCCTGTTGAATAGTACGAAGGCAAGTTTGCGCGAGTTGCAATATTTGTCGGTCAAAGTGTGAACTCTTCGTTAACAAAAGAACCGAAGCCGGATTTCCGACTTCGGTCCTATGAAGTGCCAGAAACCGATCTACTATCGCGCCTGCTCGAATCTGCCGTCCGGCCTTGTTGCGATCCTGTAGCCCAGAAGGCTGTCTATCTGGTAGGCGGAATTTGACGATAGCCAGAATGCAAGGTCCGCGTTCTTGCCGCTTAGCCGGGAGGCGACCGCCCCGCATTGTGCCCTAATGAGGACAGCATTGATGCGTGAAGATGCCCGAAGTGTAAAATCGACGGGCTGTGAGGAATTCGGCCGCGTGAACGTTGCGGTTACCGGACTCGTCGTCCCAAATGCAAAAGCTGGGATATTCACATTCGCATTCGTCGCACTAACGACAGAGAAGCCCTGTAAGCCGATCGTCGTATTTACCATGTCCACTGTGACCACGCCTGATCCCGCATTGATCGCTTCGAACCCGGCCAGGCTTCCCGGGAAGACCTCGGTCACCGTCAGCGTCGGAACGCAAACGCCAGGCGGTACAGGCGTAGGAGTAGGCGTAGGCGGCACAGGTGTCGGCGTCGGGGTCGGCGGCACAGGTGTCGGCGTTGGGGTCGGCGGAATTGGCGTTGGAGTTGGAGTCGGCGGTACCGGTGTCGGCGTCGGGTTCGGCGTCGGAGCGGGACCACCAGTGCATTGCGCTCTGATGAGGACCGCATTAATACGGGAAGATGCCCGAAGCGTGAAATCGACCGGCTGTCCCGGAACCGGGATCGTAAACGTGGCCGTCACTGGATCGTAAGTTCCCGGCGCAAATGAAGGAATGGTAACGTTCGCGTTCGATGCACTTACGACCGTGAACCCCTGCAATCCGATACCGCTATTTGCAATATCTACCGTAACCGCATTCGGGCCGGACGTTATCGACGTAAATGCGGCCTGACTTCCCGGAAATGCCTCGGTGACTGTCAGTGTCGGTGTACAAATGCCGAGATTTGGCGTTGGCGTGGGAACCGGACTAGGTGTCGGCGTTGGCGGAATCGGTGTCGGTGTTGGCGGCACCGGAGTTGGCGTGGGCGGTACTGGCGTCGGCGTCGGCGTCGGCGGCTCCGGAGTCGGCGTGGGCGGTAACGGCGTAGTCGTTGGCGGCTCCGGCGTCGTGGTCGGCGGCACTGGAGTCGGCGTTGGAGCTACGGTTCCTA
>JANNNS010000203.1:0-4345 GCA_031398645.1 Acidobacteriota bacterium
TCGCCGCCGTGACGCTGCCGGCCGGATCGAACGCAGGCTTCAGTTAAAGCAAGTCGACGTCGCTGCGAAGGACGTTGACGAAGCACTCCTTATCGCACGAGCAGCGATGGACGCCTGCGAGCCCCGGTCTATAGCCCTGCATGGAAATGCAGCCGAAGTGCATTGGGATCTGCTCGAGCGAGGTGTAGTACCCGATATTGTGACCGATCAGACCTCCGCTCATGATGTTCTCTACGGCTATATTCCCACCGGCCTGGACATCGAGCAAGCGAACGATCTGAGGAAGTCCGATCAGATCGAATACGAGAAGAGAGCGATGGACTCGATGGCACTGCATGTTGAAGCAATGCTCGAATTCCAGAAACGCGGCTCGATCGTTTTCGACTACGGCAACAATCTGCGTCAGCGTGCCCTAGACAACGGGGTCGAAAACGCTTTTGATTATCCGGGATTTGTTCCCGCCTACATCAGGCCGCTGTTCTGTGAGGGCAAAGGGCCTTTCCGCTGGGTAGCTCTGTCCGGCAGTAAGGAAGATATTTACAAAACCGACCAGGCCATCATGGATCTCTTCCCGGAGGACGACCACCTTACAAAGTGGCTGACGATGGCACAGGAACAGGTTGAATTTCAGGGGCTTCCGGCTCGTATCTGCTGGCTCGGCTACGGAGCGAGAGCAAAGGCCGGACTTAAGCTCAATGAAATGGTCGCATCCGGCGAGGTGAAGGCCCCGATCGTCATCGGCCGCGATCACCTTGACTGCGGCAGTGTCGCCTCGCCAAACCGCGAGACCGAAGCGATGAAAGACGGCTCCGACGCTATCGCCGATTGGGTTTATCTAAACGCCATGATCAACGTAGCGGGAGGTGCTACATGGGTCTCTCTCCACCACGGCGGTGGCGTCGGCATCGGCTACTCGCTCCACGCCGGCCAGGTCATCGTCGCTGACGGTACACTGGAAGCAGCGAAAAGAATTGAACGAGTTCTGACAACCGATCCCGGCATGGGCGTGATCAGACATGTAGATGCGGGCTACGGTGTTGCAATTGAGTTTGCAGAGCAGAACGATGTTATTATTCCGATGAATTATCAAGGGCCGAAATAAATGAAACTGTCACGAAACTTTCTGTGCGTTCTCTTAGTGTTTTTCACCGCAAGCGGTACTCAATTCGGTCAAGAACGACACTATTACCAAACCGATTTTCCGAAGGAAGAATTTGCCGAGCGACGGTCGAAAATATTTGTGAAGATTGGTAAAAACGCTATCGCCGTCATTCAGGGGGCAAAGGGCGCTGGCGATTTTAATGTCTTCCGCCAGTCTAATGAATTCTACTATCTAACCGGTCTCGAAACGCCGCACGCGTACCTCGTACTCGACGGACGCAATCAGAGATCGGCCATCTATCTACCGCACCGCGACCCGGATCGGGAACGAAATGAGGGAAAGATACTTTCGGCGGAAGACGGCGATCTGATAAAGCAATTGACAGGCATAGACCAGGTCCGGGGCGTCGAGCAGTTATCGCTTGACCTCGTGGGCAAAGGGTTGTTGCGTCCGCCCGCCCCGCTTTTATTCACACCGCTAAGCCCGGCCGAGACCGGGACCGACAGCCGCGACGAGTTGCTGAATGAGCAGGCCCGCGTTTCGTCAAACCCATGGGACGGTTTGCCTTCTCGAGAAGCGCGATTCCGGGAACTTCTCAGCCTGCGGGCACCCCAATTTGAAATCCGGGATCTTTCACCGGCACTCGATTCGCTCCGTAATATCAAATCAAAGCGAGAAATTGATGTTATCCGAAGAGCCACCGAGATCGCGGGCCTGGCAATAATGGAGGCGATGCGATCGACCGAGGCCGGCGTGTATGAATACCAACTAGATGCTGCTGCAAAATATGCGTTCTACATGCACGGGAGCCGCGGCGATGGTTATGCCTCGATTATCGGTGGCGGCACCAACGCATATCTCGGCCATTATTTCCGCAAAACCGACCAACTGAAAGACGGCGATCTGTTATTGATGGATTACGCACCGGATTATCACTACTACACCAGCGACGTGACCCGTATGTGGCCGGTTAATGGCAAATATACCAATGGGCAGCGCGCGTTGACAGACTATATCCTTGCCTATCGGGACGCGTTGTTAAAATATATTCGGCCCGGCGTCACGGCGGATTTAGTCCTTGATTCGGCTGCAAAGGATATGGAGCAATACCTCGTCGGTAAAACGTTCGAAAATGCGGCCCATTTGAAGGCAGTCAAGGAAGGGCTGAAATTTCGTGGGCACTTTCAGCATCCGGTCGGGATGGCCGTTCACGATGTCGGTCAGGTTCGCGGCATAAAGCTTGAACCTGGCATGGTCTTTACGATCGATCCCATGATCTGGATCCACGAGGAGAAACTTTATGTTCGTATCGAAGATGTGGTTGTCGTAACGGCCGACGGCGCTGAGAATCTTAGTGCATTCGTTCCGTCAACTGTCGCAGACATCGAGGGGACGATGACGGAGAAGGGATTGCTCCAATTTCGTCCCGCCGCCCAACTTCCATTGAATAAGTAGTTCTCAAACAAGGTCAATTCACGATTATGAGCCTTCTATTACGCGTTGTGGTGATCAGTGCGTTGCTTGCTTTCGGCTCGCCTACCCGGGCCGGGGCATTCTTCGACACTTATTCGAAGAATCCAAATATTGATGTTATCAATTACGTTTTCAAGATCGAGTTGTCGGATGCGACTGATGAAATAGTGGGCGAGGCGACGGTCGATGTCAGGTTTTTGATAGACGGAATTCAGGAATTCAGGATTGACCTGATCAATGCGTCAAAAGATACCAGCGGAAAGGGAATGAGCGTCAGCCGCGTGATTTGGAATGATAAGGCAGTTGAGTATCGTCACGAAAATAACCTGCTGCTTATCAGATTACCTAGTGCTTCTAAATCAAACCAACGCGAGAAATACACGATCTTCTACAGAGGTATTCCAGCAACCGGTCTCAAGGTCGCGAATAACAGATACGGCGATCGAACCTTTTTCAGCGATAACTGGCCGGACAAAGGCCGCAATTGGCTGCCTACAATAGATCATCCTTCCGAAAAGGCTACGTGCGAGTTTATCGTGACCACACCAAGTCATTATCAGGTTGTCTCGAACGGATTGAAGATCGAAGAAACTGACCGTACCGGCAACAAACGGACCACTCACTGGAAACAATCGGTGCCGATAGCCTCGTGGCTATACGTACTCGGTGTAGCCCGTTTTGCCGTTCAGTATGTCGATGTATTTGACGGTAAATCCATTCAGACATGGGTCTATCATCAAGACCGTGATAAAGGTTTTTACGATTTTGGCTACGTGACCAAGAACGCTTTGGCCTTTTACAGTGATGCCGTCGGCCCATATTCATACGAGAAACTGGCAAATATTCAATCAAATAGCGTAAGCGGCGGAATGGAAGCGGCATCGGCAATCCTCTACAGCGAAAATTCGGTTTCGGGGGACAGATCCGTTCGCTGGCGAAATGTTGTTATCCATGAGATCGCGCATCAATGGTTCGGCAATTCCGTCACTGAGAAGGACTGGGACGAAGTTTGGATTAGCGAGGGTTTCGCGACGTATTTCACCTTGCTATTTATAGAACACCAATACGGCCGCGACGAGTTCGTGGAAGGCCTTCGTTCGAGTAAAAGATCGGTCGATGCTTTTCATCTCAAGAATCCCAACTATCGCCTTGTGCACGACAATCTCAAGGACATGAATGATGTGACGACCAGCCAAATCTATCAAAAAGGAAGTTGGACGCTGCATATGCTGCGGGGCGTGGTCGGCACCGAGCATTTCTGGAAAGGAATTAAGCAGTATTATCGCAGATATCGCGACTCGCACGCGACGATCGCCGATTTTCGCCGCGTCATGGAAGAAGTGTCCGAGAAAGACCTTTCGACCTTTTTCGACCAGTGGCTATACAAACCCGGAACCCTAAGATATAGGGGACACTGGAGTTTCGACGCGAGCAAAGAGCAAGTAATAATAGTGCTTGATCAAGTACAGCCCGACGGAAGCTTTTTCAAAATGCCGGTCCAAGTCGCAATCCATTACCCCGGCCAAGCCAAACCGCAAATGCAAATCGTGCAGGCGGATGCGAAATCAAACATATTTTCGATCAAGGTTAGCGGCGAACCTGAAAAAGTAATTCTCGATCCCGATATGTGGATTCTGATGGACGTCGATTTCAGGAAGAAGGAGTGAACTCGGCGCCATAGCCGGCGTTTTTTGGACGCCGACGCGACCGCCAGAACTTAGAGGGACATATCTCGATCGAGCTCTTTCCGTTCAGCTACCGGACCATTTC
>JANNNS010000206.1:0-14925 GCA_031398645.1 Acidobacteriota bacterium
AGGGGCTGGCGATCTTGGATGAGGCGCAGGCACTGGTCGAAAACAATGACGAGCGATTCTGGGAGGCGGAGTTGAACCGACTTCGAGGGGGACTGTTGGTTGGTACGGGGAGAGTCGACTTTGAGGTGGAAGCCTGTTTCCGACACGCAGTCGCAATAGCCCGCCGCCAAGGCGCGAAATCACTAGAGTTGCGGGCGGTGACAAGCTTGAGTCATCTGTGCGGGAGACAAGGCAAAGAGGTCGAAGCACGCCGAATGCTTTCGGAAGTCTATTCCTGTTTCACAGAAGGTTTTGATACTGCGGACTTGCGGGCCGCCGATGAGCTTCTTACGGCACTGAGATGAGATTTAGGGTTTGAGGCGACTTGCGCGGAGTGGCTCCCGCCGCACGTCGGATCTGTCGGCGCAAAACTCAACCTTCTCTATCATTTTGAGCTCGGGGTCGATGGCGAATTTTTCACGCCCAGATCGGCAAGTAATCCCATGTATGGTATGTCCGGCACAAGCGACCGTTTGTGCCGGACAAAACTGGGAGGCCGAAATTGGCTGATTTTCGCCGGCAAAACTCATTGACAAAACTCTGGTGCGAATTGTACCGACTCATATGAGTTTTGTCCGAAAATTTGAATACTGGAATTTGGTGCCGACGAGGCAACCCGTCCGCTCTGCGGAGCCCTTGTAAGTATCAGACCGGCGATTCCGGTCAGGAGCGGCGGTGAAGTCGAGCCTTCTCCAATCGCGAGGTATGATTCTCACGCAAGAAAAGACCACTCTGTCGAAATCGTCTCACTAAGGCAGCCGCATCCCGTTTACCCGCTGGGAGGATCTCGAATGGCAGTTTGATTGTCGAGATGGTCTCTTCAGGAGTTTTTGTTATATGCCCGATCGTCGCTCCAGTCTCGAGCATTTCTGCTCAACGCGGCGGACTATTTCATCCGCGACGACGGTGTTGAGAATTGGCTTAGTAATGGTAATCTTTTCTGTCTGAGGTCGTACGGGGACACTTTCCTCAATTCCAAGTTCTTGTAACGTGAGCGGGTGCCGTGCGAGACTATCAGCTTGCGAACAATTTCAGTGGCTGCGTCCTTCAGGTCCTCTCGGGTAATCCAAGAATCATACCGGATGACGTTCGCAAGGCCTGTTTTGAGTTTCAAATCGTAGTACATCTCAAAGTCAGCCATTCGCGACTCTCCTCGTCCCTGAAAAACCTTCTCAACATGTCATAATGCGTAATCTTAGGTATAGCGCGTGTCTGTCGATTGATTTCCGATATAACTTCCTGACTATCGACGTCCCTGCCCTCATATCGAGCATCGTCAATAAGTTTTTGCCGTAGTTTCTCCCGCTTGCGCCTCACCTCCGCACTGCACCGCCGAAGTCGCCAAACTAGCCGGGGAGCGTACGCTGGACCGCTTAAAAAAGAATCTCAAGTGATTTTGTCTCAGCTAAACTTAGGATCCATCTTTCGTCAAATGATCTGATGCGATTCAGGAACAAGGATAATTTCGGACATTACGCCCTCGCCTTCCTGCGTTGCGGCAAAATAGATGCTGCGGGCCGCGGCGTCAACTGAAAGCATCTTGTCGCGTTGAACTTTCATCTCGATGCTATCCCAAAACGACGAATCTACGCCGCCGAAGTGCATCAAAGAAAATCGAACACCATGACGTTTATATTCCTGAGCTAAACATTTAATCATACCGGTGAGCGCGTACTTCGCCGCACAATAGGCGGAAGCCTGCATCATCGGAGCCTTGCCGAGAATACCTGGTATTGCTACGATACGCCCGAACTTGTGCGCTGCCATATGGGGCAAAACGGCTTGTAGAACATTGAATGCGGTTCGGACATTGGCGTTCAACAAACTGTCGAAGTCGGCGGACGTAATATCGGCAAAGGGTTTGAGGACGCCCATACCCGCCGCATGAATGAGATAATCAACCGAGCCGAATTTCTCGATTGATTCATCTACAAGTGATTTCACGTCTGATTCGATGCCAGCGTCAGCCGTTACAGCCAGTAAGTTGTGATTGCCGTTCTCGCGTAGTTTGTACTCGAGTTCTGCCAAGTCGGCTTCGTTGCGAGAGGTGATAACGACGTTTGCACCTGCGTCAGAAAATAGCTCGGCCGTGCGCCGCCCGATGCCCCGACCGGCTCCGACTACCAAAACGGTTTTTTCCTGCAATTTAGTCATAAAGTCCTGCCGGCATAGCGATGAGATGGCCCATCTCATCACGCTTGGTTTTCAAATACTTCGCCAGATCTTGATGAAACTTGATTAGGAGAGGTACGCGTTCGACAACCTCCAACCCGCAGTTTCTCAACGTGCGAATTTTTTCGGGATTGTTTGACATTAGTCGCACTCGTCGGAGGCCAAGATCGAGCAGAATTTCGGAACATTGCTCGTAGCGGCGCGAGTCAACGTCGAGACCGAGACGCTCGTTAGCCTCGATGGTATCCGCTCCCTGGTCTTGCAGGGCATACGCTCGAATTTTGTTGATGATCCCGATACCGCGCCCTTCCTGCTGCTGGTAGACGATCGCGCCGCAGCCCTCGTCAGCGATCAGCTTCATTGCAGCTTCCAACTGTTGCCCGCAATCGCATTTAACCGAGCCGAAAACGTCTCCGGTCAGACATTGCGAATGAATGCGTACGAGTGCTGGTCTCGCTTTATGGAGAGTTCCTCGAGTCAGTACGACAAACTCTTCATCGGAAACGAGCGAGCGGTAGCCGAGGATCCGGAACTCGCCAAACTTCGTCGGCAACTTCGCTTCGGTAGCCCTCTCAACCGTTCTATTTGACTGACATTGCTCACTACTGGCGTATATGAACTGTAAAGCCTGCGGGGGCCTCCGACTTACGAGCGAACTGTTTATATTTACACTCATTTGTTCCTACTTGTTATTACCCACTTGCTCGGACTAAGGTAATTTATTCCGGTCTGCGAAAATCCCAATAACTCTAAAAATAAATGAAAAATTGAAGGTATGGACAGAATTTTAACAGGGGGGATTCCTATATTCTGCCCGCTGATGCCCCCTTTTTCATTTCGGAGGATCGAAACCAATTATAGAACTTTGTCCAGTTGACTGAAGCCCTTGAAGAGCCTACGCAATGCTATGATTGCAATCACCTTTTTGTCGGTTGGCTGGTTGTTGACCCGTCTTTCGCAGTACAGCCAAATATCAGTAAAAATTTGCTCTGTCGCCGTTTCTGCCTCTTCGCGCGACGCTGTGAGCTTTCTCGCCAACGCCCAGACGAAATTGCCGTAGGCGTCGAGACAGTCCTTGACTGCAGTCTTATCTTGTTTCCCAATTCTTTGAAGAATGGTTGAAGTCTCTCTTTCCCGAACCGTTCGCGCCTCTAAAGCAGTCATTTATTTCTTCCTTGAAAATTCTGTGATGAGGCTGTTTCACTGAATATAGATTCGAATCCCAACATCTTGTGAATTGCGGCGATATTTGCGGCTCGGTTGTTTTCTCGGGTCTCCGCAATCCAAGTTGAAACCGTCTTAACCATCTTCCGGTGCAAATCTATTTCAGCCTTTTTTTCGTTTCCCATGAGTACCACGCCTGGGGGCACCAAGTCTTTCGCGTCCTCTCGTTTGATAATTTTTATTGATGCATTCACGCTATACACTCCTTCGTATTACTTCTTGCCGAGGAACGGGCAATACCCACTATCTGTTGACTCGATCCGAACCTGCCAATTTCACCAATTTGTTGTAAACCCCGAGCAGCAGAAAAGGTGAAACCCATTGACCGACGAAGCGGCTCTTTTCTGGATTACCCTTCAATTCAAAAAAAAGCGAGACGCCGATTGACCCGAGAGCGCCCCAAAGAAATATGTCTGATGGCAATTTTGCCGTTTGCTGCTCAATCGTTCGTGCGACGATCCCTTCTGAATGCTCCTGTGCTTCGTTGGTAGCTACCTGTTGTTTTGCTGTTCCTGTCATTATTTTCTCCTTGAAATTATTGTCTGGTAATGCTCAATGTTGAGTCCGTTCTTTGTGTCTGCAACTTGGTTTCGCAAATACTAGATGATTGGATTCAATTAGCGTGCGGATTATGCGAATTGGAGTATTCTGACCTTTCAAGAGGGGCAACCCATTCGGGGATCGATATTTTCCAGCAGGGAATCGAATGCCTAAGCCTAGTTCGATCGGTATTCCAGCGTATGGCAGATGTCCGGCTTGTGCGGATTGATCGAGTCATTTATGATAGGACATTACGCAAGAACGTTTACCTCAAATTAAGGAGCGAGAGAATTTCCTAGATGTTAATAGAATGGCGGACATAAAAGGCTTTACAACGATAGAAGTCGCTCGATTGTGCCGCGTCAGCGACGCGACGGTGAAACGATGGGAAGAAGCCGGAGTTTTAAAATCCGAACGGACGAGCGGCGGTCATCGGCGCTTTCGCGCTGAGGAGGTCGCCCGTTTCCAGCGCGATCAGGGGCTAGGGCTGAAGCAGAGTCACGGCGACGAATCAGTTAAAAGAACGACGAATCGCGTCCGCGACAACAAAGTCTATTCCGATTCCGCATTTCTTCAATCTCTGATTGATGGAGGGGAGGAAGCGGCAACGAACTTCCTGGTAACCGCACATTTGGAAGGCAAGCCGTTGACTGAAATTATTGATCGCCAAATTTGTCCGGCGATGCAGGAAATCGGCGAGTTGTGGCATCGAGAGGCGATCAGCGTGACCCAGGAGCATTTGGCGACACGCACCGCTGTGACCGCAATATACAAACTCAGAAGCGTGCTTCCGGTTCCCGAAATGAAGAATAGACTGGCAATCTGTTGCGCAATGGAGGGCGACCTTCATGAACTCCCGACGCTCCTAGCTCAAATCGCTTTGGAAAACGAAGGATTAGAAGTCATAAATTTTGGAGCAGCCACGCCGCTCTACTGTATGGCCGACGAGCTTGTTCGGCATTCTCCGGATCTTGTGTGCATCTCCGCAACCGTAATAAATGACCTGGAACGGTTGACGCGGGATTACAAAGATTTCAGAAAAAAAATAGCAAACCTCAGAATTCCGGTCCTTCTCGGCGGAAGAGTGTTTAAGGACGAGAATTTACGCAAGCGTTTCGAGGGCGAATTTTACGCCAGCAGTTTTACTGATCTCGCAGAATTCGCGCGAGATCTATTGAAAAAATAACGCGAGATCTATTTAACGAATGAAACGATGATTTGGCTCGCTGAATCTAGATTACCCACCGATCTTCTTGGCGACGTTAGACGGAATTGACGGATATTGAGTCCGGTCTGCGTTTTTCCCGCCTATGGTTCGACATAGTAGGAGACGAACTTAAAGGTGTTTCCCGACCTGACAAAAGACAAATGGGACCTACTTTCGGTCGAGATGGTAAATCTCCCGTCGTTCTTGCCAAAAAACGGGGTTCTTCTCCATCTTATACTCGCCGAAGAAATCGCCGGTGATATGTTTGAAGTTCTTTAGGAATTGCGCCCTGGAGTGGGTTCCCTCATCACCGGCGTCATATGCATACGCGAACGGAAAGCGCGTCAACGACACGACCTCGCTTTTTCTATTCTTTTCAACTGCGGTACGGAACTTTGCAAAGAAAGTGCGAAAAGCCTTGGGGGCGGAATTCAGCCGTTCCTGCACAGGTTCAGGTGCATACTGGCCAGCGGCAGAAAGTGCCATTAGCACGACAACGATCGCAATTATTGTTAGTGTTTTCATAAGCCAATTTTACCGAAAAGATATGGTTTTGGACCCATATTTCGAGATCGCCGGGTCTATCTGTTACGCTCGGCCTTTTAATGGCCGATGCGAGGACAATCCTTAGCCGTGGGGCCGGCGGTAGGTATCGTAGCAGCATTCATCGCTGGGCCTTCAGCCTCACAAATACTTGTCTAGCATAAAAGCGTCGGACTTGAACCGACGCTTTCGATTACGTTCCGAATTCGCAGAGATGGGCCTGCGTCATTAGCTTTCGCTGCCACGTGCTTGAAGCGCTAATACCCACAATAATAAGTACTGATAGGGAAAATAGAAGGGAAAACTCAAAACGGACGCCTCGCTGGCGTCCGTAAGTTGTTGATTTTATTGGCTCCGCAGGTAAGACTCGAACTTACAACCCTTCGGTTAACAGTCAAAGAGGTTGGCATTTCATGGTCATTCTGACCCTTGCAAAATACCATAAACACTGAGTTTGACTGATTCAGATCATTTCAATACAATTCTACTCATTGGGGGACAATGGGGGACATGTTGGGGGACATTTATGGATATTCGAACTAAGCTCTATAAGTCGGGACAGGCCTCCCGAAAGGGAAAGTGGATCGTCCGAATCATTTATACGGACACTGCGACCGGACGCGAAAAGGAAAAGCAGATTACTAGGGACAAACGAAATGACGCAGTCGATGCCCGTGAGGTGTTCATTGAACAACTCAAAAAGTCTCACGGGGGAGTTACACGTGGCAGCCGGATGACATTTAACGACTTGGCGACCATCTTAGAGCAATCCCACTATAAGCAGGCCAAGATTGTGGAGGGTATCAAGACGGAAGGTGTCCGCAGTTTAGCCCCGGTGAAAAGCTATTTGAAAGTCCTGCGTGAGTATTTCGGTAAGCTAAAGATTGGCGAGATCACGACCGCGAAACTAAGAGCGTATCAACAGTGGCGTTTGGATATAGGTTCACGTAAGCCGGAAGTTGTCGCGTCGGGCAAACATAAATCCGTCAAGCTAACCACGGTCAACCGAGAGCTACAAACTATGCGAATGATGATGAATTACGCACTGGCGGAAGGATGGATTACTCGCGATATATTCCACGGTTCAAAAGTGATAGCGGCTGCGGCGGAAATAGAACGAACGCGTGTAATGACCGAGGATGAAGAGCGGCGCTTGCTTGCCGCATGTGAACTGGGTGACCGGATGCACACCTACATCCGCAAGCATTATGGTCAAGAACGCGAGGTCACGCAGACCGTCAATAGCGATAACCCGCGACTGAAAGCGATCATTCTCTTGGCTGTTGACAGTGGCATGAGGCGTGGCGAGATTCTGAAACTGCGGTGGTCCGACATCGACTTTGAGCAAGGTACGATCAACATCATCGGTAGCCATACCAAGACCGAACGGGAACGCGATGCTCTGTTGTCGTTGCGGGCGAAGTTGGCGCTAATGAAACTTCGGGAGCTTTATCCAGAAGACGATAGGCCATTCCCGCTTGTGGATATTAAAACGGGATGGCAAACCGCTTTAGAACTAGCGGGTATTGCCGACCTACGATTTCACGATCTTCGCAGAACAGCGATAACCCGTTGGCAGAAAATGGGCTTACCTCTTGCCTTCGCAGGAAAACTCGCGGGACATGCGAACCCGAAAACTACTCAAAAGCATTACACGGCGGTAGATGCCGAGACAACGGCCGCATTCACCGAAACCATGAACCAGCATCATGCGGCTAGTGAATTTGTGAATTGAAAGCACGAGAATGAGCCGAAGAGCCTATAGACCGTCATACACAGAATCCGGGGATAAAATCATCTATTGTCGCGGTCTGAGTGAGGACACAGTGTCGATAGTGTTGACCGCTGGGATTTGCTTCTATCCAATAGCTTTCTCCGATGGAGATAGGTTTGTTCGGCTGCATGATGGAGAAGCGAAATATTTTCGCAGGGGCAAGGTTTGCTGTGCAAAGTGCGGCTATGTCACCACGCTCACCCCGAAGATGTTGTGAAAGGGGCGGCTATAAAGTTGGTGGCTCCTCCGCGGACACCCTGGCCAGGCTCCTTTCATACAGACACCGTAAGCTGTTGCCATTATAACGATTGTCCCTTTATCCATAAGGGAGTCTAACGCTGATGACTGGGCGAGTCGTAGAGCCCGATCCGGGCCTTTGGTGTTTTGTGAGTTAGGTATCTAAGATTGAGTTGCTCACACCATGCGAAGCCCTCAAAAGCTTTGCAGTAGTTACCGGGGCCGTGTAGCGGAGACGCGGCCTCACTTTATCAGTCCTAATTTATCCATTTAAATTCCTCGATCAACTCAGCAATTAGTTCCTTTTCTACTTCGCCGTCAGAACGCGACATTTGCACGAAATTCATAACACCGGCGATCGTAAAGGCTGGGTGGGATACGACAACGCAATTTTTGGAAGAGGCACAAGATCAGGCTAGCGGGAATAGATGCTCCCGAGCTTGGGCAGCCGTGCAATCAGACCGCAAAGCAGAAACTTTCAGACGCAATTCGGTTCGCAAAGCCGTAAATCCACGAAGCTTGTCCTAAGAATCGCCACATTCTCGGAAGTTCTTTTTTTTCTGTAACTATTTTCCCGGTTTTGGCACTCGATAACGTAAGGGCTGAACGGCCGTAAACGAATTGAAAGCTAAACTAAAAAGAACAGGAGATAACTAAAATGAAAAACTTGATCGCATACTTTCTGATGGTAGTAACACTTATAACGGGCTCGGTGACATTTGCTTCGGCAAACTCTGCGAGTATGGCAATTGGATCAGCGTTGGGTTCGGCGGCGGCGGGCTTCTTTCGGGTCCCTGAAAATACGATACGGTATCACTATTACACTGCGAGCGCGGGCGAAGAACTGGCAATCGAACTTGCAGGCGACGGAGATACAGACCTTGATCTTTATGTCTACGACTCTAGAGGCCGTTTGATTGATAGTGCGTCCGGAAGCTCGGACTATGAGATTTCTAATATCGACGTGTTTAAGAATACGACCCTGAAAATCAAAGTAGTTAATCGAGGCAGTATTCATAACAACTATTCCTTGACGGTTTGGAAGTAGAAGGCCCTAGGTCTATGGCCATTAATCTCGATTGTAGGAGGTGATTAAGAACGAGAAGCAAACGCGAAACCATCCTAATCCAACGACGGCCGACTAACACGGCCGTCATTTTTTCGTTCAGTTTGGAGCCTACGGCGTTTTTCTGGAGGATACGAATACAAAATCGCTTCCGGATTCGTTATCTCCCCATTCGCCTTTGCGCGGCATGGGTGTGACCCGTTCGACGTGCGAAAGTATGCCGTTGATCGTGAGCATTCCGTAATTCCCGCCGTAGCTTCTGAGAGCGTCGAGAAACCGACGAGCAAACGGCGAATGCTGCCCGGCTCGGCCATCTGGAACATATTCCTTTCCGCCCGAGGTAAGAAACCGCCGCGTCTTGAATTCCATGATCCGCTTTATCATCTCCAAATTGGTCGCATCTTCATAAAGCGGATCGCTTCCCCGCCTTTTGATAGATTCATCGAACGTTCCCGCAAAGCATGCGTCGATCACCACGAAAATATGCTTGCTTCCGAAGCCATTCAGGACGTTGCGGAGCATGGAATGCGAAAGATATGAATCGCAGTTCAAACATAATTCGTCGCTGCTATCTAACCCGGGAGCGTCGGCAAAGATCAGGTAACCTTCTTTACGCGCCTCACTATAGTGACCGTGTCCGGCAAAGAAAATAAAAAGCTGGTCGTCCGGTTGATATTGCCTCGCCTTAATGCGGCGGAGAGCATCGAAAACATCCTTCTTTTTCGGGTTCCGCAGAATGTCTGTCCGCGAATCGATCTCGAAACCGTAATAGGTCCTTAACTCCTCAGCAACAGTTTCAACGTCCTTTATAGGGTTGTTAAGTTTGCCCCAGTTGTCGTATTCATCAACGCCGACGAGTAAGGCGTAGTCTTTGCCCTTTCGCTCGTATTTGGATTGCTGAGATTTTCCAACTTTAATGATCTCGGACCTTGTCTTTGGTTCCTCATTCGGTGGAGTGGAGGTTGGAATGGGAAATTGAAACGACACATCGTGAAAACGGTATGGTGGCAAATCCGTAAGAATCGCGATGCGAGAGTTGGTAGCGGGACTTCGAAAGTTAACTTTGTCTCCAATTCCTGGTGCAGTCTTCAGTAAATGGAAATCCGTTCCTGATTTCCAGTGTGTTGTCACTAGATTGGACCTAAAAGAATTACCTGGTCCTTTCTTCATGTAATTCTCCGAATACCCAATTAGTTCGCCAACTGAAATATTCCCGTCAGAATTGATGTCGGCGTCGCCAGTCATTCCTATTAACAAAGAAGTCGTTAGGGCCGGGAAGAGCGATCCCGGAGCGTTGATTCTGAATCGGTCGGTCGCCACATCATCAACTCCGATTACCCATGTATCGCGTTGGAGTAAGCCTTCCAGCTCCTTATAGTCATTTTCAAACTTGCTGGCGAAGTCGCCGAAGCCCGTTGACTGTTCTGCGTCAATCAAGGCAAAGAGTTGTCCGGCTTGGATCTTTGAGAAAAATACACGCAATAAATCGCCAGAAATAAGGTTTTTTGTAGGGCTCTCATAGTTCCAATCGGACGGTAATAGGGACAGAGGTTCCTTTTTCTTGCCTGAACTCGGAACCTTCGCCTCGCCTGCAAAATGGAAGACAAAGCAATCCTGTGGCCTGGCTTCTATTGCAATTCTCTCTAATGCATCAATAATTGCGGTCCTTGTAGCCCGCTTGCCCTCAAGCTGTGTCACACTAACCCGATCAAACATGTTTCGACCAAATTCGCGAAACCCCCTAGAAAATGCAGTCGAAGTAGACCCAAGAAGCCAACGTCCCGCAATCTTCCTCCTTACATTTGCTAACCCTTCATATACGATCGTGGCCGTAGCGATTGACAACACATGCAGCGTCCGCGGGCGCCCAACTTGGTAGATTGCCTCAGCGGTCGCCCAATTAGCCATTGGATCCGCCTTCTCGTTTAAGTTCGCATGTGTGGGAAGAATGCTTTCGAAAAGCTTGGCGTCGATCCTGTTTTCGGCCGCAATTGCCTTGAATGTGATTTCGCCTGGCGGCAGGTCAAATGCGTAGGCCCTTAGCGATGAATGCGAACGATGCCATTTTCCGTCGGCTGCGATCCTACTGTCGGTCCCGCTGTCAATCGGAAAAAGAGCCTGAACATAACCGTTCGGTGCGGAGCTGATGATCGCAATATACGCGTCAACGCTGCCCATGTTCTTGACTTCAAAGGTAAAATAGTCGCCTTTATCCAGCTCATTTTGCCTGATCTCTCTAAGCTTTTTCGCATCAGTTACATCGGCTATGGTACGGTTCTGTGCGTTTTCGACCCGAACCGGCACGATTCGCAGTTCGATCTTTATCCTCGAATTCGGATCGGTGTTTTTCAATAACTTTATCGCCTTCCATCTGCCTTCTCGTTCAACCGCTTCAATGACGGTGGCGACTACTCTTCCTTTTTCAACAAAAGCGATTTTTTCGAAGACCTTATAGCCTTTTCGTTCGAGCAGCATGCTAGAGCCGTCAGTGCTTCTCTGAAAACGAAGATGCCAGTCGTCGCCGACGATCGGTGCTTTGCTGACAAACGTCAGCTTCTGGAGTTCAGCCGCGATTTCCCGACCGATGGCTAAGCTTTCGATGTCTCTAATATCTACCTTAACCAACCGGTTAGCGGCGATCGCTTGAGAATCTGAGGTTTTCGTTCTGGGTTCGGTCTTGCGGTCAGCCTGGGAAAACGCAAGATTTAGCCCTAAACAAAAAAGCAGGAGGCCTCCAAATAGACAACGCATCTTCATCATTGCTGTGCTCCCGCATCTAAGTCTCATGAATTACAGTTGCGATAGTTACAAATATTAGTGATTTTTGGACTTCTGTCCAGCAAATTATTTTAGACGGCTCGCGAATCGCCGAATGCCCTTTACCGTCCTTGTTTCATTATTCAAATAAATTCTCGAAAAAACTTTAGTTTCCCTGTAACTATTTTCCCGGTTTCGGCACTCGATAACGTGAGGGCTGAAAGGCCGGAACGAAATTGAAAACTAAAAATAGAAAACAGGAGATAATTGAAATGAAAAACTTGATCGCGAACTTTCTTATGGTCGTAACACTTATATCGGGCTCTGTGATTTTTGCTTCGGCACAAAAACCTCAGAGAATGGCAAATGGCAAAGCGGTAAAAACAACCGAAACAATAGACTCGGCGGCAAATTTCTTTACGGTTTCGGCCTACACGTCCCGCTCACATACTTATAGCATGTCGAAGGGTGACAGCGTCGAGATCGTTCTCGACGGCGACGGCGACACCGACCTTGACCTCTACGTTTACGACTCGGCCGGACGATTGATCGATAGCTCAGCCGGATCCTCGGATTACGAAGTGCTCGAAATAACCGCTTACGCGAACACGACCATGACCGTCAAAGTCATAAACCGAGGCAGCCTTTACAACCAGTACGATCTGACAGTCTGGAATCTATAATAACTCTACCCTTCACCTGCAATACTCATACAAAAGGAGGTGATAACAAACAAAAACCAAAACACTTTTCCTCCGACGGCCTGATCGAATCATGCCGTCATTTTTTCGTTTTTGCGGTAACCTTTTTCGCTTTGCGCTCACTCGATAACGAGGGCCGGAAAAGCCAAACAAATAACGGGAGAAAAGTAATGATAAGAACAATAGTTAACGTAGTGATGGTGGGAATAATTCTATTAACGAGTTGGGCGGCGCTCTTTGCAAGCGGCACGGGCAGCCAGGGCGTCACCAAACCCAAAAAAATCTTGACTTTAAGTGCTGATTCCATATAATTCGCGGTACCGGATCAGAATACTGGAAGTATTGCTTCTGAGAAACGGGTGCTCGCTGCGCTTTCGTCAGGAATGTCTCGAAAATACCGCCGCCCGTGCGGGTTTGGTTGAAAAACGCGAGGTCACTTACTTGTCCGCCGTCACTGCCACAGCCTTTGAACAGCTTCTTTTGCGTCTCGACAGCGACCAGGAAATTGCTGCCGGGAAATACGAACTTCTGCGTCAAAAACTTGTCAAATGCCTCACATGGAAGGGGTGTCCCGAAACGGAAGCGGATACGCTTGCCGACACGGTGCTTGACCGCGTCGCCGCAAAACTCGAGCAGGGCGAACATGTAAAAAATATGAATGCTTACGCCTGCGAGGTGATGCGCTTTGTCTGGCTGGAGCATATCCGCAGGCGGAAGGAAAAAACGACCGAAGACGGTGAAATGCCGGAAACGGCGGTCGAGCCTGACATTGAAGTTCTCAAGGATCCCGACTTGCGAATGCGGTGCCTGCGAACATGCCTGGCCGAAGTCGTGCCGGACGAGACCGACCGCATGCTGATCGTTGGTTACTATGACACCGATTCCGGCGGCAAAAACAAGGACATCCGAAAATCTCTCGCTGAGAAGCTGGGCCTGACGGCTACGACGCTAAAGGTCAAGGCTTGCCGCATCCGCGACAGGCTTGAAAAGTGCATAAACGAATGTGTTGCCCGGTTGAGTGTAACCAAAACGGGTAATTCGGTCACTAATAAACAAGGAGGTAACACTTGATGACAATGCAAACCGACTCAATAGTGAATGAAGCGGAACTCAAGCGTTACCTCTACTCCGAAATGAGCGACGACGAGCGGGCCGAAACAGAGGAGAAGCTCTTTTTAGATGACGAGCTGTTCTTCGAAGCTACCAATCTGGAGAATGCGCTGGTTGACGACTATGTACGGAACAATCTATCGGGTGAAGAATTGACAAGGTTCGAGCGGTCGTTGCAGTTAGTTCCGGAAAGACAACAAAAGGTCGCGAATGCCGTCGCTTTACAAGAGTATATTGTCGGGGAACGCGAAAACGAACCGGTTACTATTACGATCGCCGAACAAACCGTCTGGCAAAAATTGGCCGATTTGTTCACGATCAGGACTCCGACCTTCGGTTACGGAATGGCCGGCCTTCTGCTGATGCTGACATTTTTGAGCGTTTTTCTGGTTTTGGATAACGGCCGGAAAACGACCGAACTCGCCCGATTGCAGGGCGAGCAACAGAACATACAGGAACTGGAGAAGCAGCTTGCAGATCTCAACGGGCGCGAGGGCGAGCTGCAAAAGCAGATCGACGGCGAACGCGAAACAAGCGGCGATCTGAGCGAGGAGCTGCAGCAGGAAAAAACGCGCCGCGAGCAGATCGAACGAGAACTTGCACGCCTGAAAAAGCAAAACGAAATTGTGCCGCCGACGCAGCGCAATCCGATTATCGCCACCTTCATTCTCTTCCCGACCGGCGGCGGTAAAGGCGGAAACGACGGTGAGATAAAAGATCTCGCCGTCGGCCGTGAGACAAAACGGATCGCGGTCCAGCTTGGCTTGCCCGATTCAGTAAAGTCGGGTGAGCGTTTTTCCGTCAACCTTAACACCCGGCCGATAGCCCGGAACCTGGCCGCCCGCGCCGCCGGAAACGGGCGAAAAACGATCCAGTTAACAATTCTACCCGCCGACCTGCAGGAAGGCCCAAATAGGCTTGGCGTCACGAACACGGCTGGCAGCGAGGTCAGTAGATACATATTTAATTTTCAGAAGAAGTAGCGATTTTATCGAAGCGGTGTAAGGTTTGGACGGATTTTGTCAATAGAAAAAAGAAAGACTTTCGCTATCAAAACGAAATTAGAAGGAGAACGAGCGATGTTGAAATTCTACATAGTTAGCATTAAACCCGTGCGAATCTTATCAGGAGCGTTCGTATTATCTACTTTCTTGATCCTTGTCGCCTTTGGACAGCCAAAGACCGACGTCGATGCTCGTCAGCTGCCTGCTGAGCAGACGTTAAACCAAAAAATAATTGGCCTTGAGTCACATCGCTACAAAGTTGGACTGAAGAAGGACGACTTCGCGCAAATAACGGTCAAGCAAGATGGGGTAAGCGTAACTGTGAGACTTGCAGACTCGAATAATAAGACTTTGGTAATGGCAAGCAATCAGAAGGATCATGAGGAACGTAAGGTCATATCGTTCGTAGCAGCCGTCGCGGGTGATTACTTCCTGGACGTTAGTAGTGTGGACCCAAAAGACCGGGAGGGAAACTACACCATACAGCGATTGGCAGGACGCCGCGCAACCGAAAATGATCGCAAACAAGCAGACGATGCCAAGGGCATGAC
>JANNNS010000251.1:0-9174 GCA_031398645.1 Acidobacteriota bacterium
AAGGAAAGGATGATTCTTTGCTATTCCAAACGCGTAGCTGGCACCTAAGTCAGCTAGATCTACGTCTTCCCTGTATGCGTAAAGATTTTGGGGCCTAGCTAGAGCAGATAGGAGAAGTCCCTCGTCTCGAACACCTTCCGAACCGCCGTGCTCCGCGATCTGCCGATGATGCATGGCAAATACTGAATTTTCCTCGATCCAGATCATCCGCATTCCTATTCGGCCAGTTTTCGCAGAACGTTTCTATGCTTCCGCATGACGCGTTCGGCAACTTCCATCTGTCTCGCGACGATCGGGTCATAAGCCTTCAGCTCGATCCCGTCTTTTGTTTCAGTCACGAAGACCGTATCACCTTTTGCGACCCTCAATTTTTCGAGGATTTCTTTAGGCAAGATAACACCCGTCGAATTTCCAATTGCCGTTAATTTCAATGTAGCCGTCATAAAAAACCTCCGATTCAGTATAACCAATGTTATAACATCGCTCAATAGATAAAAAAATCCGCACGTATTTTTTCCAGATACACGTGCGGACTTTGTTATTCGCTCGGCGCCTTTTGCCTATTTGGCCAAACGAAATCTTAGAACATTGTAAAGCTGTATGTAACAGCTGGTCACCGCGGCCAAGATCAGGAGCGTGAAGGGTACGAATCGGAAAACTTCGGGCAGAAACACTCCGAGAGACTGCCTGAACATCAACCCGAGCACGATCGCAAATGACGCGATGGCCGCTCGTCCCATTACCCAACGTTCAAAACCCGGCTTTTCACCATTATAAGGCAAAAAGTAGGGGAATACTACAAACATTATCAGCGTCACCGCGGACAAAAAGCCCTCGACTCCAAATACGAACCTCTGCCCGCAATCAAAGGCCAAAAAGAAAAGAACGAACGTAGTGTCGAGGACAAAATTCCGTCCCTCGGCTTTTTCGGCATAAAAATGCTGTGCCTGCGTGATTGTTCTCATAATTATTCGAGTTCCTTAAAAAGCTCTAAGATCTTAACCGGCTCGAAAACCTACTTGACTCCCGGTTTACTGAACTGCTTGTAGGCTACGCGGAAAAGCTCCGACAACGCCTTGGCTGTCTCCGGTGATAATTTCTTATCTGCACGCAAGTGAGCCTCGACTATCTCGGGCGTTGCCTCGTGCGGATAATAGATGACCGGTTCAACCGTTGACGCCGCATTGCTATTCATCACCCGATCGATCGGCATATCAAGCCATCCGGTGAGACGAGCAATGTTATCGGCATCGGGTTTTCCCGTCCCATTCTCTATACGCGAAAGAGTTGAGGCAGAAACATCAGTGACGTCGGCTACATCACGAAGGCTCAGCCCTAACTCTTCCCTTCTACGTTTGATCGCACGGCCGAGTTCGACCGTATTCACGAAGTAATCATTCTTAAAAGCCATATTTGTCCTCCTAACATCTAAGTGGTTTACCAGTGTCACTGGTGCTTAGTGCATTTCACCGCTAAAACATAACACACCAAAATATTAAATGCAACACCTCGTTTCATGCTTGCAACTCTAGGATTTCTATTGTACACTGTTTCACGGCTGGCACTACTGACTTAGTCGCCGTCCGTAAACTGAGCGACAGGATGTCTGACCTGCCGCGAACAGAAGCCGCCGAATGGCCTTAAAGAAAATGTCCGTTTCCTATCAGACGACGGACCGCTGATTCAAAGGCTGACCGGCTTAGACAAGAAGGAGAAAGCAATGAGACAGACGAAGACGAACGAAGTCCCTGATATCACTAATTTCGACAACGTGCTCGATTTCGGCACAACGCTTAGCAAACTGCGAAAAACGGTGGATCCCGGGCTTGTCCGGACACGCGAAACCCGTCGTGATCGTAATGGAAACGTTCAGACTGTAGAGTACGTCGAATGGCACACGGTCGCAGACATCCTCGACGAATCAGCGCCGAACTGGGAACACTCAGTAAAGGATATCCGCCAAGTCGGCGACATTATGACCGTTACGGTCGCTATAACGATCGACGGAGTTACGCGTGAGGGCATTGGGACCGGCATTGCCCAAAGCGAGGCCGGCATTAAGAAAGCGGAGCACGACGCGCTCAAGCGTGCGGCCGTGAAATTCGGCATTGCCCGCGAACTATACAAGCGCGAGTTCGATGCTATTGAGAATGAGACAGCCCCGAGCGAACCGGCCGGCGTCGGCTTCCCTTCCGAACCGGTCGCGATGAGCCTTTCCGATCTCATTACAGCAAAGCAGCTTGGAATGATACGGGCGATCGGCCGTGAATCCGGGATCGATCCGGACGCCGAATGCGGCTTGCTGCTGAAATGCTCGGTTGCCGAGCTTTCAAAACGTGCGGCTTCTTCGTTCATCGACCATCTGCAGAAAGCACAAGATCATCCGGCGGCCGCGATGCCGCCAGTTCGTAGAGCGAGCTAATCGTGGTTCCACCCAATGTTTTGAGTTGTGATCTCCCGAATGTGGCCGCCCGTTTTTTCTAGGCCATGCTCTCACAACTCAAAACTCCCTCTTCATAAATTGGTGGAGCCTTACATGGTTTCGCCGAACAGCCAACGATTTCTGAACAATGGATAAATGATCGGGGCGGTGTTATGCTGTCCGAAATAACCCAAGGAAGGTCGACAACCGATGAGCTTGAACGAGGATCTGGCACAATACGCCGGCGTTTGGAAAGGAACAAATAACCTCTATTTATCTTGGCTGCCCGATCCGTTAAGGCAATCTTCATCCGATCTGATCGTCTCATTAAAAGCGAACAAGCAGTTTGTCGCATTTGACTATACGTGGGCGCACGAGGGAGCGGGGCAGGAAGGAATGATCCTCGTCGGGTGTGACAAAAACTCGGATGCGGTTCAGACAGTGTTTACGGATTCGTGGCACAGCAGTCACACATTCATGCTCTCGGATGGCAAGGTTTCTGAAGATGGATCGATCTCGGTCAAGGGGTATTACAAGGTGAAGGATCACCCCGATTGGGGCTGGAGAACGGATATTATTCCGGCTGGCGAAACGCTCAGGATCGTAATGTACAACGTTTCACCGGATGGTGACGAAGAATTGGCGGTCGAGACGGACTTTTCACGGGTCTGACGCGAAGTTTTCGCCGCCGGTAAGTGGTGAGGCAAATGCGGTTGGCACAGCAGACAGTCATACTTTTAGCGTTGGTTTGCCAATACCCGTATGCTCAGCCTCCCCGCCCGATCGACCGAACGGAAGATAGAACTCAGATCCTTGCGGAGATCGAAGCTATCTCGAAGGGGTATGTCGGCAGAGACCCTGCACCGTTTGAGCGGGTTTACGTCGAAAACTACGTCAGCATTCGCGAGAGGCCTATTTACAATTTGCGCGACCAGCTAGTCGCAATGATGAAGGCCGATTCGATCATCCTAGGCGCCGGGAAGAAGCTTGACTACGAGACACTTATTTACGAGACCGAGAATCCCGCTCTCCGTTTTTTCGGCCGGGTAGCCATTGTCACCAGCAATAAACGAAACTATTGGCAATATCGAGGCCAGAAATGTCTCACAAAGACGACAGCGACCGAATTGTGGATCAAGCCGGAAGCGGAATGGAAACAGGCGGCGGCACACGTTACAACGTTTCAGTGTGACGCGAAACCGTTTCATCCGATCCACCCGGCCGTTGCTTTGCTGCCCATTCGCGGCAAACCAACAGCAAATACTGACAGAGAGACCGAACTCGAAATACGGAAGATCGTTGACGAGATCGGAAGAGCGAAAACGTCGGCGGAGGAACCGTTTGATTTGGTCGTCAAGAAGCACCTTGCGAAGGATTTTGTTTCAACGAACCTCGAGGGCGAATTCGGTCGTGATGCCTCATTCATCGCTTCGATTCCGGGGCCTGGATCGGCACGGCAGCCCGGCTTTCGGACTCAGGACGAAGTGATCCTGGTGTACCCCGCGGCAGCGATCTATACATTTCGGGTTCGGGGTTCGTCAGCGAGTTCACCCAAAGGTGCTCCAGTTCAGGTATCGGTCTTCTTCGCAAAATATGAGGGTCGCTGGCAGATCGTTGCGACACACGCGAGCAGATCGCTTTCCGAATAAGTTAAAACCATTTCCGATCGATCTGCGTAGATAAAGTTCATCAAGTAAACATCAAGGGGAATTCGACTTAAAAGGAGAGACTCATGGCACAAGAAGCTAGTGAGATGGCCGAGTTTGCGGGCCCGGAAACGGGATCGTTCTGCTGGACCGAGATAGCAAGCAGTGACGCCGCAAAGTGTAAGGAATTCTATTCTAATGTCTTTGGCTGGACTTTTAGTGACAGCAAAGCAACGGAGGGAGCCTTCGCGTACCACGAATTTTCAACTGGCCGCGGCTATCCGGCCGGCGGCCTTTACGAGATCTCAGCAGAGATATGCGGCGAAGGTGAGCTTCCACCGCCTCATTTCCTTACTTATGTGGCGGTCGATGATGTCGATACTAACGCTGAATTGGCAAAACAGCTTGGCGGAATCGTGATCAAGGGCCCGATGGATATCCCGAACACCGGACGCTTCGCGATCATTCAAGATCCGACCGGAGCAATGCTCGCGACATTTAAAATGAGTTAGGAGGGAAGAAATGGCTGAATTTGAAATACCAAACGCCGGCGAGATCTGCTGGCGCGAATTGCGGACGAAAAATCTTCCGGCCGCCTTGGAGTTCTATTCGAAACTCTTCGGTTGGACGATGGAACAGACGAAAACGAGTGAGATACCGTACAAGGAGATCGTAGTAGGCGGAACTGCCGCCGGTGGAATGATGTCGATGGACGGCGATGACTGGGGCGGAGCTCCGTCGCACTGGGCGAATTACATAGCTGTCGAGAATGCGGATCAGACCGCCGAAAAGATCATGGCAAATGGGGGCAGCGTTCGCGTACCGCCCTTCGATGCTCCGGGTGTCGGGAGAATGGCTATGGTCGCCGACCCGTCCGGTGCCGACTTTGCCATAATCCAGTTCGTCGCTCCGGCCTAGGCCGAGCGGCTACCGGCAAACGGTAGTGAATCGGGGATGATCGCCGCCGAGATCGTACCCGTAATGTCGTCGCCGGATAGGGTTCCGTTGATCACGAATTCGACGCTTTGCCCTTGGATATCAGTGTTCGCGGTGGCCGATATTTTGTTGCCGCGAACCGAGCCGTCAGTTATTTTGCCGTTACCAAGGATCGTTTCAAGCGTGCCGGTAACGTTAATGCCGTCTTGCTGGATGTTCAGCGAGATCGGCACTTTTTGTCCTTGAAAATCTAAGCTTAGTTTCCATGCCCCGCTAAAATCCGACGCTTCGGCTGAAGCGTCATTCGCGTAAGAATCAATATCCATTGAATTTCCCTCAGTATCAAATATTTCGATCTCGGAAGCATATTCTTTCGCTTGCGGCAATATTTCGCCCGCATCTCCGACAATCACGATCGCCATCTTCTGCGGATGTATGTACTTGTTAGCGACCCGGCGAACTTCGGCAGCCGATACGGCGGCGACGTTGTCGCGATATGTTTGCAAATAATCCTCAGGCAAACCATATAGTTCCTGAGAGACGATGAGGTTTGTAAGCCCTTCCTGCGTTTCGGCTCGGATCGGAAAGACACCGGTAAGAAAATTCTTTGCGTCTGCAAGTTCGGCGTCGGCAACATCTTCGTCGCGAATGCGATCTAACTCATAGAAGAATTCCTTTAGCGACTCTCCAGTGACCGCAGTACGAACCTCGGCTGTCGCTTCAAAGTCACCAGCCAGCTTTTTCGAATCAACGCGTGTATAGGCACCGTACGTGTATCCCTTCTCCTCACGCAAATTCATAAATACACGCGACGATGCCCCGGCACCCAAAACCTGATTCATTACCAACACGGCAAAATAATCCGGGTCGTCCCGCCTAATGGCCAGATTGGCAAGTACAATGTTCGACTGTGCCGAGCCAGGCCGATCAACGATCGTCAGGATCGGATCTTGACGCGATACCGTTTCCACCGTCTTGCCCTTCAAAACAGCCCCTCGCTCCCAATCGTCGAAATGGCCTCTGATCTCGTCAAGCAGCGTCCCGCATTCGACGTCACCTACGACGACGAGAATCGCGTTGTTCGGAACGAACTGCAGTCGATGAAACTCACTAAGCGCCTCAGACGTGAGCTTTTCAATGTCCGAGGCGGTCGGCGAAACACGCGAGTACGGATGCTCGCCGTATAAAAGTCGGGCAGTCTGCTCATTTGCGAGAAAATTAGGCTGTGATCTTTGAAACTTTAAGTTCTCGATCATATTCCGGCGGTAAAGATCCAGCTCGCCGACGGGAAATGTAGGCCTGAACAAGACTTCCGCTAAGAGATTCAAGATCTCAGAATTATAAAGAGCAAGTGTGGACGCCGCGATGATAGTAAAGTCGTCGGAAGAACTTGCCGAGAGACTTGCTCCAAGACGCTCGATCTTCTCCGCCAACGCCAAACTCGAATAGTTCTCCGTCCCTTCGGTCAACATCGAGGCCATCGCTGAGGTTAGCCCGACCGCTTCTTCCGGGTCATCAGCGTCGCCGGTCATAAACGCGAGGCGATAGCTGATCAACGGCAGCCGCGAATCCTCAAAGATAACGACTTTTAGCCCGTTCTCAAGTGTGGTCGTAAAGGCTTGCGGGATGTTAAACGGTACGGGGGCAAGCGGCCCCGGAGCAGTCTTCATCGAAGATTGAGTCATATTGCTTGGAATTTAGATAGGCAGGCAGTCACCCAGCCAGGCGGGATCAGGCCTACCCTTTGCCGGCCGGCACAACGTCCAGCAGCGACCGATTTTCAGAATCAAGATATTCACGCACCGTCGATCTGATCTCATCCGGCGTGATCGAAAGAAGCGTTTCCATCTCGCTGTTGATGAGCGTCGGGTCGCCGTCATAGAGTGCAAATTCAGCTATGTTCTGTGCCCTGCCCTGCGAGGACTGACGCATCCGGACCATGTCGTTTATAAGCTGATTGTGCAGCTTCTGCATCTCGTCCGCTGTAGGGCCATGCTTCGCAATATCGTCGATCTCGGTCATGATCGTATCGCGGATCTTGCTAAGGTCCTTTTCCGGTTTGGGTATAGCACCGATATAGATGCTTGACGGGCCACGGCGTTCGTCTGTAAAGCCGAACAACTGAATGACGCTTTCTTCACCCTTTACTAGCTTCTGATATAGCCTTGAGCTCTCGCCGTCATAAAGCAGCTTGCCCGCAAGGTAAAGCGCGCTGAATTCAGGACTGCGACGTTTCGGTATTTTCCAGCCGATAAGAAAAGCCGGAAAAGGAGCAAGTTTGTCTTCCCATGCCTTATAGGTCTGAGCGACTTCGCGAGGCTCCTCGACATCGATAGCCGGTGGCAGCGGCTGAGATGGAATGTCGGCAAAATAAGTCTCGATCAGTTGTCTTGCTGTGTCAGGATCAAACGCCCCGGAGAGGACGAGGACGGCGTTGTTGGGCGCGTAATAGATCCGAAAGAATTCTTGCACATCCTCAACCGAAGCGTCGTCCAAATGCTCCATCGATCCGATCGTCGAATGCGCATTGGCGAAGTTCTTGTAGATCATCTCCGCGATCAGATCAAATATTTGACCGTAGGGTTGATTGTCGTAGCGTAACCGCTTTTCTTCCTTTACAGCTTCGCGCTGATTGTCCAGATTCTCCTGGGTCACGGCAAGCGACCGCATTCGGTCAGACTCAAGCCACAACGCCAGCGGAAGTTCGCTTGCCGGCAACGTCTCAAAATAATTCGTTCTCTCGCTCGAAGTGGTCCCGTTCATCGTGCCGCCGGCCTTCATGATGTACTGAAAATGTTCGGCCTTCTTCACGTTCTCCGAGCCCTGGAACATCATGTGTTCGAACAGATGCGCGAACCCGGTCCTGCCTTCACGCTCGTTACGCGAGCCAACATCGTAATAAACGGCCAATGCCACGACGGGCACGGCATCGTCACGATTCAGGACAACCCGAAGGCCGTTTTCAAGGGTATATTGTTCGATATCGAGCGGAGGAAGATTGAAATTGTGTGACATAGGAAACCAGAGGTTTTGAACAAAAAACTAACTCTGCTGTTGATAATAATCAAAGCATTTTGATCGCCAAATTGCAAAAGGATCGGGCCTGAGCCGCAGGCCTTTACTTTGCGGAAGTGGCCTTTTCGCCCTGGTTCTCGCCGGCGATCGCATAAAGAGCGGATTTCACCTGGAATGGTGTCATTTCAGGATGTTTTTCTAGAAGAAGAGCGATAACGCCGACAATTTGCGGACATGCAAAACTGTTGCCGGTAAGATTGCGATGGCCTCCATCGAGCCAGGCAGTACGAACGTTAACACCCGGCGCGGTGAGTTCGATGACCTCACCGTAATGAAAACCAAATCTAAGCGGGTCGGTCTCTGTACTCTTGACCACCGAGATCAGCGAAGACGAGAAGACCGACGGAAAGCTCGGATGCGGAAGATTGTTCGCGGCCGCCACTACAATGCAGCCTGCCTGATACGCGCGATCGAGGAGGTCGTGGAGCGGTGAAAAAAACTGCGGCTTAGTCGTGCCAAGGCTCAGGTTGATCACCTTATAGCGGTGCTTTATCGCGTACTCCAAACCCGCCAAAAACGCCTGTCCATCACCCAACCCGGCGGAGCCGAGGACTTTAATGCTGCAAAGATGCGCGTCCGGAGCGATCTTTGCGATGATCCCGGCACAGGCTGTTCCGTGCCCCGCGGAGTCGCCACTTTCAGACGGATCAAAAACGATCCGCTTATTCTCGATCCGGGCTTCCACAGATTCGACGATCCGGCCTTTTAGATCCGGGTGCGCGGTATCGATGCCGCTGTCCACTATTGCCACCTGAACGCCCCGGCCCGTCGCCATGCGCCAATCATCCGCAAGGTGAAAAAATCGAGCACCTCGATCGAACGAACCAGGATCAAGTTGCGGAAGGGTCATAGGGCTCACTAAAAGCTCAGATAGCTTGTTTCACCTTTACTGTCAGAGTACTTGAGGATTGATTCCAGCAGATCTTTACAAATGACACGCTCCGATTCGCCTCGGCTGGCGATCTCGCGAACCAATATAGCTAGATCCATCATCTCACGATGCTCCGCAGAATCCCGCAAGTTGTGAAGCCACTCCCTGACCACGCCGATGCCTGACGGCGAGTCCTCTCCCAAGACTTTTTCACCCAGATCCCG
>JANNNS010000253.1:0-29318 GCA_031398645.1 Acidobacteriota bacterium
GGGCTTTGCGGTGAAGACCGGGCTTTTGTCAGCCGCCGCCGACATTGCCCTTTTCAGCGACGCGGACCTATCGACGCCGATCGAAGAAATGCACAAGTTGTTAGACCCGATCCGCGATAGTGAGTTTGACGTCACATTCGGCTCGCGGGCACTCGATCGGAGCCTGATCGGCACACACCAGCCGTGGCGCCGGGAGCAAGGTGGAAAGGTCTTCAATCTGGTCGTCCGGTTAATGACCGGAATGCCTTTCTGGGATACACAATGCGGCTTTAAGGCCTTTAACCTTATAAAGTTCCGCCCGCTTCTTGACGTGATGAAGATCGACCGATTCGGTTTTGACGTTGAATTCCTATATGTTGCCAAGCTTCACGGACTGCGATTAAAGGAGATCCCGGTACGCTGGAACAACGACGAACGAAGCAAGGTCAGCGTTATTCGAGACAGTTTCAGGATGTTTGACGAGGTCCGGCAGATAAGGCGAAATGCAAGAAATGGTGATTATGGCCAGAGAGACGGGACGAACAGGCGATAGGTCAGTCTGATAGAATTTCCATATGGCAGCAAAGTTAAACGTAAACATCGACCACGTTGCTACGATCCGCGAAGCCCGCAAGACCATCGAGCCGAGCATCATCTCCGCTGCCGTGATCTGTGAGCAGGCCGGAGCAAACGGAATTACAGTTCACCTTCGGGGTGACAGACGGCATGTTCAGGACCGTGATATCGAACTTCTGCGGGATGTCGTCACAACATACCTCAACGTTGAAATGGCCGCGACGGAGGAAATGCTCGGAATCGCCGAACGCACAAAACCCGACGCGGTTTCGCTAGTTCCTGAAAGTGCTAACGAGATCACCACCGAGGGCGGTTTGGACGTTGTAGGCAATTTTGACGCGGTCAGTTCCGCCGTCGAAAGACTGAAAGCCGCCGGGGTTTTCGTCAGCATTTTCATCGACCCAAATATCGAACAGATCAACGCAGCAAAGCATGTCGGTGCGCAGCAGATAGAGTTGTGCACGGCAGAGTACGCGGAGCTAACCCTTTCGGCACGGGCCGCGCACGGCGAAGGCGAACAGAAGGCCGCCGCGGAGGTCTCCCGCATACGCGACGCCTGCGTTCACGCCAATTCCCTCGGCCTGATCGTAGCCGCCGGCCACGGCCTGACATATCGCAACGTTTCGGCCCTTGCCGCCATTCCTGAGATCACCGAGTTTAACATTGGTCACAACATCATCTCGCGTGCTGTTTTTGTCGGGTTGAATCAGGCAGTCGAAGAAATGATTCGGGCAATTCGGGGCTGAGCGAAACTCTTGTTCGCTTGATTTTTGGCTGCCGATGCAACCTTTACCGGTTTCGCGCGTTCTCAGAAGAACAGTTCTCTTTCAGGAGCGATTCAATGAGAAGCAGGCGATGGTTAGCAGCCGCGGTCGTAGCGATATGCTGCTTGGGCGTTTTTGGACAATCGACGGACGACGACGAAGCGGCTAAGGAAAAACTTCGGCGAAAAGAACTGCTCATAGAGAGCATCTCCTCGGACGGCCGTGAACTCCGGCTGCCAGAAAATAGAGCGATCCTGCTCGCCCGACTTGGGGTCAAGGTTTGGGATATCGATCAGAAGCGGGCCGACGATCTTTTTCAGGATGCCATAACCGAACTGCTGGCCGCACAGGCGGAAGTCGAGGCAGAGAGGCTGCGAGGACGTCAGAACGACGGCCTTAGCAACCATAGTATTCGTCCACAAGTTTTGCAGATGATCGCGGGGCGGAATGCGGATCTTGCACTTCGCAGCCTTTTCCGTACCCGCCCACTTGTCGTCGAACGGGCGATGTCGGGCATATCTGCGAAAGATGGAAAGATACGCGGTTCAGTCGGCTCCGACAGCTATCTGGCACAGAACGAGCTCAACCTCGAACAGACGATCGCACGCCAGGCCGCCGACCAGAATCCCGAGCGAGCGGTCGCATTGCTCCAGGCTGTACTAAAGAAAGGCCTGACTGGTGACGTCCTGTCGCTGCTCCGAAAGATCCACGAGAGAGACCCCGCAACCGCTGCAACATTGGGCAACGAAGCCGCAAACCGCCTGGGGGCGAAAGGATTTATGGCTGGTGATCAGGTCGACTACGCCCTTGTACAGACTGCGATCTCATTTCTCAGCGACCAGCTTCAGAAAAGGCCGGTCTCTGACAAGGCCTTCCGCTTCGCTCCTGCTGATATGAAATCCTTGGCGGACAAACTTGTTAGCTTCTTTCTTGGCCGCACAGCTCAGCCCGCCTACGGCTATCTTCAGCAGTTCGCACCGATCGTGGAAAAAATGCGTCCGGACGCCCTTGAGAAGATAACTGAACTCTCAAAAATGCCGAGCGGGTATTATGGCGGGTTGCGACGCACAGCGGATCCAGAGGTCGCAAAACTGTTGAACGGGGAGACACCGATCGAGGAAATGATCGCGAGGGCTCCCAACGTACCGATCGAGAACCGGGCCGGCATCTATCAAAACGCGGCGAGCCGTCTCGTCGCGGAGGGCAATCTCAGTCGAGCCCGGCAAATAATCAACGATAACTTTTCCGACGAGGCCTTAAGATCTGCCCAGGAAAGCCTGAACTGGTCCTACATTCATAGGACGATAAACGAAGGTAAACATGGCGAGGCCGAGGTCCTGATAGAGGAATTCAATGAACCGAACCGCTTTTCTGCCCTGATCTCGCTCGCGGACGCTATCTACAGCCGCGATATGCAGGCGAATCAGTCACGGGCTGCAGGAGTGCTGGCAAAGGCCGCAGCAAGCCTTCCGCCGCGTCCGGAAACCAGCAACGAAATGCAACAGTTCATTTCGCTGATCGCGGCCTACACGCGTATCGAACCGAACGAAGCATTTCGGATTCTTGATTCCCTTGTCCCGCAAATAAATGAGCTTACCGAGGCATCGGCCATCGTCAGCGGATTTCAGAGCACGTATAATTTCCGCCGTGGTGAGATGCTTTTGACCAACGCAAGTGCGTACGGGGTGAACATCGATGGGTCGATCTTTCGCGGCTTGGCCCAAAAGGATTTTGATCGAACCCTTGCTCTTATCGGGACCTTTTCACGGCGAGAAGTTCGGGTCGGGTTCAGACAGAATTTGCTCGACAGCCTGTAACCCGTCGAGCTCACTTTAGAACGGCCTTAAGAGCTTTGCCCGTGTGCGACCTTCTCACCGCCGCGACCTCTTCCGGAGTTCCTGACGCGACGACGCGGCCGCCGCCCGAACCGCCTTCAGGGCCGAGGTCAATGATGTAATCGGCCGATTTGATCACGTCCAGATTGTGCTCGATCACGATGACGGTATTCCCCGTATCGACCAGTCGCTGCAAAACTTCGAGCAATTTGTGGACGTCCGCAAAATGAAGGCCGGTCGTTGGTTCGTCCAGGATATAAATCGTCTTGCCGGTCGCTCGTTTTGACAATTCCTTCGCCAGCTTGATCCTCTGTGCCTCGCCTCCACTCAGGGTCGTCGATGACTGGCCGATCTTAACGTAACCTAATCCTACGTCCAGGAGAGTCTGCAGCTTTTGTTTGATCGCCGGAATATTTTCGAGGATCGGGAATGCGTCCTCGATCGTCGTATCCAAAATATCAGCGATCGAATATCCCTTGTACTTAACGGCCAGTGTCTCGCGGTTGTAACGCTTTCCGCGGCAAACGTCGCACGTCACATAAACATCCGGCAGAAAGTTCATCTCAAAGCGTTTCAGACCGTCGCCCTCACAACCTTCACACCGGCCGCCTTTGACGTTGAACGAAAATCTTCCCGCCTTGTAGCCGCGGACACGCGACTCAGGCAACATCGCATAAAGCTCTCGAAGCGGCGTAAACAAACCCGTGTACGTTGCCGGATTTGATCGCGGCGTTCGACCGATCGGTGTCTGGTCGATCTCGATTATCTTGTCGATCAGCTCGAAGCCCTCTATCTTGTCATGTGCCAAAGGCTCCATCGGCGACTTGTAAACATACCGATACAACGCAGGATAAAGGATGTCCTCGACTAAGGTCGATTTCCCCGAGCCCGAAACGCCCGTCACGACCGTAAACAATCCGATCGGAAATTCGACATCGATGTTTCTCAGGTTGTGGGCACGAGCCCCTTTCACCTTCAGCCGGCTTCCGTTTGGTAGACGCCTAACATCCGGCACCTCGATCTTCAGCTTCCCGGACAAGTATTGGCCCGTCAGCGAACCCGGATCCTTCTCGATCGCCTGGGGAGTTCCCGTGGCGATGACTTCCCCGCCATGCGAGCCAGCCAGGGGGCCAAGATCGATAACGTAATCCGCGTGCTCTATCGTTTCCTGGTCGTGTTCGACGACGAGTACCGTGTTTCCAAGGTCGCGAAGCTGCTGCAGTGTCGCCAAGAGCTTCTTGTTGTCCCGCGGATGAAGGCCGATGCTCGGTTCATCCAAGACGTAGAGCACGCCACGCAATTGTGACCCGATCTGCGTTGCAAGCCGAATCCGCTGCCCTTCGCCGCCGGAAAGTGACGCCGACGCGCGGTCAAGGGATAAATATCCGAGCCCAACGGCCTCGAGAAACCGGCTGCGCTCTCTTATCTCTTTCAGAACAAGCCCCGCGATCTTCTCTTCTCGCGGGGTTAGCTTGATATCGTCGAACTTCGTTACCAAGTCGTCGATCGGCAACGCTGTGTATTCCGCGATGCCGAACCCGTTGATCTTTACGGCCAGACTCTCAGGCTGCAGCCTGCTTCCGTTACAAACCGGGCACATCACCGGTGCGATCAGTTCTTCCAACGCGATACGCGTTTTCTCGGACGGAGGGTTCTCCATCCGATCGCGCATCGCACGTAAAGCTCCGGGCCAGACCCGCTCGATCTTATATGTGCCGTGAGTAAAGGTCAGCCGACGCTTCGTACCGTGAAAAAATGCATTTTTGATCTCTTCCGGCAGATCGTAGAACGGCATCGAGAGCAATTCTGCCACTTGGTCCGACTCATCTGTGCCTGCTCCAACAGCGGTTTTCTTCCGCTTTCCCTTTGTTTTCAAGGCCCTTGAGGCTGTGGCTTTTGGAGGTTCCAGTTTGTCGCCGCCCGTAAATTTTTCGATGATCGCTACCAGTGCAGCGTGAAGGAATTTTGACCCGGCGTTGTCGGCTTCGGCAAGAAACGTGATCTTTGCGGCTGGAATGCTTTGATCGGGTACGATCTTATTTGCATCGATCTCCATCACGGTCCCGATTCCATTACAGCGTTTACAGGCTCCGTAGGCCGAATTGAAAGAAAATGAACGCGGCTCAAGGGCAGCAATATTGACGCCGCAATTAACGCAGGCCATTCGCTCCGAATAAAGCCTTTCGTCGCCGTCAATTATCGAAACAAGTACCGCTCCGCCGGACAGCCTAAGTGCGGTCTTCACGCTTTCGGTAATTCGTTCCGCGACGCCTGCTTTTATCAGCAACCTGTCCACGACAACATCGATCGTGTGATTTTTTCGCTTATCAAGAATGATCTCTTCGTCGAGCTGCCGCATCTCGCCATCGATCCGTGCCCGAATAAAGCCGTCCTTGTGCAGCTTCTCAAGTTCTTTCTTGAACTCGCCCTTCCGGCCGCGAACGATCGGAGCAAGCACCATGACGCGTTCGCCGTCCGGCAGGCCAATGATTCCCGAGGCTATCTGTTCGACTGACTGACGGGTAATTGGAGCTCCGCACTGATGACAATGCGGCTGACCTATGGAAGAGAATAGAAGCCGAAGATAATCGTAGATCTCAGTTACCGTGCCGACCGTGGAACGAGGCGAACGAGAAACGGTCTTCTGTTCTATCGAGATCGCAGGACTTAGCCCCTCGATCGAATCCACATCCGGTTTCTCAAGCTGGTCAAGAAACTGTCGCGCGTAGGCCGATAGCGACTCTACGTAACGGCGTTGCCCCTCGGCATAAATAGTATCGAATGCAAGAGAGGATTTGCCCGAACCAGATAGTCCGGTTATCACCGTCAACTTGTCGCGGGGGATCTCGACGTCGATGTTCTTCAGATTATGCTGGCGGGCACCGCGGACCGTTATCTGTTTGATACTCATTACGGATGAAAACTGCTCGAATAGCCGAAACGAGTATTTTAACAAATTGTCAGGATCAGTGGGAAATGTGGTCCCGGCCTTAGCCGAGCTTTTCGTTAACGAAGGTAAAAATTGCGGTCGCAATGCTCACGACTATAAAAGTGGCGATCGCCCGCCAAACTGCGTCACTCTCTGTGAACTGCCAGATAGCGAGAATACAAAGCACGGTACAAGCCACAAGGGAGATAGTAATGATCGTAAACGATATCATCCGAACGAGTTGCGGTTCTACAACCCCTTTTATAGGTCGATTCGCCTTGAGCTCGTTTTTGCCGTCTTCCATTAAGTCAATTATAACAAATACGACACGGCGATGAGGGACGCGACCGAGATCACGGCCCATAAGATCAAGCCTTCGAGCAACGCCCAATAGCCAAACTTTTTCAGCGTCGCGTGGGAAAGGCTGGCACCGATGAAAAATAATGTCACCGTAAGGCCCGCTTTAGCCAGATTGACGACTGCGTCAAAAAGGCTCGGCGGCACTGTTGCGGGTGCGTACGTCCGGATAGCGGTTGCCACCAGAAAAAGTGCGATGAACCAGGGAATAACGATCTTTGCCTTGGCCGAAGAATTTTTGTCTCGGTACAGGTATGCAAATAGCAGCGCGATCGGAGCGATCCAAAGCGCCCGTGCGAGCTTGACCGTCGTCGCAATGATCAGCGATTCGTTGCCGTAAGCCGTTGCGGCTCCAACGACCGAGCTTGTGTCATGTATCGCGATCGCGGCCCAGATACCGAATTGGTTCTGGCTGAGCCCCAAGGCGTGCCCGATGATCGGAAAAACAAAGAGCGCCACAGAATTCAAAACAAAGACCGTTCCGAGCGAGACCGTCATGTCGTCGTTGTCCGCGTTTATCGAAGGCCCGACAGCCGCGATGGCACTGCCGCCGCAGATCGCCGTACCCGACGAAATGAGGGTCGACGTTTTGCTGCCTACACCCATTAGTTTGCCGACGAAATGTCCAAGTATCAGAGTTCCAAAGATCGTAACAATGGTGAACAAGATCCCGTCTTGCCCCGCCTTATACACGGCTTCAAGGTTCATCCCAAACCCAAGTAATACGACCGAACCCTGGAGCAAATATTTAGTTATTCTGCCCTCGACCTGAGGAAAAGGATTGCCAATGGTGAACGCGATCACCAACCCGAGAGCGAGTGCGACCGGCGGCGACCCATACGGACTGAGACTAAAGAGAATGCAGAGAATGAAGACTGCCTTGGAGAGGAACATTTATGATCTGAGATCTGACCTAAACTCGGGGTCCCGAGGCACGCGGAATCGCACACGGTTCTCCGAAGCTGCGACGCAGCAAGCGAAACGACTATTTAGCCTTACCCTGATTAGCTACAGCCTGCTGTGCGGCCGCGATCGCGTCGGCGTCACCGAGATAGTAGCTCCTTATCGGCTTTAGCTCTTCATCCAACTCATACACAAGCGGGATGCCGGTCGGTATGTTTAGGTTTACGATCTCAGAATCCGGGATGTTATCAAGGTATTTGACCAACGCCCGCAGACTGTTGCCGTGTGCGGCGACGATAAGTCGCTTGCCGTCGCTCACCTTCGGCAGGATCTCGGTCTCAAAAAATGGCACGACGCGGGCGACAGTATCCTTCAGGCACTCGGTGGCTGGAAACTTACCGGGCTCGATGGAACAATATCTAGGATCTTTCCCAAGCCAGCGTTCGTCAGTTTCCTCCATACCGTTGGGAGGCACGTCAAAGCTCCTCCGCCAGATCAGCACCTGCTCCTCGCCATATTGGGCCGCCGTCTCGGCCTTATTCAACCCCTGCAACGCACCGTAATGCCGCTCGTTCAGTAGCCACGATTTCGTCTCGGGGATCCACATCAGATCCATCTCATCAAGGACGATCCAGAGCGTTCTGATCGCCCGTTTCAAGACAGAAGTGTAGGCCTCATCAAATGTAAACCCTTCAGCCTTCAGAAGTTCGCCGGCGGCCTTCGCCTCTGCCCTGCCCTTTTCCGAAAGATCGACATCTTTCCAGCCGGTAAATCGGTTCTCTTTGTTCCATTCACTCTCGCCATGGCGTATAAGTACTAGTTTGTGCATACGCTATATATTAAGTTTGAAATCTCAAATCTCAAATTGAGTAGTCGACCTGCGGGTATTTGTCTAGCAATCGTCTGATCGCGCCTACAAGGTAAAGAGACCCTGTAACTACAATAAATCCATCTTCGCCCGAAATATCCTCCGCCAGTTCGAGCGCGTCGCCCAGGTCGGCTACGTGCACCGGCTTTCGTCGCCAAAGTTTCCGGTCGCACTTTTTCAAGATATCGGCCGCCGACAGCGCCCGCGCGTTTGGCGGGGCAACAAGAATGATATTCCCGGCTTTCGGGAACAGCTTTGCAGCAAGCTCTGCGACGTTCTTGTCTTTCATTACGCCGAAAATTAAGGTAAAAGGCTCGGTTACGACGTCGTCAAGATACTTTCGCAAGGCAGACGCCCCGCCGACATTGTGTGCACCATCGAGCAGGAAATTCCCGATCCTTTCGAGCCGGCCAGGATGCCTCGCGTTCTCAAGGCCAGCCACGATATCGTCGTCTGATATCTCAAATCGACCGCGCAACGTTAATGCCGTTGCCGTCGCGGCTCGTGCATTTTCAAATTGATGCTGTCCTGCAAGGCCGAGCTGACGCGGCGGAAAACCGAGCGCCGTGAGCCCGATGGCCGTCGCGACGCAAGGCGATACGCCTTTATCGAGGCACACTTCATTGATGACGTTCATCACTTCAGCGCTTTGATCTACGACGATCACCTTTGAACCCTGCCGGATTATCGCCGCTTTTTCGGCTGCGATCCTTTCGACGGTGTCGCCCAGGTATTCCTGGTGGTCCAGGTCGATACGCGCTATCACCGCGATCTCAGCCTCTGCAGCGGTCACCGCGTCAAAGCGTCCGCCGAGGCCGGTTTCGAGGATGGCCAATTCGACTTTTGCTTCGGCAAAAGCGAGCAATGCTATTGCCGTCACCTGTTCAAAAAATGTGGCGACGCGTTCCAGTTCGCCGTCCGCAACAAGCTTTTCGGACGTTTCGCGTACACGGGTTGCCAGTTGTGCAAATTCAGATTCAGCGATATCGACACCGTCGATCTTTACGCGTTCCGTGATCGAAATCAGGTGCGGCGACGTGTATCGGCCGGTGTGAATTCCTGCCTGAAGACAGATCGAATCCAGAAACGCGCAGACAGAGCCTTTCCCGTTTGTCCCGGCGACCTGAACCTTTACGTAGTTCTTTTGTGGATCGCCGAGAGCTCCCAAAAGCTTACGGATATTCTCCAGCCCAAGCTTCATCGTCTCGACCTCATTGCCAAGCGAAAAAAGATACGATTCGGCGGCTGCAAAATCCACGTTATTTGTCTGATAAAAGCCGGCGGTGATAGTTGATCTGCCCGAGGTGATAGCCGAGATGCGTGGTCAAGTGCGTCAGGAAAAACGCCGTCGTCATTGGATGGCCGTAAACCTCGATCGGATAATTCCTCTCGAGATCCTCATCCTCGAGCATCGTTATTGTCCGGGCAACATCGGCACACGCAGCTTCGATCCCCGCAAGGAGATCAGCCCTGCTTATACCCCTCGCCGAAAATTCCACGTCGCGGTCTCGCACATAGTCCGTCCCGCCCAGCACCGCACCGAAGAAATGGCGAAGATTTCCCGCCAAATGCAGGCAGAGAGTTCCCGCCGAGTTGGTTATCTCACCCTCAGTTTTCCACAGGTCCGCCTCATTCCTGAACATTTCGATCTCTTCCTTCAGTTTGCCCAGATCACGTTCTATCAATTCACCAATTATTTTAGTCAACATATTTCCCCAAAATTCCCGATGCAGATCCTTATTGCCTGAATTTCTCTTTTCAATATAAACTTATCGGATACAAAATATGAAGCAGATACTCTTGATCGTCGCCCTGTTCTGCGGCTCCTCGTTCGCTCAGGACAACCGCATCGCCCAGTTCTCGGTCTGGCAGCCCAAGGAAACGCAGGCGGCGGCCTTTCAGCGTGGCTATCAGCAGCATATTAAGTGGCGTAAGTCGGCCGGCGACCTGTGGGAGTGGCATGGTTGGTACTTCGCGTCGGGCCCGCGGCTGGGCCACTTTATGGAAGCGTCGTTCAATCACGCGTGGGCGGATTTCGACAGTCCCGTTGACCCGGTCGAACAGAACATCGATCTTCATCAGAATGTATATCCGTTCGGTGATGTGCGCTCGACCTTCAAGGCGTTTTTCCTTAAAGATCAAAGCATCGCTAATTCGGGAAGCCTGCGATCGAAGATGATCAGGATGATGACGATCAGCGTCAGGGATGTGCCCGCGGCAATTCGAATTATCGACCGCTACAAGAACTCATTCCGCTCAAATTCCGACGTCTCTACGCTGATGGTCTTTAAGGTGATCGACGGCGGGAACGCGAATCAGCTGATAATGCTGATCGGCTCGAACAGTTGGGAACAATACGGGAAGACTGAGAATATTCAAGACCAGCTTGCAAACATCGAGAACGGCCTGAAACTCAAGGAAACGATCGAGAGGATAACCAGCGAAACCCTAATATTTCAACAGGATATGAGCATCGTTCCCGAATAACCTTTCTTAGGCCGCAATTGCCTTGTTCATCATAAAATCAAGCATTCTTTCGATCGTTTCTTTCATCTTTCGCCGGTCCACGACCTGATCGACCATGCCGTGTTCAAGCAGGAACTCGCTTCGCTGAAACCCTTTGGGTAATTTCTGCCGGATCGTCTGTTCAATAACACGCGGTCCGGCAAATCCGATCAGCGCCTTTGGCTCGGCAAGATTCACATCACCCAGCATTGCAAAACTCGCCGTCACGCCGCCGGTTGTCGGGTCGGTCAAGACCGAGATAAATGGAAGACGCGCGTCGTGCAGCATCGCCAGTGCCGCAGATATCTTGCCCATTTGCATCAGGCTCAGCGTTCCTTCCTGCATTCTCGCTCCGCCCGATGCGGCGAATATTATGACAGCTCCTCGCTGCTCCAATGCCCGCTCGATGAGCCGCGTTATCTTTTCACCGACCGCCGACCCCATCGATCCGCCAATGAACGACATATCCATTGCACCGGCAAACACCAGGTGGCCGCCGACTTTTCCGGTTCCGGAAACGATCGCTTCCGGAAGCCCCGAGGACTCTTTCGCCGCCTCGATCCGGTCTTTATAAGGCTTGGTGTCGACGAATTCAAGAGGATCGGTTGACATCACTTCCTCATCAAGCCGTTCATAGATACCATCATCGAATAATGACGCCAGACGGTCCCTCGCCCCAAAGCGAAAATGGTAATCACAATGCGTGCAAACCTGAAGCGATTGGGTCAGTTCGGGTTTGTACAGCGGATTCTCGCACTCCGGGCATTTTACGAAGATGCCTTCGGTCTTAACGGTACGCTCTTCGTCATTGGCCGGACCGTCGATCTTCGGCTTGTCTCTTTTGAACCAGGACATATTTGATTGCGGTTAGACTAACATATGCAGAAGCACTGGTGTTAGAGGGCGAAGCCGAGATCCTAAGCCAACACCTCGAGCATCTCGTCGTGGATCGACCCGTTGCTTGCACAAATTGGCGGCTCATAGATGCTGAACGGTGAGCCGTCATAATATGTCACAGAGCCGCCCGCCTCTTCGATCAACAATTTTCCCGCCGCCACGTCCCACGGATTCAAGCCTTCTTCCCAAAAGCCGTCAAACCGGCCGCATGCCACGTAAGCCATGTCGATCGCCGCCGAACCGTCACGCCTGACGCCGCGCGACCGCAGCAAAAACTCCTTCAGGCTTCTCTCAAAATGCGGAACGTCCTTAAAGTTGTACGGAAAGCCTGTAACTATGAGCGATTCAGATAATTGCGTTTCTGCCGAGACACTTATCGGTTTGCTGTTCAGACTGGCACCCTGGCCCTTTTCAGCCGCAAAAAGCTCATCTCGCGTCGGGTCATAGGTCACCCCGATCACGATCTCGCCGTCGTGCTCTAAAGCCAGCGTCACACAGAAGCATGGATAGCCGTGAGCATAGTTGGTCGTCCCGTCAAGCGGATCGATTATCCATTTCCACGTATTTTCACCGCCAATCACGACGGCTTCGCCTGATTCCTCAGCGAGGATCGAATGCCTTGGCTGGTAACTTTTGATCCGGTCGATTATCAGAGCTTCTGAGGCCAGATCAGCCTCGGTCACCAGATTAATGTCGCCTTTTTTCGTGACCGAGGTTATCCGTCCGAATTTTTCAAGCAAAAGCCCGCCCGCGTCCCGAGCGGTCTGAATTGCAAAATTGAGCATGGAACTATTTAACCACAGAGCACACAGAGAGCACGGAGGAAGAGAAAAACAACTTTCGTGCTAACTCAGTGTTTTCCGTGCCCTCTTTGGTGAAAATCACTTCATAATTGCGACTATCTCAGTTTGATGAGGTGCCGTTATGATCGCGTCGTTACCATTGATGTACACGTCGATCTCAGACCTTATGCCGAACTTCCCTTCCAAATAGATCCCCGGTTCAATGGAAAAGGCCGTTCCCGAGATCAATCGCCGCGAGTCCCGCGTTTCCAGATTGTCGATATTTGCACCGTTACCGTGGCCTTCTTCGCCGATGGAGTGTCCGGTTCGATGAAGAAACTGATCCGCATAACCTGCCCTGCGGATTACGCCGCGTGAAACGTCATCGGCCTGGGCACCGGTGATGGGCTTCCCTGCCTTGAAAGCCTCGCGAATCGCCCTCAGTGCGGATTGCTGGGCGTCGAAAACGATGTTCCAGACCTTCACATACTCTTCCGGTACCGTCTCGCCAACATAACCAACCCATGTCAGATCAGCCGCGGGGGCACGCGGTCTGTTCGCGACCTTGGACACGGTATCGATCAGGACAAGGTCCCCGCGATTTATCGAAGCTCCCTTTCCCGAACGCGGAAAATAATGCGGCGAAGCGGCGTTTGCATTAACGGCTACGATCATCGGAGACGGATTCATGCCTTCTTCGCCGTACCGCTTCATCATAAACTGCTGAACGTCGTTCTCGGTCGTCGGAATATTAGCGTTTATCCGACGTTTTATCTCGGCAAAGGTCTCAATGATGACCTTCTGCATTTTGACCGCCGCCTCGGTGTGCGCGGCAAGCTGTTCCGGCGTCCATACGGCCTCGAACTGCTGGACGAGATCGGCACTCGTCTCGACCGTCACACCAAGCGACCGGACCATCTCGACCGTTCCCGCATCAACCCGAGCGATGTAGGGAATGTCATTGTTCGGCGAGTACTGCATCGCGATCCGCGGTTTTTTCGAGTTCGTCGAGGAAAAGATGGCCGATTTCAGGTTGGACTGGATCAATTGCCATTCACGATATACGAGCTTCCTTCCCGGAAGCGAGTCAAGCTGCCCGGGCTCGATCGCGTGAACGATCTTCAGGGGTTCTCCAGTCGCGGGAACATAGTAATACCAACGCCGCGACCCGCCCATTCTCGCGGCGTTCAAGATCCGCGGGATGAGTATATCGCTGCCTCGAAAGTCGTAGAAGAGCCAGCCATCGAGTTTCCCGTTCTTCAACGCAGCTTGGATCTCGGCGACTCGATCTTGTTGAACTGCGGGTTCGATCTTTACCAGTTCCCCAACCGGTCTGGGGTTAGCAGGCAGGCCGGTAATGCCTGGACCCGAGATCGACGTCCGAATACCCGAGTCGGGGGACGGCGAGGGCGTTTGGCCATAACCGATCAGCGTCGCGGAAACGGCACATATTGCGACTAAGGCAAGTCTCATACAGCTCTTGAATAACTACTATCTGAAATAAATATCAACATAATCGGTCACCGGATCACACGGGTTATCCATCTGCTGAAGCCGCCAATATTTGCGTTTTCCGGTAATTTTGAATGTGAACTCGCCGTCACGGGTGCACGGCTGTCCGCCGTTGATGTGACTGATCTGGCTGACGATCGTTCCCTCAAAGACAAACTCCTTTGCGTCGATCGACTTAATGACGCCGTCGATCTTCACAAAGTCGGTATTTCCCCGGCCTTTCTGTTCACCCTTGACCCGATAAACGCCCCGCGTGTTGGTCACGTTCGCCGCTCCGAAATACTCCCAGCTTATCCATTGCAGCGAAAGCTTGTGCCGGCCGAGAAGCATTTTCGCGGCAGCGGCATTGTTTACATCCGTTCGCTCCTGAGCGGCAGCACTCGCCACAAACATAGCTAACGCAAGAAAAACCAACGTGGCTTTGAATGCAGAGCCCTTAATTAGATTCATATTTTCGATCCTCAGGAGTTAGAGGTCGACCTCTTGTCGGATGGTTGTAAGTGATATCACTCCCGGAAAAAGTGCACGCAGTTTCTCGGCTTCCTGCTGTGCTGTTGCCGGTGGAATATGGACGGCTACCACAGTCTTGGCCCCGATTTTTTCCCTGATCAGCTTACGTCCGCGGTCCGAGAGCAGATACCAGTACGGCACGAATGCAACGTCTAATTTCTCCTTCGGCAGGTCAAAGGACGCAAAATTCTCTTCTGTCATGTCAGCGTCACCAAACTGAAAGAACTTCTTGCCACCCAACTCAATTATATGTCCCAGGTTCTTGACCCACCAAAAACGGTCGCTCCCGTGCTTCATACCAAGTACTGAAACCTTGATCCCATCGACAACGACTTCCCGACGCTGTTTCCATTCGGGCGTAACCTCGATCGTCTGAGCTCCGATAGAGGCCTGATCGGCGTAGTTCTTCCCTATCTCCGCCATCGTCTGGGCCGATGAGATCAACATTGCTTTTGGGTTGTTCTTCAGATGCAGGCCGACCGACTGAGGATGAAAATGGTCGAGATGAATATGCGAAACGAGTACGACCCGGACCTGATCGAACGGCGGTTTGGCCGTTTCCATCGCACTCAAAAGCTCCGCCGGCGGGAATAGATATTCAGGCCCGTATTCTCGATGTAATCCATCAAGCAAGACCGACTTACCGCCATGTGATAGCACGACGCCCTCATTGCCGACGTAAAGAGCTTTGATACCCGTTGGCTGACCCGTTCTTTCCGGGTTCGCCTTCTGTTGGGCACAGACCGTCGTGACAAGGGCGACCAGCAGAACGCAAAATGTTGTCGCGGATCTGAACATCGGTACTACTTTCTAGAAAAATAGCGATCCGCCATTAGCAAGATCTCCTGAACCTGCTTATCCCAGTACTGCCAGTTATGGGCACCCGGAAGTTGGCGAAATTCGTGCGGGATCTTCTTGTCGACCAATAACGCAATAAAGTCACGATTGTTCTGGAAAAGGAAGTCCTCGGTTCCGCAGTCAACGTATAGAAATGGCAGAGCTTTGATCTTTTCGGGCGTCAATCCTTTTACAATTCCAAAAATATCGTTGGCTTTTCTTGTATCTCCGTCGAGCGGTCCGTAGATCAGATCTATCGACTTCCCGATCGCACCCGAAGTTTTCTCTGAGAAGGATGCCGCCCCGAGAGCACCGCTGAATGAACCTGCCAAAATAAACTTTTCCGGATACTTCAAGCCAAACTTCAACGCTCCGTACCCGCCCATTGACAGGCCCGCGATCGCTCTCTTATCGCGAGTGCTCAGCGTCCGGTATTTCTTGTCTACCTCTGGGATAAGTTCCTGAACAATATAGCTTTCGTACTTGTCGTTCGGGTTGGAAACACTGTCTGAGTACCAGCCATTGTCTCCTTCCGGTGTGACGATTATGGCCTTGTAAGCCTGAGCATAAGTGTAAAGCTTCGTCAGATCAGTCCAGTTGTTGTAATGACCGGTCAGCCCATGAAGTAAGTAGATGACAGGGAACTTCTCGTCTGGCTGAGTCGAATACATGACGGGAAGCACCACTCGGTAGGGCATCTTCCGACCCATAAGTTTGCTGTCAAGTTCTTCATTGCGTGCATTTGCCGGCAGAGTTGGCTTAGCCGCAGGCTGCTGAGCACTGATCGCCGGCATCAGCACGAAAACGAGTAGAGCACTCAACAATAACAAGTGTGATCTGACGATCTTCATTACCGTTCTCCTACTTGAAAAGTCCGCCGAACCAGCCGCCTTTTTCCTCATCCTTTGCGGCGATCTGAGCTAGTTCACCCGCGTCGAGCCAAACACCGGTGCACTTGCTGCATACATCGACCGTTATATTCTCGTATTCGGTCTCGTACAGGGTCCCGTCGCACTTCGGGCACTGAAGGTGAAGGTCTTTCGCTGCTTCGCCCTCGATCTTTGCCTTCATTTTGTCTAGAAGCTCTTTCTCTTTCCGGTGAAAATATTCGTTCTCAAGTGCCCTTCCGCGTTCGTCTAATTCGATCGGCATATAATGCTGTATCCACTCCTCGATAAAAATTGATGTTTACAGAGGAAAAATAGCAGGTTGAGTTGAATAAGGAAAGTTTAGGTTTCGGTCTTATGGATCGACCGCATTCGCTGGCGGGCTTTCTTGGACCGTCGAATGGTCGGACGGCGTTTGAGATTTGTTTCTGCCCATTCGGAAACCTGTTTTAGAGGATGCCATTCCAGGCTCTCAAGCGGCAAAACTTCGCTCGAAGAGTCTCGCAGCCTAAGCGTTCCAAATGCCACAAAGAAGATGAGTGCGTTAAAGATGGCTCCGACCAGCACGACCAGCCAACCGGGAGCCAATCCGACCTGAGCCCTTGCAAACAGGAGTTCCCAGAACCGGTCGAGGTCCTGCGGCGTCGTAGCCGGGATCGGCGACGGATGGATATAGATCTTCAAAGCCCAGGATAGAGCAAGCAGGACAAATATCCACAAATAGTTAGCTCTAAGGCGTCGCCCGACGGCTTCCCATTCGCTGATCGTAAAATGCGGAGACAAGAGGTCGGCTGAGATATGTTCGGCCCATTCCTGGTCCGGCGGTATCGTCCGATGTGACAACATCGGTGCAAAATAGCCGGTCTCAAGGACGCGTACACGATTCGCCCAGACCTCGTAATAACGGTAACGCCGGGCTTCCATGAATAGGAAGATCGAGACGAGGATCGAATTGATCGGGATAGCAAAATGCGGATTATCCGGTGAGCTAAAAACGAAGGACAGCGTCGCACCGGCCGTGATCACAGCCCAGTTCGTAGTTGCGTCAAGCCGGTTTCGCCAGATGTTCGAACGCTGGATCTCGCCGCGATAGAAATGGACCATCGCGGTATTGAATTCCGCCGGCGACAGCTTTTTGGCTATCGTCTGCGGGGTAGCTTTCGGTTTCTCGTTCCGCTTGTGAACTTCTTCTGCAAAAGCTCGAAAAGATTCCGGGACCTTGGTTATGTGCAGTTCTTCGTCGGACATCCGAAGTCGAGGCGGATAAAGACCGTCTCTCAAACAGGTCTAAAGATCAGAAGGGATTGCATAAGGCGGCGTGAACCTTAGCTAAATACAAAAATTATCACCTTCGACAGTTTGATGCAAGGAATTTGCCCGCCGGATCGAGAAAGAGACACCGAGACTAACTAACAGTTTGAGGTGTTACCGGCTGTTAGCATGTTAGCGGTGTTATGTTATCGGCCAGTCCGAGTTGAATATCGGTTGCCGGAAGGTAAAATCTGACCACATGGACAACCAGCCCGACACAGTACTCACTACTCGCGATGAGGAGTTCATCAAGATCGCATTGGCTTCGGCTGGCGAAGCCCTTGCTCTTGACGAAGTGCCGATAGGGGCGTGTCTCGTGGATGCGGACGGCAAGATCATCGCGACCGGTTACAACCGTACGATAGCCGATTCCGACCCGACGGCCCACGCCGAGATCCTGGCTCTTCGTGAAGCGGCCATAAAGATCAACAACTACCGCCTGACAGGCACAACGCTTTACACCACCATCGAGCCATGCGTGATGTGTGCCGGAGCCCTTGTTAATGCCCGCGTGAAACGCCTGGTTTACGGTGCTGCGGACGAACGCTTTGGTGCGGTGGAAACCCTGTTCAGGCTTTGCGATGACGAGCGGCTAAATCATAGGATCGCGATAACATCCGGCGTGCTCGCAGACGAATGTCGCAAGCGGATGCAGGATTTCTTTAAGGCCCGCCGAACTTGATATTTCCACGGCATAACTATTAGAATGAAAAGTTCGTGCGGAGAGGTGCGAGAGTGGTTGAATCGGGCAGTCTCGAAAATTGTTGAGCCTTAACGGGTTCCGTGGGTTCGAATCCCACCCTCTCCGCCAGCAAAATTCCTACCTTATTACCGTCCTTTAGTTCGTATGCTCAAAGATATGCAGCAAAGAACGACGAACCGTAACTTCACAACGTTGATAGTCATTGCCTTGATCCTCGGAAGCACGCTGGGCTGTGCCCGCATCTCCGAGCTGGTCAAGAAGGGCCGTGGTGAAGGCCCGCCGCCACCGCCGCCTTCGCCTTCACGCGACTATCCGGGCAGCAGTCCTGAACCAGATGCTCCGGGCAAGGGTGATCTCGTCAAGAAAACTAACCACTACATCAGCGATTGTTACAACCGCTATTCGAACCGGGTGGTGTCGAGCCATAACCGATACTCGTCGTGGGTGAAGAACATCGAGCAGGGCCCTACCGGAAAAGAGTCGATCGTTTATGGGCTGTACGATGTAAGCGGTGACGGATCCGATTGCGAAAAAGCGGTTGCTTCCGCCAAAGGCATGGAGCCGCCTATGCCGGAGCTCGATGAGGCCGCAGACAATTATGTGGTCGCACTCAAGGCCGTCATCACCGAGATCCGCGGCATCTACTCGTATTACGAGCAGGAAGACTATAAGGACGACAACTTCGCAAAGGGCAAGGCTGCTCATGCCGGATTAATGGAGGCATTCAAGAACTTCAAGGATGTCAACGCCGTCTTTGCTGCCGAGGTGGACAAGCTTGAGGATGATGTCGCTGAAAAGGAGCTCGAACGCCTGAAAGAAGCGGGCAAAACGTTTGATGCTCTCGTCGTCGAAAGCGGTATGAAGGCTAAAAAGCTGAAGAATCTGATCCGTGAAAAGGATTTTCAGTCTATCAGCCCCGATGAGATCAACGCCCTCATAGAAGATTTCAGCACCACCGTGGAACAGCTTCGTACGGAAACGTCAAAGCCTATGGCGTCCTCATACGTCCGTTCGTGCGACAACTTCACTAAGGCGGCTAAAGAGATGATGCGTCGGATACGCGACAAAAAGCCGTTCACCGATTTTGAGAAGCGGCAGATAGCGATGGGCTTTGAGCAAACGATCGAGGGTTCGCCCGGCAAGGTGATCGATGCATACAATTCGCTCATCCGCGACCGCCAGTTCACTCGTTTCTGACTCAACCTTTCTTCAGGTATGTTTAGGCCTCGTTCAAATGACGAGGCCTTTTTACTGTTCTACCGCTCGGTGATTTGTCTGGTTTTGGCTTTTGGACTACAATCCGTGTCCGTAACTAACACAATTGACGGAGGTCTGGTTATGCCTTTAACAAAGAGGTTGTCGGCGGAGTTCATCGGAACGCTGTGGCTGGTGCTGGGCGGTTGCGGCAGTGCCGTTCTTGCGGCGAAGTTCGGAAGCACGTATCTGGGCATCGGATTCGTAGGCGTATCGCTGGCATTCGGCCTGACGGTGCTGACAATGGCATACGCGATCGGCCACATTTCGGGCTGCCATCTGAATCCGGCGGTCACCTTCGGCCTCTGGGCTGGGAAACGATTCCCGTCTAAGGAGATCTTGCCGTATGTCATTGCCCAGGTGCTCGGGGCTATCTCCGGTGCCGGCATTCTATACTTGATCGCGTCCGGCCGTGTCGGATTTTCACTTGCCGATGGCTTTGCGTCGAACGGGTTCGGCGACCATTCACCGGGCGGATATACCGTTGTCGCTGCGTTCGTTGCTGAGGTTGTGATGACGTTCTTCTTCCTCATCGTTATCCTCGGCTCGACACACGGCAAAGCTCCGAAAGGGTTTGCCCCGGTTGCGATCGGCCTTTGCCTGACGCTGATTCATCTCATAACCATCCCGGTCACGAACACTTCCGTCAATCCGGCACGTTCGACTGGCCCTGCCCTGTTTGTCCAAGGTTGGGCGGTCGCACAGCTATGGCTTTTCTGGGTTGCACCTATCCTGGGTGCATTGCTCGCCGGGTTTTTGTATACTTGGCTAGTCGGTGATGACGAACCGCACGTTTCGGGCGAAGATCCGAAGCCGGAAGTGGTCGAAAGTTGACCTTAAAGTTTTTATCTCAGCCACAAAGATTCGGAAAGGTGCAAGAGTGGTTGAATTGGCAGCATTGGAAATGCTGTGAGCCTTAACGGGTTCCGTGGGTTCGAATCCCACCCTTTCCGCCATAATTAGAGAGGCCCTGATGTGTTAAGCATTCAGGGCTTTTCCTTTACAAAAGTTTACTTATACTTAGATCATTTTCGTTTATACTCACGCCATTCACCTCACAGCCAACTGAACGGGTCGGGCTGTCCACGATAAGAACTGAACGAATCAAGGGAGGCTCCAATGCTGAAGATCGCTACAACTCTGTTCACCATGCTCGCCGTTTTGAGCGTGACCATCACGGCTCCTGTCCACGGCCAGCCGCCCGTAAAGTCAGGCCCGAATGCGGCCGTCGCCCACAATGAACCCGCACCCAAGGCCGACAAGAAAAGGCCTGACCTAAAGAAGGCTTTCGAAGAAGAGACCAAAAAGTTCAAGGCAAAATCCGCCGAGTTCGACCCTGTAAAGCTTGAGCTGGAAAAAAGCAGGCAGCAGGCGAAAAAGGGGTGGAGCAAACGTGATACCGCTTTTATGGTGGTCTTCGCCGTCGGGATCGCGGTGCTCGTGGTCCTGCTGGTGAAATATGGAAAGAACTGCATCGAGACGACGCCGCCCAACTGCAATATCGGCACGGACGACAACTGCTATTGCGAACGGTACGAGGAGGACGATAAAGCCCGTGGCGTTCGTTTACCATAAAATTAACTTGGCCAACTTTATCCTTTCGCCGCAATCCGATATTCTAATAAGTGGCTTCAGGCTCCGCACAAGGTTCGTGTTGTGAACTCCGCTAGGCGAGGAATCGAGCAACGGTAACAATTTCAACCTGTGTTGCGGTTAAGTCTGAAGCCGCTTTTTTATTTCCCCTCTCGTATCCACCAAATAATTCCGTAAAGATCACCGGTCAGTCGCTGATCAACTGTAACTAACAGTTAGACCTGTTATTTGCTGTTACTCTGTTAGTAATGTTCTGTTACTTTCCGGGAGTATAGGTGTGCGTGTGCGAACGCCGATCGACCCGCCCGTTCACACCGCCCTATACCAACACTAAACTATTGATGGAAAAGGGCTTTGTTTAATTGTGTTATGGTATGCTGGCAGACAGACAATTTAGCAAAGCCAGCTATGTTTAACAGATATATTTGCGGAAACTGCGTGTGATCGTGTGCCGGGAGTACGGTTGACCGCAGCCAAAGCTTATTTGTAGACAAGTTGTTCACCCGCCTGCCCTAAGCAGGCTAGTAAAGTTTTCTACTTCATCGCAGTTTGATTGAAGCTTTTCCAAGACAAAGGGATTGTGCGGGAGTGGTCTGCTGTCTATTGAGGTTTGCAGAAATTGTTTGGAGAGATCTGTATCGTCATGAAAAAATTCTTTGGATCTATACTTGCGGCGGATCGTCGCACCTTTCTCTTGCTCGGCGTTATTCTGAGCACTGCTGTTTTTGGTTTCATCTCCTTTAAGGCCGGTGCCCAACAGCAGGACCCGGTCAGGAATGCCGCTGTCGGGGACGAGATCCCTTACCAGGAATTTCTTTACAAGGGTGAGCCGTACAGGGGCTCGGCACCGCCGGTTTCGATCCGCGGCGACGTGGTCAAGGGCGGTTCGCATGACGCCGAACTCGAACCGGTTGACGTTACGCCGATCCTTGTTCCCGATACCTTCGAACCCTCGCAGTTTCGTGCGGACGGCCAGTTAGGGGGCGTGAACTTTCAGCCAGCAATTCTCGGAGCCACGTCTGCCAGCAATCGGGCCGTCGTGTTTCCAGATCCGGCTAATGCCCCGGCAACTCAGAACTTAGTGACGGGCCTGCCCGGTGGTGCTCAGCCTCATGGCGTCGCCTATTACGGCAGCGACAACGCACTGATCTCGGATTTTGGTGCCGGTCGTATCCATGTTGTTCAGATCTCGACCGCAGCATTGCTCTCGACGATCAACACGGCCCCGGCCGGATATGACGGCACCGGAACGATCACGGTCGTTCCGAACCTAACGGCCGCTTTGGCAATTGGTAGCAGCAACTCGCTAAAGGTGATCCAGGCCCCGTTCGGCCCCGGCTCAGCGATCACATCTCTGACCCTGCCGGGTGTAATAGCTGGATATCAGACACAGGCGATCGTTTTCAACAACGCCGGACGTGCGTTCGTAACTCACTCGACCGGTATCTCGGTACTGGATGCCCCATACACCTCGGTAGCCTTCACAATACCTTTATTGAACACTGCCAGCGGTGCTATCGCGATCACTCCGGACGGCAATACTTTGCTTGCTACAACGCTGTCGGGCAATCAGGTCAGAATATTTCAGGCACCGTTTAGTGCGGCATCGACCGCCTCGCTGCTTACCATACCGGGCGGGAGTTCCCTGGACGGGATCATGGTCGCACCCGATGGCGGCCACGCGATCGTTGTAAGTGCCAGTGCCAGCCATGCCGCGTCGATCGCTGCCCCGTTTAGCAGCAGTTCGGTCGTCGAGACGCTTCCTCTTCCAGGTGGAGCGGGAAGCTTTGAAGATGTTGGCATAAGTGCCGACTCTCAGCTTGCGATCCTAGCGGGTAACAGCACCAGCATACCCCCGGTTTTGATAAAGGCTCCGTTCACAGCCGCCGGTGCGACCTCGGCCTTGGTGCCCCTTGTCGGCGTAACAAACACCGCCCGCGGCAACGGAGCCGTTCGCTTTATACCGCCCGGCTTGGCTCCCGGTTTGACCGTGTCAAAGAGTGCTCCGGCGACCACCGGTTCGGGAGCGAATCTGACCTACACGATCAATTACGCCAACACCGGTTCGGTAGCGGCGACAAACGTTGTCATTAAGGACCCGATCCCGGCCGGAACTACTTTCCAATCGGCAACCGACGGCGGTACGGTGAATGCAGGCAGCGTTGTCTGGAACATCGGCACAGTCGCCGCAGGAGCCAACGGCAGCGTTTCATTCACCGTAACGGTCAACGTCGCTTCGGGTGGAACCGTCAATAACACTGGCTACACCATCGAAGCCGACAGCGTTGCTCCGATCCCTGGGCCGCCCGTCAGCACTGATGTCACGAATTCAGCACCGACGATTAACGCAGTTGCGGTTGTTCGGCAGGAAGGAACTTCCGGCAGTGCGACCATTGCAAACGTAAGCGATGCCGAGGACGCCGAAAACAATTTGGTCGTTTCGGTCGTCGGACCGGCAACGGTGAATGGCGTCACCATCTCCGGTATATCGGTCAACTCGGCCGGTGTCGTCACTGCGACGGTAGCCGCCGCTTGTAATGCCTCGGCCGCAAGCTTTACGCTTCAGGTCGTTGATACAGGAACACTTTCGGCAACCTCAACGCTCAACGTCACGGTGCCGTTCGAGACAACGCCGCCGGTCATTACACCGAAACCGAACTTCGTCGTCACGCTTCCGCCTAATGCGACGTCGATGCAGGTAAATGTCGGTACCATTTCGGCGACGGACAATTGCTCGGCTCCGCAGCTCTCGATCAGCCCGCCGTTCGGATACTTCTTCCCGGTCGGAACGACGACGGTCACGATCACGGCGATCGATGCACGCGGCAACCAGTCGACCTCGACGTTCACGGTCACGGTCCTCTACAACTTCACGGGCTTTACCCGACGGTTGTCGACGCCGCCGCCGGGAACCAACTTCATCGTTGCCGGAAACGCTATCCCGTTGGGCTTTAGCCTGAGCGGCTTCAAGGGCCTGAACATCTTCGCGGCAGGCTCGCCTTCGTCACGGCCGGTGAACTGTATGACCGGATTGCCGACCGGACCAAGCGTTCCGACTACCGCGGCGATACCGCTCTTCTACATGTTTGACGAATACATTTACTACTGGCAGACGAACGAAGCATGGGCAGGCACCTGCCGCGAGTTTGCCATAACCCTCAACGACGGAAGCACCAAAACGGCAAATGTCCGTTTCTACGATCCTTACTAAACATAAGGTATGACGAAAAGAAGGGTCGGCACTACACTGCCGGCCCTTTTCTATTGCACTCATCGCTGCCAATAACTAACTAACAGTTTGGGGTGTTAGTTGCTGTTAGTGACCGGAAACAGATTTGAGTCACTAACAGGTAGTAACAGGTCAAACTGTTAGTTAGTGATCCTGATTCTCATTAAAAAGCTCACTTTCTCATCTTTTTTGCTTGTATCACGCATAAAACCCTTGACAATCGCTAACACACGTGTATTATAGAATCTAACGGACGTTGGCATTACTTGAACGTTCGTTAGTCTATGGCCTAAGCAGCTAAGAATAGCGGCCTTTCCGTAGTGAGGAAGGGGTGGGTGGGGTGTGTCACGAAATGCTCTGCATATCGCGACGAGAGGCAAGGCCGGTCATTGACAAGGTTATCACGAAGGATCTTAACGGATGAAGTGTTATGAAGTATGCAGCACTGCAACGATCGTTTTCGAGGCTAGGAATAGAATGGCGTAACCTGATCGATGACAGTATCGCGGTATCAAGGTGCCTTCGATCTCATCCTCGGACCCTTCGCGTTACCGGGCCTGAATGACTAACTAACTAACAGTTGGACCTGTTACTAGCCTGAAGGAATAACTAACTAACAGTTTGACCTGTTATTACCTGTTAGTGACTCAAATCTATTTCCGGTCAGTAACAGCAACTAACACCCCTAACTGTTAGTTACTACCGTTACTAAACTGTTATCCGTGCGAACACTTTGGAATTCGGATAAACTCAAAACCAAATGAAACGTGTATTTCTTATCGACTCGATGTCGCACATCTTTCGTGCGTACTTTGCTCCGATGAACGCGAGGCAGGACCCGCTCAGGAGCAGCAGCGGCCAGGTAACGCAGGCTATTTTCGTATTTACGAACATGCTGCGAAAGCTCCTGAACGACGAGAAACCCGACTACATCGCCGCTGTCTTTGACACCGACGCAAAGACATTTCGCGATGACCTTTTCGCCGATTACAAGGCGAACCGCGAGGCAATGCCCGAGGACCTTTCGACGCAGATTCCGTTCATTATCCGCGTCTGCGAAGCGTTCAATATCCCGATCATCAAATACGACGGGTTCGAGGCCGACGACGTTATCGGAACGCTTGCCAAAAAGGTCGCCGAGCAGGGCCTGCAGGCCGTCATCGTTTCAAATGACAAGGACCTCTGCCAGCTGGTAAGCGATCCGCACATCATTGCGATGCGGCAGAATTCGATCAACGTAAAGCGAAAGGTGCCGGTGCCGCCGATAGAATGGTGCGACGAAGCTTGGGTCCAGAATAAGTTCGGCGTGCCGCCATCAAAGATCGTGGACCTGCTCGGCCTGATGGGCGATGCGGTCGATAACATTCCGGGTGCCCCGGGCATTGGAGCGGTCGGTGCGTTAAAGCTCGTGTTGGAATTCGGCTCCGCCGAAGCCGCAATGGCAAACGCTGAGCAGATCAAGCACAAAACGCAGCGTGAAAGCCTGCTGAACAATCAAGCCATCATTCGTCAGTCGCTAGAACTCGCGACGATCCATTGCGAGGTTCCGGTCGAACTCGACCTTCCCTTGCTCAAAGCAAAAGAACCCGATCGCACCGCTGCGTTTGAACTTTTCCGCGAACTCGAATTCTCTGCCCTGACGAAAGAATTCTCTGACTCGGCACCGCTGTTCGATATGTTCCAAAACGACGGCGGCACCGCCGAAGCATTCGAACAGGCCTATAGCGTGGTGTCGAACCGAACGGAACTGGACAAGCTGATACGCACGCTCTGGGAAAAGGAATGGTTCGGGTTCGCCGTGGACGATTCGAACGAGGCAAAGTGGCACTCGGCGTTCGATAAGGTCCCGCCGCTCGGCATCGCTGTCTCTCATTCGCCCGGACACTCGGCCTTTATCGACCTTGAGAACTTCGAAGGCGGACGCGAAGCCGCCATTCGTCCGCTTGCCGACCTTTTCGCCAATCCGTACGTCGAGAAAAGCACCCACGACTACAAATCGAAAGTCGCCGTTCTGAGGACAATGGGCATTGAGATAGTCGGCATCAAAGACGACCTGATGATGGCCTCTTACCTGCTCGATTCAAGCCGGCCGCATCACGAGGTCGAATTCCTTGCCCAACACAACCTGAACGCCTATCCGCACGGCGATGTGCCGCACGGCTTTACCGATTCGGGATGGAAAGCAGCGATCAGGGCCGATTGGACCCAGCAGCTAACGCCTATCCTGCGGAAAAAGATCGTTACCGACGGCCTGACCAAGGTTTACGAGGAGATCGAGATTCCCGTGGCACCGATCATCGCCGACATCGAAATGGCCGGAATGAAGGTCGACGCCGAAGCCCTGCACACATTCTCCGGCTTTATCTCAGAGGAACTCGCAACGCTGCAAACCAAGATCTATGAGATCGCCGGACGTGAATTCAACATCGGTTCACCAAAACAGGTCGGCGAAGTCTTTGCAGAGCTGAACATCGCCACCGGCAAGAAGACCGCGACCGGACAGATATCGACAAGCAAGGACGTGCTGGCAGAATTGGCGGTGGATTTTGAGATCGCACAGATGATCATCGATTATCGCGAACTCGATAAGCTTAAAGCGACCTACGCCGATTCCCTGCCGAAGATGATCAACACGGACGGCCGCATTCATGGTGTGCTCAGCCAGGCAGTCGCCGTGACCGGACGTTTGAGTTCGACCGAACCGAACCTGCAGAACATTCCCGTCCGCACGGAACTCGGCCAGCGTATCAGGCGTGCATTCATCCCGGAAAAGGGCTGTAAACTCATCTCGGCCGATTACTCACAGCTTGAGCTTCGCATTCTGGCACACATCACAAAGGACCCGGTGATGCTCGAAGCCTATCTGAATAACGAGGACATTCACGCCAAGACGGCAAGGCTCGTTTTCGGGGCCACCGATGAAAAGGACCTGAAGGAAAAACGCCGCCTGGCAAAGATCGTGAACTTCGGCATCGCCTATGCGGTCGAGGCCTTCGGGCTGTCGCAGCGTGTCGGCATCTCGCGTGCAGAAGCACGTAAGGTTATCGACGATTACTTCGCCACGTACAAGGGAATCCGTGCCTACATGGACCGCATTCCCGAAGAAGCACGCGAGAAAGGCTATATCGAATCGCTCTTTGGACGACGGCGTTACTTCCCCGGCATACGTGACCGAAACTTCAGCGTACGCTCACGTGCCGAACGCGAAGCCATCAATATGCCCATCCAGGGAACCGCCAGCGACATCGTTAAGATCGCTATGATCAGGGTCTTTAACGCGATCAATAAAGAAGGGCTCGAAACGCGGATGATAATGCAGGTGCACGACGAACTGCTCTTCGAAGCACCGAACGCCGAGGTCGAGAGAGCCTCGGAGATCATCAAACGCGAAATGGAGCTCGCAGCCGTTCTCGACGTTCCATTGATCGCCGAGATCGGTGCAGGCGACAACTGGATGAACGCGAAATGAGCCGATAACACTAACACCGCTAACACACTAACAGCTAGTAACACCTCTAACTGTTAGTTAGTGATATCCTCTTCTTTCTCTTGTTCCGTGGTTTGATCCGCATCCTCACCACTGCATAGGAAGAAGAGGCGGCCGCTCGCCGATTCAGTTTAGAGATCATTTCACCTGAGATTTGGCTGCCCCGACGACCTTTCCGGTGACGTCTTCTTGAACGAAAACGACATACTTCAGATTTTCCACTTTCCAGCCTGGTTCCGTCACGACCTTAGCCGAGGCTTTGAAGGACGATGCCGCCTTGTCGATCCGCCCTAAGACATCGAACCGCCGAACCACGGAAATATGCGGCAGTTTCCTGCCCCCGTTCTCGCCGCTTTTTACGTCTGTAACGAGCCCGTCCTCAGCGACAGCCAAATAAACGGTCGCATCCTCGTGGCGATCTAAGTCATCGATCAGTAGTTCTACGCTCTCGGCAGAGGCCTTGAGCGAAACCCGTGCCTTCCTAACTGCGGCTGCCTTCGCGATCGTACTGTTCGCCTTATTCGCGTCGCTGCCGACAAATTCCAACTGTCCGTCAACCACCATCTGCGGCGTGTAGCTTGAGTCAAGCCCCATCCGCTGAACATAGCTGTTCTGCCGTTCGCTGAACTGCGGTGACGAATATTTGTCCGTCCAGCCCAGCCGATTCCAGTAATCGACGTGAAAGGCCAAGGTGATGACCTCAGCACCGGCGACCGGTTGCTCGTTCTCAAGAAGGGCTAATTGCCGATCGGCCGGCGGACAGCTTGAACAGCCTTCTGACGTGAATAGCTCGACTAATACGGGCTGCCGGACCAGTGAACCCTTATCCTCTACGGCCGCCGTCACTGTCTGCTCAGAGCTCGCCGGCCGGATATCCTCCGCCGTATTCACCCAACAGGCCGACACCATAACCGCCGCTGCAAAAGCTAATCCAAGTCGTTTCATACAAGACTTGATCCCGGGATTTGCCGGTTCTATTCCCGCTTTGTCCGACGCAGCCGATTTGTTAAACTTAAGTTTTGACCTTATCGACAGATTCTTCGCCTATGCGTGCAGTTCAGACAAAGGAAGAAGGCATTGAGATCCGCGGAGCCCGTGTTCATAACCTTAAGAACCTCTCGGTCTCGCTCCCGCACAATAAACTGACGGTCATTACTGGTGTCTCGGGCTCGGGCAAATCGAGCCTTGCCTTTGACACGATCTATGCCGAAGGCCAGCGTCGCTACGTCGAATCGCTCTCGGCATACGCCCGCCAGTTCCTTGAACGAATGGACAAGCCGGATGTCGATGAGATCACAGGCCTCGCCCCGGCAATTGCCATCAGGCAGAAGAATTCGACCAAAAACCCGCGTTCGACCGTCGCAACACAGACCGAGATCTACGACTATCTTCGCCTTTTGTACGCACGTGCAGGCCAGACGTTCTGCCACGTTTGCGGCCGCGAAGTGCGAAAGGATTCACCCGAATCCGCCGCCGACGAGATCCTCGCGACGCTGCCGGAAGGCACTCGATTCTACGTTCTGTTCCCGGTCTCGGAACACCTCGAACCCAAAGCCGCAAAAGGTGCCGCGAAAGGTAAGGCGAAAGCCAAGGCCAAACA